>DASSNL010000092.1:0-9219 GCA_035688075.1 Gemmatimonadaceae bacterium
GCATCGGCTGCCTTCTGGCAGCCGATGCACGATGCAAGACCTGACCCCGTCGTTCGTCTCCTTGTCACGCTGGCGTGCCTGAGCGCGCTCTCGGGAAATTGCGTAGCCGCGCAGCCGATCGCTGCGGAGGTGACGCACGACTCCACATTTCTGCTCGCCACGAGCGACCCGGCGCGCTCTCCTTCACCATTTCTGGGCAACGGGCACTTCAGCGTGGTTATCCCTGCGTCGGGGCTCGGTCCGTCGCTCTCCCTCGTGGCGGGGGTCGAGGAGCACGCGCCGGGCGACGTAGCCCGGATCGTGGCACTTCCCGCGTGGAACGCAATCACGATCATGGATGGCCATGCCCGTCTCGATGCCGCCTCGCCCGCCGGCTCCATGCGATCGTACCGACAGCTGCTGGACATGCGGACCGGCACGGCGCACACGAGCTACGACTGGGTGAACGGAAGCCATCGTATCTCGGTGCGCGTGGAGACCTTCGTCTCGCGCGCCGACCCGCATCTCGCCGGGGTACGGCTCGACATCGTCCCGCACTTTTCGGGACGCCTGCGGATGCGATTCGCGATCGCGGGCCGGCCGCCTCCAAACCGGCTGGCACTCGCCAAGCTCCAACGGATCGAGCCGGACTGGGGCCCCAAGGAGCTCTGGTATCCGGGACGGATGGTAGTCCAGAGCCAGGATGCGCTGCTCGAGGAGGGCGGTGCGCGTCTCCGCATGGCATCCAGCCCCGAAGCAAGTTCGACGACGGTTGCGGAAGTGGCGACCGTGAGCTGGCCGCGGAAACTCCAACGCGCCTCTACACGCACTACCGCGCGCGGCGACACCGCCATGGTGGAGCTGGAGTTCGACGCATCGCCCGGCCAGAGCTACACCTTCTCGCAGGTCGTCCGCGTAGTCTCATCCGCCGAAGAAGCAGATCCTCTCGCTGTCGCAACGCGCGAGGCAGCGCAAGGGAGACCGCACGACTACGCTGCGCTCTCGGACGCCAATGCGCGCGCCTGGCGGGAAGAGTGGGAGACCGACATCGAGATCGATGGTGATCTGCAGCTCCAGCGCCTCGTGCGCTCGATGCTCTTCTATCTACTCTGCAGCGCCGACAGCGGAACCGCGCTCGGTATCCCTCCGATGGGGCTCTCGAGCGGGGGCTACTACGGCCACATCTTCTGGGATTCCGACACGTGGATGTTCCCGCCGCTCCTCGTGTTGCACCCGCACATCGCGCGCTCGCTCGTGGCGTTTCGCGCACGGGCACTCGGTGCTGCCCGCGAGAACGCACGCGCCAATGGCTTCCGCGGCGCGATGTACCCGTGGGAGTCGGACTACCAGGGGCACGAAGCCACTCCGCGCTTCGCGTCGCAGAACGCGAGCTCCGAGATCCACGTGACCGGCGACGTGGCGCTCGCGCAGTGGCAGTACTATCTCGCCACCGGCGACTCCGCCTGGCTCGCGCGCGAGGGCTACCCGGTGATCCGTGCGACCGCCGACTTCTGGGTGAGCCGCGCCACTTACGACTCCACCGACGGCCGCTCGCACATCGAGAACGTCGTGTCGGTGGCCGAGGGGCTGATCGGCGTAACCGACGACGCCTACACCAACGCCGTCGCGCGGAAGAACCTGCGCATCGCCGAGGCGGCGAGCAGGAAGCTTGGGAAGGAGCCCGACCCGCGCTGGGAGCGGCTCGCCAGCACGCTCGCCATGCCATACGACTCGGCGAGCGGATTCTTTCGCACGTACGCTGGTGCGCCGGACTCCACTCTCGGCGATGTCACCCCGCTCCTTGCCTACCCGCTCGGTGTTGCCATGACGGAGCAGGCGAAGCGCGCGCAGCTCGAGCAGGCGATCCGCCAGCTCCTCGAGGAGGGGCAGGGCGCGATGATGGGCTCGACGCTCCTCTCCGTGGACGCGGCCGAGCTGGGGGACAGCGCGCTGGTGGATTCGCTGCTGCCGCACAGCTATCGCGAGCACCTGATGGGTCCCTTCTTCATGCTGTCGGAGACGCCGCGCAACGCCGCGGTGTACTTCGCCACCGGCGCGGGCGGCTTCCTGCAGCAGGTGATCTTCGGCTACACCGGTCTGCGGCTTGGCGAAGAAGGCCTGGAAGACGCGTTCCCGCCCGTTCTTCCGTCGCGCATCACGCGACTCGTGCTGCGCGGCCTGCACGTGCGCGGGAAGCGCATCGACGTTGTGGTGGATTCCGCCGAACGGCGCATCGTGCCACACGTCGATGCACGAGGTGTGGACGCAGCAACCCGTGACTCGGGCATCGGTACCGAGCGCCGTGTGGCGCCCGTACTCGACTTCCCCGAGCCCGGAATGGACGACACGGCAGCCTACCAGGGATACAAGACGCGCTTCTACCGCGACTCGAAAGGGAACGCGCTCCAGGTATACCTCGACGGTCGCAGTGGCCGAGTGGTCAACATGTGGGCTGACGCCGCCGACGAGAGCATCGGCTTCACGGCCCGCGATAGCGAGGGGCAGCCCGCGACGCTCGAGTGGGGGAGCGACAGCGCCATCGTCGCGGACACCGGCACCGTGCGCACTCTCACGTACACGCTCACCGCCGCGGCGCCACGGCTCGACATTGGCTTGCTGCTCCTCGGTTCCATGCGCGTGGAGCGCGACTTCCAGTACTCGCGCCAGCACCTCCAGCCCTTCGGCTCACCCTCGTTCCGGGAGAAGGAGCTGGTGCAGCTCATCGACAACCTGCGCAGGCTCCCTCCCAAGGAGCAGCGACGAGAGCTCGCGCTCCTGAACGCGACGAGCATCGCCCAGCTCTCCAGCCGCCTCACGCCGACGGTCACGTCGCACTGCACGGGGAGCGCGTGCGTGGTGCGCGCGGTGCACATGAGCTTCGATGGTGCGCACCACCTCGCTCTCGAGCTGCGCACCGATCCGCGTGAGGCGAGCACCAGCATCACCGGACGAACGGTCAACATACGTGCGCGCTCCGATGCGCCCGTTCGCGTGGCGGTAACCGTTGCCACGGATGGTTGGGCGCTCACCCCGCTCTCGCGCGACGAGATCTTCAGCGCCGACTTCCTTCGCTTCCTGGCCTCGGCGCGTGCGGCGCACGACAGCGCGTTGCGAGCGGTGGGCGCGGGAGATCGGAGCCCGACCGACTCCGCGACCATCGCGCGCTACCGCTGGCTCGAGCGCGAGGTGCGCAGCGTGGAGCTGCTGAGCACCGAAGAGAAGCTCATGGCCGGGATGCCGAACTACGCCACGTATTTCGGCCGCGACATGATGATGAGCTCCCTGATGATGCAGCCTATCTGGAAGGAGGAGATGGGCGAGCACGTGATCGCGAGCGTGCTGCGGAAGCTCTCGCCGCGTGGCGATGTGAGCCACGAAGAAGCACTGGGCGGCCAGGCGATCCGCGAGCACGCGAGCGTATACAACGCGCTGATCGCCGACTCGCTTCCCGCCGCGCGCCGCCGCTCGCGCGCGGCGGCCGACAGCGTGCTCGCCCGGGTGCGCACCGAGCTGCGCGACATCCGTGTGGTGCGCGAGAACTACCACATGATGGACGACGAGTTCCAGCTCGCCGTCGTTGCCGCGCGCTACCTCGATGATCCCGACGTCCCCGCCGGCCGGAAGCGCACCTTTCTCCTCAGTGCGGGCGCGAGCGACAGTAGCTCACGCCTCGCGCTCCTCCTGCGCGAGCTCTCGCTGGTAACCTCGGAAACGGGCCCGTACGCGCGCGATCCGGTGGTGCAGAACCTCATCGCCTTCCCGAAGCTCGACTCCACGCACTGGCGCTCCGCGAGCTGGCGCGACAGCCAGACCGGCTACGCGAATGGTCGCTTCGCGATGGACATCAACGTCATCTGGGCTCCCGAGGCACTCGAGTCGATCGCGCGGATCGTCGATGTGCTCCACACCCTCGGCTTCACCGCCGCGGGGCTCGACTCACTCGCGCCGGAGGCGGTACACACTCCACTGGGGAGCTACCTCCGCGACCCCGCGCGTGCGCGCCACGACGCGAACGTGTGGCGGAGCGCGGAGCGTCACTTCGTCGTTTCGCTTGCGCCGTCGGAGATTCGAGAGCGCATCCAGGCGAAGCTCGCCTGGCTCCCGTCGGAGGAGCGGAGCTACTGGGAGCGCCTCCTCGAGCGCGACGGCGGTGCACGCGATTCGCTGACGTTCCTCGCAATCTCCCTCGACAGCGCCGGCCACCCGATCCCAGTGGTGAACACGGATCCGGCCACGGGTCTCTTCCTTGGCGACCTGACCGCGAAGGTGCTCGCCGACACCCTCTTCGCCGCGAAGGCAATCGAGCAGATCGGAGTCTTCACCCGCCCCTATCCGGTCGCGCTCTTCGTGGAAGGCCTCGGCCCCCTCGTCGCCAACGATGCCTACGCCCCACCAGGTGTGTGGAACGCCTTCCGCGACGACCCCTACCACGGCCCCAGGGTAGTGTGGGGCCGCGAGGTGAACCTCATCCTCCTCGGCCTCGCCAAGCAACTCTCCGCCGTCCGCGCCGACTCCGCCCACGCGACCTCGTCCGCCGTAGCCCGCTACACCAGCGCCCTCGAAGCCGCCATCCACAAGATCGATTCCGCCGTCCTCGCCTCCGGCTTCAAGCACGCCGAGCTATGGAGCTACCAGATCCAAGGCGGCCGCCTCGTCCCCACCCGCTACGGCACCAGCTCGGATATCCAGTTGTGGAGCAGTACGGATCTGGCGGTGCAGTACGTAACTACAAGAAAGCAGAAGGCAGACAGCAGAAAGCAGTGAACGGCTCGTGGAGGTAGGCCCTCTACCCCGAGGCAGTTCACTGCTTTCTGCTTTCTGCTCTCTGCTTTCTAGTAGTTCAGGGTTCCACCATATCCTCGAACCTCAGCCACTGCTTGTAGAAGTACAGGTCCACGTAAGCAGTAGGGCCGTTGCGGTTCTTGAGGACGATCAGGTCCGTGGCGCCTTCCTGGCCTGGGGCGGCGGAGTAGAGCTCCTCGCGGTAGAGGGCGAGGACGATGTCGGCGTGCTGCTTCACGGCGCCGAGCGCTCCGAAGTCGTCGAGCGTGGGGCGATTGTCCGGGTGGGTGCGAGCGAGGGCGGGGAGCTGTGCGGTGAGCAGAACTACCAGACGCGCGTCGAGCGCCGCGGACTTGAGGAGGCGAACTGTCTGGGCCAGCTCCTCGTCCTGCGGCATTGCACCGGTGGGGACGCCCTGGAGCGAGTCGATGATCACCAGCTCCCCTTCGCCCTTGAGCGCGAGCACGCGCTCGGCGAGATCGCGCGGGCCGCTCTCCTCGCGGGCGGTGGAGATCCGCGAGATCCCGGGCACCGTATCGCGCATGCGGAGCGCCGCGGAGCCGAGGGACGCACGCATGGTGTCGTCGAGCATCCCCTGCCGGATGTTGTCTATCGGAGCGCGCCCTTCCATGGCTAGTGCGCGCTCGAGGAGGCGAGAGATGTCGCTCTCGCTCGTGATGAGCTCCACCTTGTGTCCCGCTGCTCTGGCACGGAGGGCGATGGAGAGAGCGAGCGCCGATTTGCCGGAGCCCACATCGCCGCCGAGCACCACGAGGTCGCCGTGGCGCGGCCCGCCGCCCAGGAGCTTGTCGAGGCTCGGATACCCGGTCGGGATTCCATCGGGCGGCGCGGCGCCGTCCACTACGGCATCGACGCGCGTCAGGAGGAGCGTGAGGGGGGAGATGTCGGTGCGTACTGGCATGGGGCACCAAGATACGCGGCAGCGTGCCGGGGGGCCATACGGATTGCAGGCTACAGCCCGCTGTGGCTGGCAGGCAACAATGTCGACGGCTACATTCAGCCAGCATGGCGCTTCCCCTCAAATCGGTACTCTGGATAGACGATGAGGCCGATCTCCTCGAGTCTCACCGCATCTTCCTGCGCGAGAAGGGCTTCGAGGTAGACGCCGCCACCAACGCAGACGACGCCGTGGAGATGCTCCGGCGGCGTTCCTACGGCATCGTGCTCCTCGATGAGCAGATGCCCGGGAAGCGCGGCCTCGAGGCGTACCACGAGATCCGCGAGGTGGACCCTCTCCTTCCCATCGTCATGGTGACGAAGAGCGAGGAGGACGCGACGCTCCGCGAGGCGCTCGGGATGGACGTGCGCGACTACCTGGTCAAGCCGATCAACCCGCGGCAGGTGCTCACCGTGATCACGCGCGTCCTGGAGGGGCCGAGGATCCGCCAACAGGCCATCGCCCGGTCCTTCGTGGAGCGCTTCCGCGCCATGGAGCTGGAGCGCGAGCGCACGCTGAACTGGCGCGACTGGGTGGCGCGCTACACCGAGATGGTCGATTGGGACATCGCCCTCATCCAGGCGCGCGAGCAGAGTCTCTACGACTCGCTCCAAGCGCTCTATCCCGATCTTCGGCGCGAGTTCGCCGGCTTCATGCGCACGGAGTACCCGCGCTGGCTGCGCGATCTCGAAGGCGATCGCCCACCGCTCTCGATAGATGTGGTGAGCGAGTTCCTCATCCCGATCCTCGAGCAGTCGCCGGTCGCGATGTTCGTGGTGATCGACTGCCTGCGGCTCGACCAGTGGCAGGTGATCCAGCCGCTTCTGGCGCCGCACTTCGAGGTGGAGACCACGCATCATTTCTCCATCCTCCCCACGGCCACGCCTTACTCGCGCAACGCGCTCTTCAGCGGGCTCTTTCCCGCGGAGATCGCCGCGCGATTCCCAGACTGGTGGGGCGAGCGCGAGGACGAGTCGCTCAACGCGCACGAGCGGGAGCTGCTCCAGGCGCACCTGCGCGAGCTCAAGGTGGATGCTCCGGTGCGCTACGAGAAGATCTCCTCCGCGGCCGACTCGGCCGACCTCGAGCGACGCGTGCCGAGGGCGATCGCTACCGAGGGGGTGAGCGCCTTCGTCTTCAACTTCGTGGATCTGCTCACGCATGGGCGGAGCGAGTCCGCAATCCTCTACGAGGTGGCGCGCGACGAGGTAGCGCTCCGTCAGATCACTCGTCAATGGTTCGAGCGGTCGGTGCTCTTCACGCTTCTCAAGGAGGCGTCGCGGCGTGGCGTGCCGGTGCTCGTGACGAGCGATCACGGCTCGATCCACTGTCAGACGCCGGCCACGGTGTTCGCCAAGCGCGATGCCACGGCCAATCTGCGCTACAAGTTCGGCGAGGACCTGCGCGCCGAGCGCCCGGAGCACGCGCTCCTCTTCACGAACTCCGACGATCTCAGGCTTCCCCGTCGCGGGCTCGGTGCCAACTCGCTCTTCGCTGCGGGCGACACCTTCTTCGTGTATCCGACCAAGCTTCGGGAGTACCAGAGCCGTTACCGAGGCTCGTTCCTGCACGGCGGGGTCACGCCTGAAGAGGTGATCCTCCCCGTGGCGCTCCTTACCCCGCGTCGCTGAGTGTACTTCTACCGTCGGTTGCTGAGCTACCTCCTGCCGCACAAGTGGCGGATGGTAGGAACCATCGTCGCGAACTTCATAGGGGCGGCGCTGGACGGCTACGCGTTCGCGCTCCTCATCCCCTTCCTGAATTCGCTCTTCAGCCAGCCGCAGCTCCCTCTCGGGCGCGGGTGGGTGAACGACTTCCTGCATCTCACCATCGGCGCGCTGCTCGATCCGGCGAAGCCGATGCAGTCGCTCAGGAACGTCATCATCATCATCCTCGCCACCGTCGCGCTGAAGAATCTCTTCATCTGGCTCGCGGGGACTCTGGGTGCGGAGCTGCAGGAGTACGTGACGCGCGACCTGCGCGACAGCGTGTATCGCCATCTGCAGCTCCTGCCGATGGGTTACTTCACGCGCACACGAACGGGGCAGATCCTCTCTCGCGTCCTCTCCGATACGGAGCAGACGCGCACGCTCATCACGCAGCTGGTCACCAGGGCGCTCTCCGCCGGGGCGCTGGTGATCATCTACATCGCCTACCTGGCGGGGATCTCGCTCCGACTCACGCTCATCGCGCTGGTGGTGGCGCCCGCGCTCACGCTCGCGCTCCAGCCACTCCTCAGACGTCTGCGCCGCGGCTACCGCCGGCTGCGCAACGACCACGGCGAGATGATGAGCGTCCTTCAGGAGAGCGTGAGCGGCGTTCGGCTGATGAAGACCTTCGGCGCCGAGCGGCACGAGGAGGCGCGCTTCGTGGAGGCGAGCCACCGCTACTCGAGCGGATCGGTCCGCATGGCCCGCGTGGCGCTGGTGGCTCAGCCGGTGACCGAGACGCTCGGCACGCTGATCACCGTTCTCCTCCTCTGGATCGGCGCGCACCTGGTGCTGGTGGAGAATTCGCTGCAGGCATCGCAGTTCCTGGTGTTCCTGACCTTCGTCATGCGCCTGCTCCAGCCGCTCAAGCAGCTCTCCCAGATCCCCGCCGTGGCCCAGAATGCGTTCGCCGCGTCGGAGAGGCTCTTCGATGTGCTCGACTCCCCCACCGAGCAGGCGCTCGACAAGGGCACGCGCGTGGCGGACGGCTTCCACGACTCGCTGGTCTTCGAGGACGTTTCCTTCGCGTACGATCCGAAGGAGGGCCCCGTGCTCGCGGACATCGAGCTCACCGCGCGCCGCGGCGATGTGATCGCGCTCGTCGGCGCGAGCGGGGCGGGGAAGACCACCCTCGTGGACCTCATCCCGCGTCTCTACGAGCCTACCGGGGGAAGAATCCTTCTGGACGGCGTCGACACGCGCGACATCAAGCTCGCCTCGCTCCGCTCGCTGATGGGAATCGTGAGCCAGGAGACGGTGATCTTCAACGACTCCGTGCGCAACAACATCGCATACGGGAACGCCGCAGCATACACCGACGAGCAGATCGAGGCGGCGGCGCGCGCCGCGAACGCGCACTCGTTCATCATGGAGCTACCGCAGGGCTACGACACGCCGCTTGGCGAGCGCGGTACGCGCCTCTCCGGAGGACAGCGCCAGCGGATCGCCATCGCCCGCGCGCTCCTGGTAGACCCGCCCATCCTGATCCTCGACGAGGCCACCTCGGCGCTCGACACCGAGTCGGAGCGGCTCGTGCAGGAGGCGATAGACCGACTGCTCAAGGGGCGCACGGTACTCGTGATCGCGCACCGCCTATCCACCATCCAGTACGCCAGTGAGATCCTCGTGATGGACAGGGGACGGATAGTGGAGCGCGGCACGCACCTCGAGCTCCTCGAGCGGCAGGGTGCGTACCATCGACTGCACACCCTGCAGTTCGGCGATCGGGAGCCGGCCGGCCGGACCTGAGGTGCGGATACTCTTCTACGTGATGTCGCCCGAATGGAGTGG
>DASSNL010000140.1:0-9519 GCA_035688075.1 Gemmatimonadaceae bacterium
TCAGTAGGGACTCGGGCACCCTTCGCGGTCACCGCTTCACTCAGGGCGGAAGGGCGAGCGTGAGGCGAGCGCTCTACATGGGCGCACTGGTGGCTTCGAGGTACAACCCCGTTATCCGCTCCTTCTACGAGCGGCTCCTCCTGGCCGGCAAACCCAAGAAGCTCGCCCTCACCGCCTGCATGCGGAAGCTCCTGACCATCCTCAACACCATGGTGCGAACGGGCGAGCGCTGGGTGGCCGACTACCGCTCCCCAGCGCTCCCCGCAGAACTCATTGCCGCTTGACTTTCAAGACGGTTGCTGACCCCGTCGTTCACTGCTCCTGTTCCCTTCTCCCTCGTGGTACCTGAACCCTGAACCCTGCCTCCTGAACCCTGTAAATACTCTTCTCCCCCGCCTACCTTCCCCACATGGGTCTCTTCAAGCGCGCGAGTGAGGCTGACGGGGCGGTGGAGGACCGCATCCGGGCGGCGATTTCCGAGGTGGGACCACTGCTCAAGCTCGAAACCATAGAGATAGTGTTGGTGAAGTTCGAGCGGGAGAGCGGCCTAGCCACGCTGCGGTTCGAGGGCGACTGCCCTCACTGCGAGATGTCGGCGAGCATGCTGCGCGATGGGATCGAAGCACATCTGAAAACGCAGGTGCCGGAGGTCCACGAAGTTCGTGAGGCCTGAGGCCCGGGAGATCTGAATATCATGGCTGAGCCGCTACAGGCGCGGATCGCTGCCGCGCTGAGGAGCGTGATCAACCCGCGTACCGGACAGGACGTCATCACGTCCGAGATGATCCGCGACGTGGGCGTGAGCGTGGAGGGGCGGGTGCGCTTCAGCATCCTTCTCGCCGCGCAGGATCCGGCGTCGCTGGTGCGCGAGGTGCGCCTGGCAGTCGAGAAGGTGGAGGGCGTGAGCGACGTCCGTGTGGATGTGAAGGACCCGTCGCAGAGCGCCGCACCCGCTGCCTCCTCGCAGGGGGCTGCATCACCCGCGCAGTCGGCAGCGCACGCTGCACCGCACGCTGCACCGCACGGTCCCACGCCCGGAGGGCAGAGCGCGCCACCGGGGCGCTCGCGCTCGCTCCCGGTCATGGGACAGGAGCCGCAGTCGCGCCGCGCGGCGGTGCCGGCTCCCACCCCGGTGGCCTACCCGAATCTCGGGCGCATAGTAGCCGTGTCGAGCGGCAAGGGCGGGGTAGGGAAGAGCACCGTCGCGGTGAACCTGGCCATCGCGCTCGCCCAGAGTGGTGCGCGCGTCGGTCTAATGGACGCCGACATCTACGGTCCGAACATCCCGCGCATGATGGGCGTCGACGAGCCGCCGCGGGTCGTCAACGATCGCATCCTCCCGCTCGAGGCGCACGGCGTGAAGGTCATGAGCCTCGGCTTTCTCATCGAGCGCGATCAGCCGGCGATCTGGCGCGGTCCCATCGTGATGAAGATCATCACGCAGTTCCTGCGCGACGTCGAGTGGGGAGAGCTCGACTATTTCCTCGTGGACATGCCTCCCGGAACCGGCGACGCGCAGCTCTCGCTGGTGCAGGCCACCAACGTTCATGGCGCGGTGATCGTGACCACGCCGCAGCCCGTAGCCACGGGCGACGCGCTGCGCGGCGCGCGCATGTTCCAGCGCGTGGGCGTTCCGGTGCTCGGCATCGTCGAGAACATGAGCTACTTCGTCTGCGACTGCTGCGGCACGCGCACGGCGCTCTTTGGCGAAGGTGGAGGGCGAAAGCTCGCCGACGAGCTGGGGCTTCCGCTTCTGGGTGAGATTCCGCTGCAGCCTGAGGTTCGGACCAGCGGCGACGAGGGGAAGCCGATCGTGGTCGCCGACCGGGAGTCGCCGGTGTCCCGTGCGATTAGCGACACTGCGCGCCAGATCACCGCTACCGCGGAGAGCGCCATCCCCGCATGACTACGGCGTGAGCGACGCCAGCTCCATACGGCCGATGGAAGAAGCGCGGCTGCCGGACGATGCTCCGGTGGCCGCGTTGCCGTTGAGCTCACGCGATGGCGTAGCGGCAATCCCCGCGACCGGCGAAGCTCCATCGCACGGCGCGCTCGTGGGCGGGCCGCTCGTGCGTACGATCACGACCGTCGCGCTTCCCGCGGTCGCATCGATGCTGCTGATGACGCTCTTCAGCACCGCCGATGCGTACTGGGTCGGTAGACACATCGGACCCGACGGGCTGGCGGCAGTCTCGACATCACTCTTCTGGATCTGGCTCCTGATAGCCTGCGCGGAGCTTGTGAGCGTGGGGCTCACCTCCGTCGCATCGCGCAGACACGGCGAGCGCCGCCACACGGCCGCGGCCGAGGCCGTGGGGAATGGTGTGGTCCTCGCGCTCGCGCTCGGGAGCGCCGCCGCGCTGCTCGGGCACGTCGCACTGAACTGGATCTTCGGCCTCATGGACACGCCCCCGCACGTCACCGCGCTGGGGCGCGTGTACCTGGGGACCTACCTCCTCGGCGCGCCGCCCTACTTCGGCTTTTTCGCCGTGGACGCGGCCTTCCGCGCGTCTGGGAACACACGCACACCCTTTCTCCTCCTGCTCGCGTCGGTGGTGTGCGCGCTCGTCCTGGATCCCGTCCTCATCCTCGGTCTCTGGCACGCGCCGCAGCTTGGTATCGCAGGCGCAGCGGTGGCCACGGTGTTCACGCGGTCGCTCGCGTTCCTCTTCGGCATCGCCCTCCTGGTGCGACGGAAGATGATCCGCTTCGCCTCGATCTCCGCGGCGACGATGCGCGCGATCGTGCGCGTGGGGCTACCCACCGCTGCAACGGGAGTCTTTTTCAGTCTCACGTACGTCTTCCTCACCCGCACCACCACGCTCTTCGGCACACCGGCCATTGCTGCGCTCGGCGTGGGACACCGCGTGGAGAGCTGGACCTTCACCGTGGGTGTGGGTTTCGGCGCCGCCACCGCCGCCATCGTCGGCCAGAGCCTCGGCGCCGGGGAAGTGGACCGTGCCGCGCGCGCCGGCTGGATCGCCACCGCGCTCGCGACGCTGGTAGGAGTGATCGGCGCGCTCCTCGAGCTCACCTACGCCCCGGAATTCGCCGCGCTCTTCACGACGGACCCCGCCGTGATCGCCGAGAGCATCCGCTACCTCCGGATCGCCGCCTTCTCCACGATATTCATCGGCTCCGAGCTCGTCCTGGAGGGCGCCCTCGGCGGCGCCGGCAACACCCTCCCGCCGATGCTCTCGTCCACCACCTTCACCGCCCTCCGTATCCCCGTCGCCGCCTGGGCCGCAGCCCGCTGGGGCACCGACGGCATCTGGTGGACCATCTCCCTCACCGCCATCTGCCGCGGCCTCGCGATGATGGTGCTCTGGCGGAACGGAGGGTGGAGGAGTAAGAAAGTGTGATGTGAGAATAGAAAGCAGAAAGCAGAAGGCAGAAAGCAGGTACCGGCACACCATCCATGGTCATTCGCGCGAAAGCGGGAATCCATGTTGGCCGGACCGAACATGGGTCCCCGCTTGCGCGGGGATGACAGACGTACGTCGCAGTTCCTGTTTCCTGTTCCCTGTTTCCTGTTCTCTGCAGTTCACTGCTTCCTGCTTCCTGCTTCCTCTTACCCCAACCTTACCGCGATGCCAGCCCTGATTACCCTCCTCACCGACTTCGGCACTTCCGACGGGTACGTTGGGGAAGTGAAGGGGGTGCTGTTGTCGGGGGCGCCGGGGGCGATGGTGGTGGACATATCGCACGATGTCGGGGCGCAGGACGTGGAGGGGGCGCGGTTGGCGGTGGCGAGGTACTGGAGGAGGTTTCCTCGAGGGACCGTGCATCTCGTGGTGGTGGATCCGGGGGTGGGGTCGCCGAGGGCGGCGATCGCGGTGGCGAGCGATGGGAGATTCCTCGTGGGACCGGACAATGGAGTGCTGTCGCCTGCGCTTCTGGCGCGAGACGCACGAGCGGTGGCGCTGCCGTTGCCGGCGCATGCGTCGAGCACCTTTCATGGGCGCGATGTTTTCGCGCCGGCGGCGGCGTTGCTCGCGGCGGGAACGCCGATCGAGGAGTTGGGCGCGCCGTTCGATTCACCGACCATCCGGCGCACTCCGGAGGCGCGGCGGCTCGGAGATGGACGTGTGCTCGGCGAGGTGATCTCGGTGGATCGCTTCGGCAATCTCATCACGAACATCGTGGCGATGAACGGCGGGAGCGTCGACATCGCAGCGCGCTCGCTCGAAGTGCGGCGCGCCTACGCCGATGTGCGCGCTGGGGAGCTCACCGCCCTGGTGGGATCGCTCGGCTTCGTGGAGATCGCGGTGCGCGATGGCAGCGCCGCGGCGACACTCGAGGTGGGGAGGGGCGCTCCGGTTCTACTCCATCCTCCCCTCGTCACTCCCTCTCAGGCCACTGGCTCGTAGGGGCGCCGGCTCGGGCGACGAGGTGCGCGTGCGCCGCGGAGAGGTCACGATACGGCCGGCGTACACGGCACCCTCGCGCGGATGGATTGCGCCAGTACCGCGATGCAGCTCGGCGTTCAACTCTCCGCCGATGAGGATCACCAGCATCGTGAGATACATCCAGGTGAGCACCACAATCACCGCGCCGATCGTGCCGTACGTCTTGTTGTACGAGCCGAAGTTGGTGACGTACAGGCGGAATAGCAGCGTCACGATGAGCCAGAGCACCGTCGCGACCAACGAGCCCACCAGAATCTGCTTCACGCTCTGCTTCAGGTTCGGCAGGAATCTGTAGATCATGAAGAACGCGAGCACCAGCAGCGTGAATGCGATCGGGTACTGCAGCACCAGCCAGAGATCGATCTTCCCGGTGGGGAGGTGCAGGCGGCCGCCGAGCCATTTCAGTATCTCCGGTCCGCCGAGCATTACGGTGCTGGCCACGATCATGAGCGCCCCGAGCACGACGATCGCGCCGAGCGACAGCAGCGCGCGCTTCCAGAACGGCCGCTGCTCCTCGACGTCGTATGCGAGATTTAGCGTGTCCATGAGGGAGCGGAAGACGTTCGAGCCCGACCACGCGGTGAGTAGCAGTCCGAGGGAGATCAGGCCGGACTTGCTGTTGGTGAACACCACGTCTTCCACTACGCCGCGGACCAGGCTGAGCGCCTGATCGGGCACCACCCGGGCCATCTGATCCATGATCCAGGTGATCGTGGATCGCTGGTCCACGAAGATCCCTATCAGTGCCGTGGCGAAGAGCAGGAAGGGGAAGAGCGAGAAGAAGAAGTGGTAAGCTGCCTCCGCCGCCAATCCGGTGATTCGATCAGCCGACGCCTGCTTCCCCGTGGCTCTCAGTAACGGCCAGATCCTGTACCCACCGAGCTGCATACCCTCGCAAATCGCAAGGAGAGGGCCAGTCCAGGCGTCAGATCGTGCGGATCACTCGGAGCGGCGTACCTCGACGCGCCCGAGAACGGCGCGTCCACCGATCGTCACGCTGCGCTTCGCGCTCGCCCAGTTGTCACTGTACAGAGCACCGTCGCGCGCGGTGAAACCGGGAGTCTCGACGCTACCGAGCGTGGTGGACGCATCCACCTTCACGCCTACATCGCCGGGCACGCGCACGGTGATCACGCCGAGCACCGCATCGAGGTCGAGCGCGGTGCGGCCGGTCCAGTCGCCGCCGAGGTCGAGCTCGATGTGGCCGAGGGTGGCGTTGGCGCGCACGGTATCCACGCGCGCGTTTCCGAGCTGCGCCACTTCGAGTCCCGCAGCAGTGGCGCGCAGCTCCGCATTCGGGATGCTCGAGGCGTTCGGAGTGCCGAAGGTAATCCGTCCGCCGCTCGCGGCGGCCTCGACGCTCAGCCGGCTCACGTCGAGACCGCTCAGGTCGAGTACGGCATCGGCGGCGCTGAAACGGAGCGAGAGATCGAGTGGGATCCCCGATGCGACCTTCAGAGCGAGCGATGGACTTGGCCCTTTCCGGTCAGCGTCATCGTGATCGTGGCGGATGGCGAAGGTCTTCGCGAACCCGCTGTCGCCTCCCACGGTGAGCAGGCGCGAGGAGGGATCGTACGAGTACTTCACGCGGCGCTCGTCCGCATCGTAGCGCACGGTCAGATCGTACAGCGTTCCGCGATTCGCCGCGCCGAGGGCGAGCTTCCCGGCCACGTAGCCGAGTCGCACGTGGAGCGTGTCGCCGTTACCCGCCGTCGCGAGCGAGCGGCTCGCCTCCAGCGTGCGCCACTCCTGCGCGGGGAGCGAGACCCCGCCTGATGAAAGAGCACCGATCGCGGTCGTGAGCGCGATCAGTCGAAGCCGTGCGCTGCTCATCGTCTTTCTCGCTCGGCGGGAGTCGGGCGACGCGCCGCAGCCACTCCGCTCACCGGAGTCGGCGTCTGCCAGGAGAGATCGTCCACCAGCTCCGGCTCCTCGAGCTCCCTCGCGGCCCCGGTGCGAGTACCGCCGCGCGATGCGAGCGTGGCGCCGAAGCCGACCGTCAGCGCTACCCAGGTGAGCACTGTCACGATGAAGCGCACCAGGCCGCCCAACGCTCCGAATCCGCCCACCGCTCCACCGATCACCCAGAGGACGAGATAGATGGAGAGCCCGATGAGCAGGAACTGAAGAAGCTGCGCCCGCCCGCCTCCCACGGCAGCGCCGCGCCAGCGCATGGCCGCGTCGCCAATCACGAACGACATAGCGATGAAGCCGAGCGCCAGCGCGCCCGCCACGGCGAGGCAGAAGCCGACGATAGCGAAGGGAATGAGGATGATCCCGATCACCGTGATGGCGAGCGCCACTATCGAGACGAGGAGCGCGGGTACCAGGAGGAGCTGGCCGGCCAAACCGTACAGGAAAGAGCGCGTGAAGTCGCGGCGGATCCGGTCGGATATGGTCTCGAGATTCCCTCGCGCGAAGAGCACCACGGCGAGCCCGATGGCCGCGAGTACCAGGTACCAGCCGACGGCGAGCGACACTGAGCGGCGCGCAGTCTGCGCCGCGCTGCGCGGCGGGGTGGTGGGAAGCGGACCCACGGTGAGCGCGCTGAGCGATCGCATCTCGCCCGCTACGTTACCGCCCTCGTTCCGTACTTCTCCACCCACCGCGAGCGCGTCACCGCGAACTACCGCACCCGGGTGAATGACCACATCGCCGCCTACCGCCACGGCGTTTCCATCCACTCGTCCGGCCACATCGAGCGTGCCGTGCCAGGCAGCGATGCTCCCGGAGATGGCTTCGCCCGCGGCAACACGCTGGTTCCCCTCTCGAACCGCGCTGCGGGGGAGCACCAGGCCGTGAGTGTCCCTCGCCAGCGAATCGAGCCACACGGCGATCGGGTCCGCGCCTGCGGTCGTCGTGGTGGCAGCGCCGCCCGCCTGGCGCGGTGCAGGAGCCGGTTCCTGCGCCGGGAGCGCTGAGGCGACGATGAGCGCCAGCAGCGAGATCGTGTTCCGCATGAGTCTCAACGACGTCGAGCGCCCGCGACCACCATGCGGAGCGCGCCGACCGCGAGGAGCGCGGTCAACACCGTTACCAGGAGAGCCACGGCGATCCCGGCCGGCCCGCTGGCGCTGAGCGCCTGCGCGGCGGCATCTCCGAAGAGCGACACGACGATATTCGAGAACGCCCACGCACCCGCGGCACGCACCCGATCCACCCCGAGCTCCACGGCAAAGAGCACCGCGTCCAGCCGCGTGACGATCCAGAGCGAGGCGATCAGCAATACCGAAGCGAGGGCGCCAACACCCGCCCATGCCGCCGTGCGCCATCTGCGCTGCTGCGGGATGAAGGCGCGGACGCTGTCGGCGAGTGCCACGTGCCACGGAACGAACACGTGGACGCGCTCCATGACCTCCTCGGAGAAGCGCGGCGATAGCGCGAAGTGCGGGAGCTGCTCCAGCTGGTCCACCAGCACGCGCGCCGATTCGAGCTCGGCCCTGCACTCCGCGCACGTACGTACGTGCTGCTTGAGTGGCGCCGTGCCGAAGCCGACCTCGCCGTCGAGGAGCTGGTCGATCTCTTCCGGTAGCAGGTGTCTATTCACGAGTCCTCCACATGATCGTACGGCGGTGGTCCGAGGGCGGTTTCATGTCAGCTCCTCAGGTGTCCCAGGGCCTCCCGGAGCTCGTGCCGGGCGCGGTGGATATAGGTCTTCACGGTTCCGAGAGGAAGGTCGAGGGTGGCAGCGATCTCCTCGTACGATCGGTCCTCGACATGACGAAGCAGGATACAGGCCCGGTACTCCGGTCGAAGCTTCGCGATGGCCTCCTCGATCGCGCCGCCCAGCTCCCGCGATTCGATCTCGTCGAGCGGCGACTCTCCGCGCGCGCTCACGTCGAACGAGGTCGCTTCCTTCTCGGCGGCCGTAGCGGCGTGCGGCGAGCCGTCGATGCTCACGGTGTCGAGCCTGCGCTTGCGCAGGTAATCGATCGTGAGGTTGTTGGCGATCTTGAAGAGCCAGCTCGAGAACTTGAACTCCGGCCGGTAGCGGTCGATGTGGTTCAGCACCTTCACGAAGGTGTCCTGCGCCAGATCTTCGGCGAGCTCCCGGTCGCGCACCATGCGGTAGATGAGCGAGAACACCGGCCGCTCGTACCGCCTCACCAGCTCCCGGAACGCGGCGTCGCGCCCCCCTCGGGCGAGAGCGGCGACGTCGGCGTCGGGGAGGTTGGAGAGCTCGAGAGAGAGAGGCATTGGAAGTCGGTACCAAGTTATGCGTGGCCTGCGTGCTCATCCAGCACGGCGGCTTGCGCCTCCACCGAGCCGCGGAGAAGTTTGACGGAATGTCTTCCGTCGAAACCGAGGAGCGCGAAGCTCGCGATGCAGCGGCCGGGGGCGGGGCGAAGCGGGCGTACGTGCGCCGGATCTTCTCCGAGATCGCGCCCAGCTACGACCTGCTGAACCACCTCCTCAGTATGAACATCGACCGCGGCTGGCGCGCTCGCGCCATCGCGGCACTCGCGTTCGATCGTCGTCCGCGCGGGACCTTTCTCGACATCTGCGCCGGTACGCTGGATGTGAGCGCGGAGCTGGCGCGCGAGCGGGGCTTCGACGGGACGGTGATCGCCGTGGACTTCGCCGAGCCGATGCTCCGCCGCGGAGGCGAGAAGACGCGCGGGCTCCCCGTCAGTCCCATGGTCGCGGACGCCCTCCAGCTCCCGCTCGCCACGGGCTCGGCCGACGGTGCCATCGTCGCCTTCGGCGCGCGGAACTTCGATGCGCTCGACGCCGGCCTCCGCGAGCTGGCCAGGGTTCTCGCCCCAGGCGCCCGGCTGGTGATCCTGGAGTTCACCACGCCGCCGTCGCGGCTCGTGCGTCTCGCCTACCACCTCTACTTCCACCGCGTGCTCCCCTTTGTGGGGCGCCTAGTGAGCGGGCATCGCACGGCTTACAGCTACCTCCCTGCATCGGTGGCCAACTTCCCGGCCGTGGACGAGCTGGCTCGGAGGCTCGAGCGCGCCGGCTTCGAGAAGGTGGGCTTTCGGACGCTCACCATGGGGATCGCTGCCGTCCACTGGGGCGAGCGCAAGACGGGGTCAGGTCTTTAATCTCGAGCGGGCTGGGCATTCGCCCAGCCCGCTCGAGATTAAAGACCTGACCCCGTCGT
>DASSNL010000147.1:0-46739 GCA_035688075.1 Gemmatimonadaceae bacterium
TGCGCGAGGCGGGATTCGAACCCACGACCTTCGGCTCCGGAGGCCGACGCTCTATCCAGCTGAGCTACTCGCGCTTCTGAAAAGCACAAAAGGAGCGCGTCGGCTCCTTTCGTGAATGGTCGGGGCGAGTGGATTTGAACCACCGACCTCCTGGTCCCGAACCAGGCGCGCTAACCGGGCTGCGCCACGCCCCGCCGACGCCATGAATCTGGTGGAACTGGCGTCATGGCGCGCCCGCGAGGACTCGAACCTCGAACCTTCTGATCCGTAGTCAGATGCTCTATCCAATTGAGCTACGGGCGCCCTGTGTTTTTTTAGACTATACGACGGCGGACGCGTCTCGTGCTGCGTAGACACATCCGCCGTCAGCATTGTGAACTTACCCGAGCAGAGATGTGACGTCAAGACAGCGTCGTTCGTTCAGATACTCCACGTTCGCCGCGAACGAACACGGTTGGAACAGGGAGTTTTCCCCCGGCCGGTGCCGAAGGATGGGCGGTACAAGACTCGAACTTGTGACCTCCACGATGTCAACGTGGCGCTCTAACCAACTGAGCTAACCGCCCCTTGAACTGCAGGGTTCAGGAGGCAGGGTTCAGGGTTCACGTACTACCTCGGGTGAGAGATCTCATCTCCCAGGCAGTTCCTGAACCCTGAACCCTGCCTCCTGAACCCCGTAGTAAAGCGGGAAACGGGACTCGAACCCGCGACCCCAACCTTGGCAAGGTTGTGCTCTACCAACTGAGCTATTCCCGCGAAACGGAATTGCAAAAATAATCGTAATGCATCGGCAGGTGCGCCGAGCCAGGTGGAGGCGAGGGGAATCGAACCCCTGACCTCTTGAATGCCATTCAAGCGCTCTCCCAACTGAGCTACGCCCCCGGCAAATCGTCCCGGCCGTGACGCCTTGGCCGGGAACCCCGAACGATAGCCAGAGCAGGTTGACCTGTCAAGGAATTGGGGCTGGCGTAATCCGTGTCAGACTGTATTTTAGCACCGCATTTTTACTCGCTCCCCGCGCCGTACCGGCAACGGGCTGAAGTCGACGGCATCGAGTGGCGGTACACGCGTCGTCGACTGCATTGATAGATACCATCACGTTCCGTCCGAGGCTCACTCCACCATGACCGAAGTCAAGCGCCGCCGCCGCCGGGCAGCGCCAGCCGGTATCGCGCCCAGCGAACCCGAGCGCGATATCCTCGACCAGTATCTCTACGAGGTAAGCACCTATCCCCTGCTCAAGGGCACGGAGGAGATCGAGGTCGCGCGCAGGATCCGCGCGGGCGATCAGGATGCGCTCCAGGAGCTCGTCAAGCGCAACCTCCGTTTCGTCATATCAGTTGCCAAGAAATATCAGAATCGCGGCCTCCCTCTCATCGATCTCATCGGCGAGGGGAACGTCGGGCTTCTCACCGCCGCGCGGAAGTTCGACCCCGACCAGGGTGTGAAGTTCATCTCCTACGCGGTCTGGTGGATCCGTCAGGCTATCCTCTCGTCACTCGCGCGCCAGGGGCGCACGGTGCGCGTGCCGCTGAACCGCACGGCAGATCTCTCTCGCATCATCAAGGCGTCGGAGATCCTGCGTCAGAAGCTCCGCCGCGAGCCGAATCCCGAGGAGCTGGCGTACCTCACCGGTCTCTCCGTAGATGTGGTGCAGTCGCTGGCGGCGCTCAACAGCGGCGACGTGCGACTCGATGCGCCCATGGATCCCGAGGGCGATCGCTCGCTCATAGAGCGTTTCGTAGCCGACGAGCTGCCCGACGCCGAGGAGGAAGCGATGAACCACTTCCTCACCGACGAGATCGAGCAGGCACTCGGCACTCTCCCCCCGCGCGACGCGAAGGTGCTCCGCCTCTACTTCGGTCTCGACGGTGGTCGCGAGCACACCCTCGAGGAGATCGGCTCCATGCTCGGCGTCACGCGCGAGCGCGTCCGCCAGCTCCGTGACCGCGCTCTGAAGAGATTGCGGGAAGGCGAAGTGGGAAGGGCGCTGAGCAGCTTCGCTGCCTGACTGACAGAAAGCAGACGGCAGAAAGCAGAAAGCAGTGAACTGCCTCGGGGGAGAAATCCAGACCCCGAGGCAGTTCACTGCTTTCTGCTTTCTGCCGTCTGCTTTCTCTTTTCTACTTTCTACTCTCTCCCCGCCTCGTCCAGATCACGATCGTGCCGCACGACGCGCTGCCCCCGCCCTGGAACTCGGCTGGGGTTTCCGTGGGACCCTTGTAAACCTCGATCGCCTGGATGTCCTGCGGCTGGACTATCTGATCCATGTCATCGCCGCCGGTGGAGAGGAAGGGCGTGCCATCGATGTAGTACTGCACGGGGCAGTAGCCGGCGCTGGCGCGCGACATCTGCACGGTGTACCCGCTGCCGTTCCACATCACCTGCACACCGGGGATCGTGCGGAAGAGATCACTGGTGTTGATCGCGCCGCGCTTCTCGATGTCATCACGCGTGATGTAGGTGCCGAAGCCGCTCTTCTTCCGCCGGTCGAAGCCGGGGATGCCAGAGCCCTTCTTCGCTGCCACCTCCACCGCCTCCAGCACCACCGCCCGCTCCTCGAGCACCGCCGTGAGCTTGCTCTCCTTGTTCGGCGAGAGGTCCACAGCGAAACGCCGTGGCGCGTAGCCGATCTGGCGCACCTCGATACTCTGTGTTCCGCCCGGAAGCCCACCCAGGCGGAAGTTGCCGTTATGGTCGGTCCTGCCGGCCAGTTGAGTGCCGAGGAGGAGGATCTGCGCACCCTCGAGCGGCTGACCGTTGGTGGCCGTCACGTTGCCCGTGAGGATTGCGCTGCCGAGCGGCTGGACTCCCTTGCCGCCGGTGTCCGCCCCTTGGCGCGCGGCAACGGCTGCGGGCGCTCGGGTGCCGATGAGAAAGTCGCGCCTGCCGATCCCGCCTTCGGGGATATCCACCTCGATCCAGCCGCTGCGCTGAGTCTTCGTTCGTGCCTGCGCGGTCACGCGTGTGCCGATCGGCACTCCGCAAGCGTGATACGATCCCCTCTCGTCGGTCAGCACGCTCACCGCGCGCGGCACCTTCGTCACCGACGTGTTGCCAACGCTCATGCCCGTCCACATGAGGACCACGCGCACGCTGTCGAGCGGACTGTCGGTTGCCGCATCGCGCACCGTACCCGCCACCAGACCGCGGCCGTCAGTGAGCGACGTGTCGGGACAGAGGGCGTAGCTGATGGTACGCATCGAGGGGACCGCGAGCTCCACGAAGTTCTCGCCCTCACTGTGAACCTGGATCTGCCTGGGCGGCGGCGTGACGCCGAGCGAGTCCAGCTTGGGGTGGAAGAAGCCGATCGTGTACGTTCCGTTCGCGGCGGAGTCGAGCTCGAAGCGGAAGCGTCCGCCGGCGTCGGTGGTGACGGACCTGGAAGTGCCCGAAAGGAGCACAGTGGCGCCGGCGAGCGGCTGGTTGGTCATGCTGTCCAGCACGAAGCCGCTGATCACGGTCTTGGCCTGCGCGCCCGCGCTCTGACCGGTGTCGCTCGGGCTGGCAGCGCTCGCCCGGTTGGCGCTCGCCGAGCTGTCGCGCGCCGCCTGGGGTTTCGGCGCCGTGCTCTGGGCGCTGGCGGTGGCAGCTACGAGAGATGCGAGGAAGAGTAGTGCTGGGATCGAACGCGGCATGGGAGATCCAGGATCTGCGTTGACTGGTCTGCGAGGGCGCCGCCGAGCGCCGCGTGGGGACGGTGTGGCGGAGGGGCGGTGGCGCCCGTCAAGTAAATAATACCCCGGAGTCGCGCGCGTTGCCCACCCGCGCGGCGCACCTCAGATTACGCACGTCGCGCGGTTCGGTGGCGCGACGTGCGCGCTGGCCGCCCCCGAGGCGCGGCCGGCTCGGTGCCGGGAGCATCTCGACGGCGAGCGGCGCGGCGGGGCGAAGCCAGGAGCGTGCGTAGTGATCAAGTGGATAGACGTATACAAATCGTTCGGCCAGAAGAAGGTCCTCGAGGGCTTCACTCTCGACGTGGTCGAGGGCGAGACCGTCGTGATCATCGGCTACTCGGGATCGGGGAAGTCGGTAGCGATCAAGCACGTGGTGGGGCTCCTCGTCCCCGACAGCGGCACCGTGGTCGTGGACGATCTCGACGTCCCGTCGCTCCCCAGGCGCGAGCTCTACGACCTGAGGAGTCGCATCGGCTACGTCTTCCAGTTCGCGGCGCTCTTCGACTCGCTCACCATCGGCGACAACGTGGCGATGGGGCTCCGCAAGCAAGGCGAGCTGGACGAACGGGAGATCGCCGAGCGCGTGAAGCGGGCGCTCGAGCTGGTCGATCTCCCAAACGTGGCCGACCGCTACCCCGCCGAGCTCTCGGGCGGAATGCGCAAGCGTGTGGGGATAGCGCGAGCCGTGGCGCACCGGCCCAAGTACATCCTGTACGACGAGCCCACTACCGGTCTCGATCCGGTGACGAGCGCCAACATAGACGAGCTCATGATCCGCATGCGTGAGAAGCTCGGCGTGACGAGCGTGGTGATCACGCACGACATGCGGAGCGCGTACCGGGTGGGAACACGCATCGCCATGCTCTATCAGGGACGCGTGCAGCAGGTGGGGACGGTGGATGAGATGCAGCAAACCTCCGACCCGATAGTCCGCCAGTTCATCGAGGGGCGACCCACGCTTCAGGAGCCCGAGGAGCCGGCGGCGGCCTTCGCCCCGAGCAGAAGCGCGGTGCGGGGCCTCTGATGCCGCGCGGGCGGGCCCGGCAGGAGATCTCGGCCGGCGGCGTGGTATTCCGGATGGAGGATGGTCGCCCTCTCTTTCTGCTGATCCGCGACAGCTACGACAACTGGGGCTTCCCCAAGGGTCACGTCGAGCGCGACGAGGCGCCCGAGCGGACCGCGCTGCGCGAGGTGGAGGAGGAGACGGGGCTGCGCGACCTCATGCTGCGCGACGCTATAGAGACCATCGACTGGTACTTCCGCTTCCGGAAGCGGCTGATCCACAAGGTGTGCCACTTCTATCTGATGGAGAGCGAGCACGCCGAGACGAGCCCGCAGCGCGAGGAGGGGATAACGGAGTGCCGGTGGCTGCCGCTGGATGAGGCGCTCGCGCGCATCTCGTACGCGAACGCGCGCGGAGTCCTGGAGCGAGCGGCGGGGATGGTGGGGGAGAGGAGAGAAAGAGAGCAGGAAGCAGGAAGCAGGAAGCAGTGAACGACCTCGGGGGAGAGGGCCCTCTCGCCAAGAGCCGGTACCTGCTTCCTGCTTCCTTGCTTCCTTGCCGTTCCTGCTCTCTGCCTTCTGCTTTCTGCTTTCTCTCCCCTCCCCCCGCCCCCCGGCGGCACGGTAAATCCGGTGGCGAGCCACTTGTCTGGAAAGCCACCTTGTGATAAAATTCACAAGCTGCGGCAGCCACGGGATTGGTACGCCCGCGCCACCCAGTTCACCCGACTCTCAGACACGCCTCACATGGCCTCCGAAACCTCGCTCCGACCCGCCGAGATCAAGGATATCCTCCTCCAGCAGATCGAGGCGGCTGACTTCAACGAGCCCGATATCGAGGACGTCGGTACCGTCCTCGAGGTCCGCGACGGTATCGCCCGCGTCTACGGCCTCACCAAGGCGATGGCCGGCGAGATGCTCGAGATGACCTCGAGCGAGACCGGCGACAAGATCGCCGCCCTCGTCCTCAACCTCGAGGAAGACAACATCGGCGCCGTCATTCTCGGCGACTACCTCAAGCTCCGCGAAGGCGATGAGGTCCGTCGCACGGGACGCGTGCTCGAGGTGCCGGTAGGACCCGAGCTGGTGGGACGCGTGGTGGACGCCCTCGGCAATCCGATCGACGGCCTCGGCCCGATCACCGCCAAGCACACGCGCAAGGTGGAGTCGGAGGCCCCGGGCATCATCGTCCGCCAGCCGGTGAAGGAGCCGCTGCAGACTGGTATCAAGGCCATCGACTCGATGATCCCGATCGGCCGCGGACAGCGCGAGCTGATCATCGGCGACCGCGCCATAGGCAAGACCGCCATCGCGATCGACACGATCATCAACCAGAAGGGCACTGGCGTGATCTGCGTGTACGTCGCGATCGGCCAGAAGAAGTCCACGGTCGCGGCGACGGTGGAGCGCCTTCGCGAGAAGGGCGCCATGGACTACACGATCGTGGTGGTCGCAGCGGCTTCCGACCCGGCCCCGATGCAGTACATCGCGCCCTACTCGGGATGCGCGATGGCCGAGTACTTCATGTACCAGGAAGGGAAGGCGACGCTCTGCGTCTACGACGACCTCTCGAAGCAGGCCGCGGCCTATCGCGCGATCTCGCTCGTGCTGCGCCGCCCGCCCGGCCGTGAGGCGTACCCTGGCGACGTCTTCTACCTGCACTCGCGCCTCCTCGAGCGCGCCGCGAAGATCAGCGAGGATCCGAGCGTGGTGGACAACGAGACCATCTTCGTGCCCGGCGGCTCGCTGACCGCGCTACCGATCATCGAGACGCAGGCCGGCGACGTCTCCGCCTACATCCCGACGAACGTCATCTCGATCACCGACGGGCAGATCTTCCTCGAGGCCGACCTCTTCAACGCGGGCACTCGTCCCGCCGTGAATGCGGGTATCTCGGTGTCGCGTGTCGGTGGCTCCGCGCAGATCAAGGCGATGCGCTCGGTGGCTGGACGCCTCCGCCTCGACCTCGCGCAGTACCGCGAGCTCGAAGCGTTCGCCGCGTTTGCCTCGGACCTCGACAAGACCACGCGGGCGCAGCTCGATCGCGGTATGCGTACGGTGGAAGTACTGAAGCAGCCGCAGTACGAGCCGATGCCGGTCGAGCAGCAGGTGATGATCATCTACGCTGTGACCAACGGCTTCCTCGACGACGTCCCGGTCGACGCGATCCGGGATTGGGAGCGCGGCTTCCACGTCTTCATGGCCAAGCAGTTCCCGCAGGTGGGTCAGCAGATCCGCGAGACGAAGGTGCTCTCGAAGGAGACCGCGGAAGAGCTCCAGCGCGGCATCGAGGCGTACAAGAGCTCCGAAAAGGCTTCGCGCGAATCTCGCAATGGCTAAGGGTCGCGAGCTCAAGAGCCGCATCAAGTCGGTCGAAGGTACGCGGAAGATCACGCGTACCATGGAGATGGTTGCGACCTCGAAGCTGAAGCGCGCGCAGGACCGGGTGGTCGGCGCGCGCCCGTACGCCGAGGCGCTCACCGGCGTGATCGCGGATCTCTACTCGCCGGCGCTCGCCGAGCGCTTCCCGCTCTTCCGGCAGCCTGCTCAGATCCGGCGTGCCGGCGTTCTGCTCCTCACCTCCAACCGCGGTCTGGCTGGCGCGTTCAACGCCAACCTGATTCGCGAGGGGCGACAGCTCCTCGAGCGTCTGCAGAAGGATGGGATCGAGACCGAGCTGCACGCGGTGGGGCGCAAAGGGCTCGGCTACTTCCGCTACATCGGCGCGCCGATCGCGTCGTCGCGCACGGACATCGGCGACCGACCCACGTCGGACGAAGCGGCCCAGCTCGTGGATCCGCTGATGGCGGAGTTCGTGGCCGGCCGGCTGGATGCGGTGTACGTCGTCTACGCCCGCTACAACTCGCCGCTCTCCACGCCGCCCACCACCGAGCAGATTCTCCCCGTCACTCCGCCGGAGCGCAGCACCGGCACGAAGGATAAGGATGGAAAGTTCGCCGGACTCGCGCGCGACTACCTGCTCTTCCCGAGCGCCGAGGTGATTCTTCGCGAGCTAGTTCCGTTGTACGTGAGGAACGCGGTGTACCGGGCGCTCGTGGAAACGGCGGCCGGCTTCCAGGGCGCGCAGCGCACAGCGATGAAGAACGCGACCGACAACGCGGGCGAGATGTTGAACACGCTCCGCAGGACGTATAACCGTGCCCGCCAGGCGCAGATCACGCAGGAAATCGCGGAGATCGTGGGCGGCGCGGAGGCACTCTGATTTTCCGACTCTGACGTACCGCACCGGCGCGGCTCGATGCCGCGAGGATGCTTTCACACTGACGCGATCCACACCATGGTAGAGCTGAACCACAACATCGGCAAAGTCATCCAGGTCATCGGACCGGTCATCGACGTGGAGTTCGAGGCCGAGCATCTCCCCGAGATCTACAACGCTCTCACGATCGACCAGACGCTCGAGAGCGGGTCGCGCGTGGACGTGGTGGTCGAGGTGCAGCAGCACATCGGCCGCAACCAGGTGCGCGCGGTGGCCATGTCGAGCACCGATGGAGTGCAGCGCGGGATGGAGGTCACGGACACCGGCGCGCCGATCTCGGTACCGGTGGGGAACCACGCGCTTGGCCGCATCCTCAACGTGCTCGGTCAGCCGGTGGACAACGGGCCGCCGATCCCGAGCGACTCGCCCCGCTGGCCGATCCACCGTCCCAGCCCGGAGTTCGTGAACCTCGAGCCGAAGACGGAGATCTTCGAGACGGGCATCAAGGTCATCGACCTGATCGCTCCCTTCGTGAAGGGCGGCAAGATCGGTCTCTTCGGCGGCGCCGGGGTGGGGAAGACGGTCATCATCCAGGAGCTGATCAACAACGTGGCCAAGGGCCACGGCGGCCGCTCGGTGTTCTGCGGCGTGGGTGAGCGCACCCGCGAGGGGAACGATCTCTACCTGGAGATGAAGGAGTCGGGCGTCATCGACTCGGCGGCGCTCATCTACGGTCAGATGAACGAGCCGCCGGGTGCGCGTCTCCGCGTGGGCCTCACCGGCCTCACGGTCGCCGAGTACTTCCGCGACGTGGAAGGTCAGGACGTGCTCGTCTTCATCGACAACATCTTCCGCTTCACGCAGGCGGGCTCCGAGGTGTCGGCGCTCCTGGGGCGCATGCCGAGCGCGGTGGGATATCAGCCCACGCTCGCCACGGAGATGGGCGACCTTCAGGAGCGGATCACCTCCACGAAGACCGGCTCGATCACGTCGGTGCAGGCGATCTACGTTCCGGCCGACGACATCACCGACCCCGCGCCGGCAACGGCGTTCGCGCACCTCGACGCGACCATCGTGCTCTCCCGCGCGCTCACCGAGATCGGCATCTATCCGGCGGTGGATCCGCTCGCGTCCACGTCGCGCATTCTCTCCGCGCAGTATGTGGGAGAGCGGCACTACAAGGCGGCCTTCGCGGTGCTCGGCATCCTGCAGCGCTACAAGGAGCTTCAGGACATCATCGCGATTCTCGGCATGGAGGAGCTCTCGGAGGACGACAAGCGGATCGTGGCGCGTGCGCGTCGCGTGCAGCGCTTCCTCTCGCAGCCCTTCGCCGTGGCGCAGCAGTTCACGGGCGTCGAGGGTCGGTACGTGAAGCTCGAGGACACCGTGGAGTCGTTCGAGCGGGTGGTGTCGGGCGAGTTCGACGAGCTTCCGGAGCAGGCCTTCTACATGGTGGGCGGCATCCAGGAAGCGGTCGAGAAGGCCAAGACCCTCAAGGGGTGAGCAGAGAGTGCTGAGCGTATCGGTAATCTCCCCGGAGGCCACGCTGTTCACTGGCGACGCCGAGTCGGTGGTCGCTCCGGCGTTCGACGGCGAGGTGGGGATTCTCACCGGCCACGCGCCGATGATCACGGCGCTGGGTCGCGGCACGCTCCGCGTGCAGAATGCGGGGAGCGTTCAGCAGTTCGACGTGAACGGCGGTTTCCTGCAGGTAGTGGACAATCAGGTACGAGTGGTGACCGAGCACGCGGAGCAGCACCGCTGAGCCGGAGCGGTTTGGGCAGGCTTTAGGTCACTCGCACGTACATTGCATTCCGAGTCGCGCGCCGTGGGGAGAGTCCCGCGGCGTGCGATTTCACGTCAGGTCGGGGGGTGCGGTGCCGCGTGGGATGGCTTTAGTGAAAGTGGGCCTGGCAGCGGCGCTGGTGGCGGTCGGTGCGCGCCCGGCGTCTGCGCAGATGGTGGGGGTGCCGGTGCTGCAGAACGCCTTCCTCAATCCCGGCGTCACCTTCGGCGGCGACTTCGCCGCCGCTTCCGAAGCCGTGGTGTACGGCGGCGCGCTCGCCTGGGTTCCGCGGAATGGGAAGGTCCAGCTGAGCGGTGGATTCGGCGTGCTCGACCCGGACAATGGATCGGGCAAGGTGACATGGGGAGCCAGGGCAATGCTTCCTATCCGCGCCCTCGGCTCGCGCTCGCTCGGTGTCGCCGCCTTCGCCGGGGTGGGAAGCCTGAGCGCGGGCGGCGCGACTGAAACGCGTATCCCCCTAGGCGCGTCTGTTGGTTATCGTGCAACACTCGGCGAGCGACGCGCGATCTCCGCGTACGTGGCGCCATTCCTGGATTATTCGCGGCTGAAGCCGGATTCAGGCGCCAGCGTGAACAAGTCGCTGTTCCGAGTTTCATTCGGAGTGGATGTGGCGATCGCCAGCCAGCTCGGGCTGACGGTCGGTTACGAGTGGGGAACCCGGGCCCCCGAGGGGAGTCCCGGACCGGCCGGTGGCCTGTTCGGCATCGGCCTTTCGTACGCGCTGCGCAAGCCGTGAGGCAGGAGCGGCGGTCGCGCCGCGAACATACACGAACTTGTCGTCATACCAAGAAGAGGAACGCAAATGTCGAAGAGAACGACCAGTCTTGCCGCCGTACTGTTCGCCGGCATCGCTACCATCTCGACCGCCGCTGACGCGAACGCGCAGGCCTGGCACTACCCGGCCTTCCAGCCGCCCACCATCGCCACGCGCGAGTTCAACTTCGCCATCGCCGGAGGCGGTGACTATGGCACCAGTGGCCTCTTCCAGTGGCGCGAAGGAATCGGCCCCGACACGCACTTCTCGCTCGACGTTGGCTTCTCCGACCCCGACTTCGGCGACGCCGGCTTCCTCCTGGGCGGTGGGATCGGCCAGCGCATCTTGCGCTCCACGCAGGACACTCCGATCGATGTGATCTTCACGGGTGGGGTCTACGGCGAGTTCGGCATCAAGCCCAGCTTCATCCGCATTCCCATTGGCGCGGTGGTGGGTCATCGCTTCCCGATCGAGGGGAGCAAGACGGCGATCACCCCTTACGTCCACCCGCGCATCTCTCTCGACGCTTGCGTCAGCGACTGCTTCGGCCTCGACACCAAGGTCAAGCTCAACTTCGACATCGGCGCCGATTTCGAGGTGACGCGTAAGCTCTCTCTGCGCGGCGCCATCCTCGTTGGCGGTGTGAGCGAATTCGACAGCCAGGCCGGCTTCGGCTTCGGCGTAGCGTTCCACCCCGGACGGGTGCAGTAGGGGAGGGAGAGGGCAGAAAGCAGAGAGCAGAAAGCAGAAAGCAGGAACGGCAAGGAAACGGGAAGCAGGTACCGGCTCCCGGAGGTAGAGCCCTCTGCCCCGAGGTCGTTCACTGCTTTCTGCTCTCTGCTTTCTGCCCTCCGCTTCTCCCCCCTCCCGCCGGCCCGCATCTTGCGCCCTCCTCGCTCCAAAGGCACCTACGGATGGGCGAATGGCTAGCTCCTTCTCGTCGGCGACCAGCATCCTGGTGGTCGACGACGATCGCGACAACGCTGTGATAGTTCGCGACCTGCTCGAGGCACACGGGTACACAGTCTACGTCGCCCACGACGGAGACGAGGGACTCTCGATGTTCGACGAGATCCGGCCGGCGATCGTGCTCCTCGACGTCATGATGCCGGGGCGAAGTGGCTGGGAAGTTTGCCACGCCATGAAGCAGCACCCGTCGCACGGCCGCAGTGTACGCGTGATAATGCTGACCGCGCTCAGTGCCTGGAACGACAAGCAGGCCGCCATTCAGACCGGCGCCGACGACTACGTCACCAAGCCGGTAGATCTCAAGGGCCTGCTCAACTGCGTGAAGCGGAATCTGGCACTCGTCGGACCCCCCGCCTGATCCCGACCACCAGCCAGCCAGCGTGACGCCCTCGATACTCCTTACCGACTGCCGCGATCCCGACCTGGCTTCGGTGGCTGCGCGCACGCCTGGTGGTCGAGTCGAGGTGCGGTCCTCCACGGAGTTGGCCGCCGCGATCGGCGAGCTGCACGGAGTCATGGCGGTGGTGGTGGCGAGTACCGATCCGGAAGTCGTGCGCGCGGTGGCGGAGCGCGGCAGGCTGTATCATGCACCGGTGATAGTGGCGTGCAGGTCCGAGCTCGCCTGTCGTCTCGCGATGGAGGCGCACGCGGACGAGTGGTACGTACTCCCCGCTTCCGTGGACGAGATCGAGCGACGCGTGCGCACCGCGATCCTCCGTGCGCGTGCCGCGGAGGTCGCCGAGGCGAACAGGCTGGAGCGGGTCGGCTTCGAGTCGCTCCTCTTCGACGCCACCACGCGCATGCCCACTCTCCCGGTGATGATCGAGCGCACGCGCGCGCTGTTCAAGGAGCACGGCGAGCTCGTGATCTTCTACCTCGATTTCATCCGCTTCGCCAAGATCGAAGAGATCTACGGGTGGGAGAAGCTGGATGATGTCCTGGCCACCACGGCCGAGGCGGTGCGGCAGTTCATTGCGCGTGAGAATCTGGGCGATATGCGGATGATGCTCGGCTACACGCACGACGACGACTTCATCTTCTTCTACGTCCCCGAGCGCGACCAACGCGGCACCACGGAGCACGAGATCACGGAGGTGGCGCAGCGGCTGCACCGTTTCGTGGGGATGCGGCTGGAGGACGAGCATGGCGACGACGTGGCCGCGCTCTTCGACATCTTCGTCGGCTCGGCGCACGTGTACCACAATCCGAAGGTGCGCCTCGAGCGACTCATCTACCGCGGCGTCCGTGAGGCGGCGCACACGGCGCGCAGCATCGAGCAGCGGCAGCGCGCTCGCAAGGTGACCGACCTGCGGCGGCTGCTGCACGACCGCAGTCTCTACGTGGAGTACCACCCGATCTTCTCCGCGGAGACCGGCCGCATCTTCGGCTACGAGGCGCTGGCGCGCGGAGTCGCCAGAACACTCCGCAGCCCCGAGGTGATGTTCGAGGTGGCCGCCGATGCAGATCTCGTGTGGGAGCTCAGCCGCCTCTGCCGCGCGCGCGCGGTGGAGGGAGCGGCGGAGAAGCTGGGCGAGGGGCAGCTCCTCTTTCTCAACGCCGATCCGCACGACTTCACCGATCCCACCTTCGGCAACTTCGATGCGATCGACCCGCACCGCGTGGTCATCGAGATCACCGAGCGGACCGCGATCACGGACTATCCAGCCTTTCGCGAACGGTTGAACGCACTCCGCGCGCGCGGCTTTCGCTTCGCGGTCGACGACGCGGGAAGCGGCTACGCCGGCCTCGGCTCCATAGCCAACCTGGAGCCCGACTTCATCAAGCTCGACATCTCGCTCATCAAGTCGATCGAAACGAACTTCATCAAGCAGAATCTCGTGGAGACTATGGTGGGCTTTGCGCGCGAGCAGGGAGCCATGGTGATAGCCGAGGGCATCGAGAGCGCGGCGGAGCTGGACACCGTTAAGCGGCTCGGCGTCCCGCTGGTGCAGGGGTTCTTCCTGCAGCCACCAGCCGGGCGACGCGGCAACGAGCAGGGGAAGAACGGCGACCGCGCGGCCGCACGCGCTGCGGCGCGGAGGATTCGCCAGGCCGGAACGCAGGTGCGGCGAAGGAAGTAGCTCGCGCGCCCGCTCTCCGGAGTCCTGGAGCTGGCAGCAGCGCTCAGTGGAAGAGCAGTCGTTCCACCAGTGCGCTCGAGCGCGCGGCCGCGCCGAGTCCCGATCTCACCACCTCGCGCGCGCTCTCGCCCGCACGGTCGCGCGCCGCCGGTTCGCCCAGCCACCCGGAGAGAATCTTCGCGAGCTCGCCGAGGTCGCGTGCGGGAACGCCGCCGTGCGCGCCGGCGAGCAGGCGCGCATCGCGGCTCGCCTCGAAGCGAGGGCCGAAGACGACCGGGGCGCCGAAGGCCGCCGGCTCGAGCACCGAGTGAAGACCGGCTGCATGGAAGCCGCCTCCCACGTACGCCGCGTCGGCGAGAGCGTACAGATCGCCGAGCACTCCCACGCGGTCCACCAGCACCACCTCCGCTTCCGGCGCGGCCGCCGTGCCCAGGCGCTCGAGCGCGATTCCTCGCTCGGCGGCCCAGCGCTCTATGGGCTCGAGGTGAACGCTCGTGGGCTCGTGCGGCGCGATCACCATCCGTGCTCCCTTCACCGCGCGACGCAGCTCGGCCCACGCAGGGAGGAGCACCGCTTCGTCGGCCGGCCAGGTGGAGCCGGCAACCAGCGTGGGACGCTCGTGCACCAGCGGCGCGAGGAGCTCGCTCGAGCGGTCCACGCGCACCGCGCGCTCCCACACCTGATCGTACCGCGTATCCCCGGTGACGGTGATCGCGGAGCTCCGCACGCCCAGTCGCACCAGGCGCTCGGCGTCCGCTTCGTCGATCGCACCGACAGCGTCGAGGAGCGCATACGCGTCGCGCAGGAGCCATGCGGCGATCCCGCCGCGACGCGATGACGACTCCGCGAGCGTGGCGCTGGTGAGACCTAGGCGCACCGCGCGAGCGGCAGCTTCGCGCGCGAGCACCGGCCACACATCGAGCTTGCTGAAGACAAGTGCCCGCGGCCGCAGCGCGTCGAGCGCGGCGCGCGCATCGCCCGGAGTGTCGAAGGGGAGGTAGTCGGTGAAGTCTGCGCCGATGGATGCGGCAAAGCGCTCGGCGCTCGGTGAGAAGTGAGTGTAGGCGATCTGCAGCTCGGGGTGAGATGCTCGCAGCAGCTCGATCACGGGACGCGCCTGCAGTCCCTCGCCCACCGACGGTGCGTGCATCCAGAGGAGCGGTCGCTGAGGATCGCGCTGCGTGCGTCCCCACGACTCGTAACGTTGGCGGATGCCGCGTCTCGCACGAAGTGCGCGACGGGTCTTCCCACCACCTGCCGGCGTGAGAGCGGCGCCAAGGCGCGCCAGCTCTCCGAGTGCGCGGTAGGGAAGGTGGATCAGAGAGCGGACGCGCTGCGTCACGCGCCGCCTAGCTGCCCTGTCCCGACTTCTTCAGCTGCTCGCCGATGATCTGACGGAAGGCCTGGATCGGCTGTGCGCCGCTGATCGCCTGGTCGCCGATGATGAAGGTGGGAGTGGCGTTCACGCCCGACTCCCTCGCTCGATCGATGTCGGCCTGGATGAGCGGCCGCATCTCGTGCTGCGTGACGCAGTCGTGATACGGACCGGCGTCGACTCCAACGGTGGTAGCGAGAGAATCGAAGACCGCGCTCGGATCCTGGAGCGACTCCCACTGGCGCTGCGTCTGGAAGAGCGCGTCATGCATCGGCCAGAAGTGTCCCTGCGCCGCGGCGCACATGGCCGCCTCGGCTGCTGGCCAGGCGTTCTTGTGTCCGGGGATGGGGAAGTTGATGTACGCGAGTCGCGCCTTCCCCGTCTCGATGAATTCCTTCATGACGTCGGGATAGGTCTCCTCGTGCCACGCACGGCAGTACGGGCACTGGAAGTCGCTGACCTCGACTATCCAGAGCGGCGCATCGTCATTCCCCTTGATCCGCGCGAGATCGGCGCGCCGCTCGAGCGCCGTGTCGCCCACGGCGGGGAGGGAGTCGTGCGAGCTGGAGACGATCGCGCTCGCGCTCTCTCCGCTGGTGGATGCGCCATTGGAAGCACCGCACGCCGCGAGCGGAAGAACGGCGGCGAGGAGCGCGGCAATCGTCAGTCTCACTAACAGCATTGGTCCTCAGAAGTCGGAGTCGATGCGGCGCAGCGAGTTCGTGCGCCGGTCGAGAATGTACGTGTGCCCGTCACGCGAAACCAGCGCAGATGCGAACCCGAGATCGCGCGCCAGACCCAGGGCCTGCGGTTTCCCCGAGGCGAGTGTCAGCACGTAGACGCCCTCGGGGCCGGCGGCGGCGAAGAGCCGTCCGTGATCGATCGAAACATCGTAGACGAAGCGCGCGGTGCGCCAGTTCGCGAACGCTCGGGGCTTCGATGCGTCGGTGACATCGAAGAAGCGGATCCCCCTCTCACCCATAGCGACCGCTATCGTGTCGTTGGCGAGTGCCAGGCGATGTCCGGCGCCGTCCAACGACGCGCTGCCGAGCGGGCCTACTATCGAGTCGCCTTCCACGCGGTACGACCTGAGATCGCTGCTGGTGACCACCCAGACGAGCGAGCGTGCGGGGTCGAGCACGAGATCGCGAGCCGCGCCGCTCGAGCCGAGCGCGACTCCGGGCCAGACGCGCGTAGTGTCCATCTGGAATGGCGTGATCTCGAGCCGGTCATCCACGCCCACGAACACGCCACTATCGGAGGCGGTTGCGGCCGAGACGTCGCCGCTCCGCACGAGCGCTCCGGGCCCACCGCCCGGTGGGAAGAGGTACAGTCCCGACGGAGAGCCGAGCGCAATCCAGCCGGAGGTCGGCGCGAGCGCTACCACCGAGACTCCGCGCAGCCCGCCCGCGCGCCGCGCCTGCGCCAGCAGCTTGCTGTCGGAGCGGAAGAGCTCCACTCCTTCACTCCCCGCTACCCCTATGCTGGAGTCGCTCGCCGAGAGCGCGATCGGTTCGCCTTCGAGGCCCGCATCCACGTTCGGGATGTCGAGCGGGTGCACGCCCCTGTAGCGCTGCGCGTAGGTGACGTCGTACTCGCGGCCAATGAAATACCCGAAGACCGCACCGCCCGCGGTACCGGCCAGGATCACGCACTGGACTCCAAGGCAGGACCCGCTGAGACTCGAGGAGGAGCTCCTTGCGAAGACGACCCCGATCACGCCGCCCACGAGTCCGCCGACGACTGCCAGAACTTTGGAACGAGGAGTGCGGTGATCGGAGCCGGAAGTGCTCTGCGCGTGCAGCACGCGCAGGGGTGCCGCCGTCGAAAGGGTGGCGACGAGGGTCAGAGCCAGCAGCGCGGATCTCGCGGCCGGGTGTCTCATGCGCGAACTATAGCCGAGGGGAGGTGATAGCGGCAGTCGAGCTGGTGCTTGGCTCCTCTTGACGCGTCTCGAAGCTTCCGAAGATGTTCCAATGTTGCATGCTGCTTCCCGGAGGATAGGCCATGCGCATTATTCCGTTAGTCGCGATCGTGCTCTGTGGCTGCTATGTGAACGTGCCGATCGCCACCACGCCAGATCCAGGGCAGCGCGTTCACGTGTCCCTGACCGACCAGGGGTCGGTGGACCTCGCCCGGTACCTGGGCCGCAACATCGGAAGCGTGGACGGTCGGCTCCTCGACGGCAACGACAGCACGCTCACTCTCTCGGTCGAGCAGGTTACCGACCGCTCCGGTCAAGAGGCTTACTGGAAGGGTGAGACGGTAAAGCTGCCACGCCAGACCGTCGCCACGGTGCAGGGCCGCAAGCTCTCGTTCTGGCGAAGTGGCCTCATAGGCGGCGCGCTGCTGGGCGCTCTGGCGATCGTCGTGGGGAGCGAAATCGGCGGTAGTAGCGGCGGGAGGGGGACTCCACCGCCACCTCCGCCAAAGTGATGAACCCACCCGGCTAATACACGGCAAGCGACGACCGGGACAAATCCGACTGTAACGTCCAGACGAGTCGAGCCCCCGCCTTCACCACGACCGTGGGGCTCGCGATCGCCTTCGGCGATCCCACCGGGTCGGCGATGAGACGGATGGCGCCGAGCTGGCCCAACTGGGCAGGCTGTATGGCGAAGTCGGTCGTCCGCGCGGCGGTGGCGGCTCCGAGCCGGCTGCGCTGGCCGTCGTGCACCACGTAGATGGTCACGTCGAGCCAGTTGTTATTCTCCACCCGCAGGCTGGTGGGGCCGGTCGGCAGCGGCCGGGTCGTTTCCTTCTGCCCTTTACCACCACATCCGTTCAGAAGGAGCGCGAGTGCCGGAAGCAGCAACAACAATTTCAGGGCGTGCGTCACAGTCTTCCCCAAGCTGATGAGCTAACGTTTCCCTTCGATGTTAAATCATCACCGCCGGCTTCCGATCGTCAAGCAGAAGAGTGCAGGGCAGATGGCGGGTGTCGCGTGTGTGCCTCAACGGGCACATGCCTTGCACCGGGCTGGTCAATCGACTAACTAGTCTGGCGTCGCGCATCATCTGCTGTTGTAACGAGCTACGGTGCGCGCTCGTCCTTGGGACGCCGTGCCCGTCGCTTCTTCCCCACAGTCCATTGGCGGGCGCTCGTACCTCTGCCAAATCGCAGTCCTGGAGGATTCATGCGCATGTTGCGATCGGGAGCAGTTCCCATCGCCATCACGCTCGGAGCGATGCTGTCAGCACAGCGTCCGCTCCCGGCGCAGCAGCAGGATCTCTATCCGGCTACCCTGCAGTTCGGGACTGGCCTCATCGACATCCCTGTCGCCTGGGTCTCCCCAACCTCGGGTGACATCTGGGTGCAGACGTCGGCCAAGCGCATTCCGTACGGTAGCGGCGACGCGACGCTGAATCTCGCTTCGACCTGGAACACCAACGTCGCGATCGACACCCACTGGGCGCGTCGCGTCTCGCTTGGTGTTTCGCTCTACAGCCAGAATCCGGAGGTCGGCTTCTTCGGTCAGGCGTTGCTGGTGAGGGAACGGCCGGACCGCGCATGGCCGTCGGTCTCGGTCGGCTTCCGGAACCTGGGGTCGCTCAAGCACGAAGACCGCTTCCTCATCGGACACGATGTGAGCTTCGATTCGGATGGCGGATCCAGCGGCCACACCTCGCCCCACGCGCTCCACTTCGAGACCGCTCCGACCATCTACGGCGTGGCAACGAAGTCCTTCATGGTGGGTAGTAACGGTTCGGCCAGCCTGACGCTCGGTTACGGCAGCGGCCTGTTCTACGATGACGGCGATCTGGGGAGCGCCTACAACGACAAGGGTCAGATAGCGCAGGGACTCTTTCTCGGTGGCCGCTACGCGGTGCATCCCACGGAGAATACGCGGATCGACTTCCTCGCCGAGAACAACGGGTGGGATTGGAACGCCGGCGTGGTAGCGAACTGGCGAGGGATCTCGCTCGGCGTCTACGCCACGGAGCTCGAGGAGGGGAGCAAGTCGCCATCCAAGGGTCCGCTCTACAATGTGTACAACTACACCAAGGTGAATGTCTCGCTGGGATACAGCGCCAACGTCTTCGACATCGCGCGCGGCGTGGTGCTCCGCACTCGCGTTGGAGAGCTCGAGCGTGAGCAGGCTCGCCTGCGCGCCGAGCTCCAGTCGCGCGAACGCCGGGTGGCGGAGCTCGAGGCCGATCTGCGCGTGGCGCAGGCCGGCGAGCTGGCCGAGGTAGCCAAGCAGCGCCAGCAGCTCGAGGCGCAGATTCAGGCGGAGCGCGAGGCGATCAAGCAGGCGGAGGAGCGGCTCAAGGCGCTTCAGTCGAAGAAGCCGCAGGACAATCCCCAGCCGCCCATGCGCTAACCCGTGACCGAGAGACGATCGATGTCAACGATGCATCGCTGCTCACTGATCGCGGCGCTCGCGTTCTGGATTGCGGTACCGGCCGGGGCGCAGCAGAGCTATCCGCAAACGCTCTATTGGGGATCGGGCCTCATAGACATCCCCGTGGCCTGGGTTTCGCCGATTTCGGGCGACTTCGCGATCGGCCTTTCCGGCAAGACGATCGACGGGTCGAAGATCTCGTCGGGCTTCAACTTCGGCGACGGTCTCAACACCAATTCGGCCTTCTCGGTCTCCTTCCTCGGGAGGGCGGAGGTAGGGCTCGCATTCTACTCCGACAACCCGGAGTGGGGCTTCTTCGGCCGCGCGCTCCTGCTGGACGAGGAGCATTTCCGCGGGCGCGATGGAATCGCCGGGTGGGTGCCGAGCGTGGCCGTGGGGCTGCGGAACGTGGGACCCTACTCCAAGATCGACCGCTTCTCGCTCGGCTACCGTATGGCGCCGGGCACGCCTAGTGATCCCAGCAGGCAGCACGTGGCCGACGCGCTTCACCAGAACTTCTCCACCGGAGAGACGGTCTACGGTGTTGCCACCAAGTCGTTCCTCCTCTCCGACCTCGGCGAGTCAATGCCGCACATCGGGCTGAGTCTCTCGCTCGGTTACGGCAACGGTCTCTTCGAGGACGATGGCGGGCTGGGAGACGCATACGCGAAGCACTCCACCGGCGGCCTCTTCGGTGGAGTGAAGATGGACGTCTTCCCGTCGCCGCGCAGCGTGCTATCGTTCATGGCCGAGAACAACGCCTGGGACTACAATCTCGGCATGGCTCTCGACTATCGCGGTCTCCAGGCGGGTGTGTACTGGACGGAGGTAGGGGCGGGCAGTTCGTCCGATGTCGCACCTTTCCCGTATAACTACAACAAGTTCGCCTTCTCGCTCGGTTGGAAGAGCAACGCGCTCGCGCTCCTGCGCGGCGATATACTCCAGGACCGCGTGGCGGAGCTGGAGCGCGAGCGGGAGACGCTGCTGGCTGAGTTGAACACCCGTAAGACCCGGGTTGCCTCGCTCCAGCTGGAGATCGAGCGCTACCGGGCTCAGAATGTGCTGGATCTGGAGCAGAGGCGGGCACAGGCGGAGCAGGCGCTGAAGGCGGAGCGCGAGGCGCTTCGCCGGATCGAGGAGCGGCTCCGTCGGCTCGAGCAGAGCATTCCGCCAGGCGAAACTCCGCAGCGCTGAGAGGTCAGGGCCACGCCGTTCCGTTTCTGGACGAAACATCATGCGAATGTTACGTAGTTGGCAGCTGCTCGTAGGAGCGCTAGCCGTCCTTGGGTGGGGAGGAGGCAAGCTCGCCGCGCAGAACCCGGACACCACGCGCGCCGGTGGGGACACCACTTCGATGTGGGAGAACCAGCGAGTCTACGAGGAGCGGCGCGCTCAGCTCGTGCAGCAGTTGCACGAGGCGCAGAGCGAGCTGAGCGAGCTCCGGAGCGACCGCGTTCGCGTCGAGGCGCGCGTGGACAATGTCTACGCGCAGGCGCTCGAGCAGCGCGCGCGCACCCTGCTCATGAGTCCGGAGCAGAGCGCGCTCCTCCAGCTCGACAGTATGCTCGCCTCCGCGCAGGACCGGATGCAGGACCAGCGCGACCGGATGCAGGCGCTCGGCGACGCCGTACGGCGTCGCTCGGGCGCGGTTCTCGTGGTACTGCTCGGTGCGGACTCGCTTCCGGATGGAGGGCTGAGTGATGTGAAGGTCGTCCTCGACTCGTCGGGGACGATCGATCGCGGCTACTCGCCGCTCGCCATCGAGGCGCTCCAGCATGGCGCCGTCGATGAGCTCTATCGCGGCGAGCTGCTCCCGACCTCCCACGACGTGTTCATGACTGCCACGGTCGGCGGGCGCCAGGTAGAGCGACGAGTATCGGTGGCGGTGAAGGAAGGAACGGTCACCTACCTACAGTTCTCCGTACGCAACGAGCAGCTCGTGCCGAGTACGTGGACCAGCCGGGGTACCTCGCCATTTTGAAGGCGCGGCTGGAGGTGATGGCGGGCGCGCTCGCGGCGCTGGCGCTGGCCGCGTGGATCCCGCTCGCGGCGCAGCAGCCGGGCGGCTCCGATGCGAGAGCCGTGGCGGGGCTGCGCACGGAGCTCGGCCCGCCGGACTCGAGTCAGACGCGTGGGGTGGACGCCGAGCTCCGCATCGCGCTCTTCGACCTCGCGGCGGACCGGCCACTCGCGGCGCTCAATCGACTGGAGTGGCTGCGCTCGTCGGCGCTCGCCATGGAGCTGGACTCCACCCGTGGCAGCTCCGCGGGGATGGCGAGCGGACCCGCTGCCGCGCGCGGATCGTCGCGAGCTGATCTGCTCTTTCTCCTGGCGGAGAGCTATAACCGGCTCGGCATGGTCGGCTCCTTTCGCGAGGTAGCGGGTGCGCTCGCGCAGACGCCTGGCGCCGAGCGCTACGCTCCCGTCGTGGGATCGCAGCTCATGCTCGACGCCTACAGGCGCGGCGACTTCGCGCGGGTGCGCGAGCTGGCGCGATCGGTAGGATCCACTCCGGCCGGCGAGCGCTCGCCGCTGCCTAACCTCCTCGATGGGCTCGCCGCGTATCAGCAGGGCAAGTACGCCGAGTCGCGCGCGGCATTCGCGAAGGTGCGCGCCGAAGGCGGTGTGTACGCGCCCTATGCGCAGCTCATGGATGCGCTGGCGCAAATGGGGGGCGACACCACTCGCGCGCTCGAGGCGCTCGGCGCGCTGCGATCGTTGGCCCAGGTGGCCACGGGCACGTTCGGCGATCACGTCCGGCTCATCGCCGCGGAGCTGGCCTACGAGAGCGGCCAGTACGCATCCGCTGTAGCGAATGCGCGCGGCGTGGGCGCCGGTACCGGGCTGGCTCCGCAGGCGTTGCTCGCGCAGGGGTGGGCTCTCTACCGTGACGGCGATCTCCCCGCGGCGCGCGCTGCCTTCGCGGAATTCGCGGCGAAGTACCCGCTTCTCCCCGAGCGCGACGAGGCGCGGCTGATGGCCGGCCAGGCGATGCTCGAGGGCGGTGACGCGGCGGGCGCGGAGAGCTACTTCGACGCCATGGCCGACTCGGTGGCGATGGAGCTCGCGGCGCTGCGCGCGCAGTCGCCCGCGCAGCTCTCCAACGGCGCGCGCACGCTGGTCACTGCACGCGCGGCGGGGATAGCGTTCGTGAACTTCCCGCGTGATGGGAAGACGCTGGCTTTCCCGGAAGGCTCGGCGAGCAACATATCGACGATGCTGGCGGCCTTCTCGGGGAGCGAGGCGCCGCCGCCGCGCAGCGGACCGCACATCGTATCGGTGGCCGACATCGCGCAGCGCCTCCAGTCCTCGAAGCCCAATCTCGACGCGTCTTTCCCACGACGGCTTCTCTATACTCCGGCCGGAAAGGAGGCCGCGCAGGCGTATGCAGCGCGTGCGCAGACACTCGCCGACGCGGATGTGCGCGTGGCGCTCGCCAACTACGATGTGAACGAGCAGGTCGAGGCGAACCAGATGAAGATCGCGGCGCTCGAGGAGCTGCAGCTTCTCGTGGCGCTGCACGAGAAGCGGCTCGCCAGCGACGCCGCGGTGATGTCGGCCTCGCGTGACTCGTTGGCGGCGATGCGTACGGCGCTCGCGCGCGGGCGCGAGAGAGTCAGGCAGGCAATGCTCAGGCGAGTGGCGGAAACGCAGCGTATGGCCGCCGCGAACCGCGCGATGATCGACAGCGTGCGCCGCTCGCTGCAGGGGAGCGGAGTCGCTGCGGACGACGAGACGCTCGACATGGAGGCGCAGACCGCCGCGAGCTTCGGCCAGCTCGCGTCGCTCGTACAGGGCGGGCTCGATACGCTCGTGGACCGGCACCCGGTATTCGCGATGGTAGACTCCATCGCGGTACGCCTGCGCGCTGCCGATTCGCTGCACGACGAGGTGCGCTCGGTGCTCGCAGCCGATTCCGCGGTGGCCGGCCAGGCGCTGGCCGGGCTGCGCGCGAAGGAATCGCAGCGGACGACGGACGCACGCAACGCTCTCGCCGCCGCGAAGCGTGAGCGTGACGCGGCGGAGCGCGATCTGGTGGCACTCCTCGACGCGGACCTGCACACGCGGGCGGTGGAGCTGGCTGGTGAACTGCAGCGCGATCGTGAAGCAGCGGAGTACGGCTCGGCGAATGCCGCGTTCTTCCGCGCGATCGAGCCTGCCGGTGGCGACCAGGCGCGGTCGGACGCCAGGGAGCGGACACCATGAGGTGCTGGCGCACCGCGCTCCTCGCAGCGCTCGTTGTCGCGATGCCGGCCGCCTCGCGCGCACAGGACTCGCTGTATCGCGCCGTCGCCAGTACGAGCGGCGCCGGTGACCCAGCTCGCCGCACGGCGATAGACAAGCTTTCGACGTTCATAGCGCGCTATCCGGACAGCCCGCTGCGCGCCAACGCGCTGTATCAGCTGGGCGAGCTGCTCGTTCGCCGCGCCGATGATGCGTTCGCCGCCGCACAGCGCGCGGGTGGCGCCAACGTGCCCGACCACCCCGACTACTCGGCGGCCATCGCCCGCTACGAGACGCTGGTCGAGAGCTACCCGGACTTCGCGCACGCCGACGCAGCAGCGTATACGCTCGGCACCCTGTACGCGAACGACCAGCGCTTCGAGCGCGCGGCCGCGATGTTCGAGCGGGTGACGGCCATGACCGGGTCGGCGTACCGGCCGGAGGCGTTCTTCCGATTGGGCGATGCTCGCTTCGAGATCGCCTCGCGCCAGAGGGGCGCGGCGCGCAAGGCGTCGTTCGTGAGCGCCGCGAAAGCGTACCAGAGCGCAGCCGCGTCCGTGGAGCCGCCGCGATCCGGCGACATCTACTTTCTCTCGCTCTACAAGCTCGGGTGGTCGTATTACAACCAGGCCACCCGTCCCGAGCAGCCGGAGTACCGCAGCGCCGTGGATGTTTTTGGCCGGCTGGTGAGCGAGTACGACGCGCTCACCCCGGAGCAGCAGGCACGGCTCGGCCTGCGCAGCGAAGCCATAGAATACATGGCCGTGGCGCTCACGCAGGTGGGCGGTGCGGAGGCGGCCAACCAGTACTTCGCCACGCACAACGGCACCGGGTTCAAGCTCGCGGTGCTGCGCCGTCTGGCGGCCAGTCTGCGCGACCAGGGCGACTTCGGGAAGGCGGTGGACGCGTATCGCGCGGTGCTCGCGGAAGCGCCCACCGACTCGTCGGCGCTCGGAGTGCAGCGCGAGATAGTGGACATCTATCAGAACAGGATTCTCGAGCCGGAGCGCGCGCAGCAGGCGCGCCTCGCACTGGTGAACGACTTCGCGCCGGGCACGCCGTGGGCGGTGGCCAATCCATCGCTGGTGGATTCGGCCAACCGCGTACGCGAGGCGGCGCTCCGAGAGAGCGCGCAGTACGAGCTCTCACGCGCTCAGAGTGGAAAGGACCGCGGCCGCTTCGGCGTGGCCTCCAACCTGTACGGGCGCTACATGAGCGAGTTCGGCGGCGCGGACAGCGCGCAGAAGGCGAGCATGCTCTATGGCGAAGCGCTCTTCGGGAGCGGCAGCTACGCGCGCGCCGGCTCGGCGTACACCATTGCCGCCTACGGCCCCGGGGGCGACAGGGAGCTCGCCGCCCGCGCGGGACAGAACGCGATAGTGGCGTTCGACTCGGCGGTGGTGCGCAACCAGGGCGATCGGGCGCTGCAGGATTCACTCTTCTCCGCGGTGGACCGCTACGTCGAAGCGTTCCCGCAGGGAGCCGCCGCGAAGACCGCGCTGATAGAGAAGGGGAAGCGCGCCTCGGATGCGGGCCGCTGGGATGTAGTGGCTTCGACGTTCCGTACGTACGCTGAACGCTTCCCCAGTGACGCTTACACTCCCACGGCGCAGAAGCTGATCGGCGACGCGCTCTACAAGCAGGGCCAGTACAGCGATGCGCAGGCGCAGTGGGAGCGCGCTCAGGCATCGGCCGCAGGGACCGGCAAGCGCGCGCTGGCCGACTCGATCAACACTCTCCGCAACGCGGCCGCGGTGACGTTCGGTGATTCGCTGGTGAAGGCGGGCGACTACGATCGCGCGGCGAAGGAGGTGTACGTCGCCTTCGCGGACCGGAACCCATCGTCCAGCCGGGCGCCGGACGCGCTCCGCAACGCGATCGAGACGTACGTGATTGCGGACAGCGTGGCGCGCGCGAAGGGCGACAGCACTGCGTCCCGTAACGCGAAGGAGCAGGCGCTGGCGCTCTCCAACCGGTTGGTGCAGCAATACCCGGACTACAAGTACCGCGTGCAGTATCAGTCGCTCTCGGCCACGATTCTCGCCGACATGGGCCGGCGCGAAGACGCCGTGAAGGCGCTCGGCTCTCTCATCGCGGACAATCCGAAGTGGGAGGGACGCGCCGACGCGATGGTTCGCCGGGCTGTGATGCTCGATTCGCTCGGCCAGCGGGGTGAGGCCGCTGCCGCGTACGAGGCGTTCTCCGTGGCCTACCCGAAGGACGCGCGCGCGGCAGACGCACAGTACAACGCGGCGGTGACCTACATGCAGGTCCCCGACAGCGCGAGCGCCGCACGCGCCTACGGCGACTTCGCCGAGCGCTTCCCCAGGGATCCGCGCGTGGGCAGGTCGCAGCAGCTGCGGGTGGCGCTACTCGCGGCATCCGGCGACTCCGCCACGGCCGAGAAGGAGTTGGCGCAACTCTGCAGGAAGCCCAGCGCAGCGCTCGCCGCTCAGTGCGCGGCGCGCACCGGCGAGCGCGAGTTCCATGTGGGGAAGGCGCTCTTCGAGCGCTACCAGCCGCTGAAGCTCGTCATCCCGCTGCGCGTCAACCTCACGCGGAAGGGGATCGCTCGCATCTCGGCGCCCAAGCGCGAGCTGCTCACCTCGATGTCCACGCACTTCAAGCGCTCCATCGCGAGCGGCGCGCCCGAGTGGCTGGCTGCCTCCTCCTACTACATGGGGCTCGCCCAGTGGGAGTACGGCGACTACTTGAAGAATGTGGAGCTTCCCGCCGACCTCACCGGCCCGCAGCTCTCCGCGGCACAGGCGGGCTCCGCGCAACAGGCGGAGCAGTATTACAGCGCCGCGCGGAAGACGTGGTCGGCGCTGGTGACGAAGGCGGAGCAGGACAGCATCGCCAACTCGTGGGTGGCCCGTGCGCGCAACGCGCTCGCCGGGAACATAGACCGCGCGCCGGTGGAAGGCGACACGGTGGTCGTGCAGCCCGCGGATACGAGCGGCGCCGTGCCGAGCGATTCCGCGCGGAGCGACTCGCTCCCCGGCGCGATTACGAGGCCCGACACCACGGTGAAGCCCGAACCCACGGTGAAGCCCGTACCTCCGGTGATACCGGATTCCACGCGCATCAGGGTGCCGCCGGATACCAGTGGGGGCGCCAGGCGTCCCCGCTCACCGGAGCTGCGTAGCGAGGTGCGGCGATGAATAGACTGGTGATTCGTATCGCGGCCTGTGCGGCGGTGGCCGCCGCATCGGTGGCGCTGCAGCCATCGCTGCTTCGCGCGCAGCGCGGAGCGGAGAGGACGGGGCAGACCATCGTGATCCGCGCGCAGGTGCCCACGCCGCAGGTAATCACCGTGCGCCCGCGCACCGTGCCGGAGTACAGCCGCGAAGTGCTCGGCTCGGAGCAGCGCCAGCGTTCGTTCTGGGGCTCGCTTCTGCCGGCGTACCAGCTTGTAACACAACGCCAGATAGACGGGCGCGACCCGCTCGACTCCGCGGTCGCCGCGCTCGTTGCCGGCGCCCCGCCGGGCGCTCCGGGCGCTCCTGCCGCCGACGCGGGCGGTGCAGATTCCAGTGCGAGGGCGGCGGAGATAGCTGCCGTGCGCGAGGAGATAGCCGAGCGGCGCGCGAGGCTCGATTCACTCGAGCGCGCGATACGCGGTGCGCAGGGGCGGGAGAACGCGGCACGCTCCAGCGAGCTCCCCGCGCTTCCGAAGCTCAGCCCCGCCGACTCCGCCGCGCGTGCGCAGGAGATTGACGCGCTGTTCAAGGCGCTCGAATTCCACCGGGCGCGGCTCGACTCGCTGGAGGCCGTGGTGCGGAGTCTCGGCCGCCCGGGTGCGCAGCCCGACAGTCTGCAGGCGCCGCGTGACAGCACGCGCTCGCCGCGATGAGTACGTTTACCTTGCGAACTTCCTTGAGAGGACCCGCCTAGATGACGACTCTGCTCGAGTACTACCGTTCCGGTGGACCGGTGATGCACTTCATCCTCGTCGTGGCCGTGGCGGGGCTCGCGGTGTTCATCGAGCGCTTCTACACGATCGTGATCCGATCGAAGATCAACGGCCGCGCGTTCATCGAGCGCGTGATCCAGCTCGTGCGCGCCGGCCGCATCGATGAAGCGATCAAGCTCTGCTCGCAGTCGAACGCGGTCCTCCCCGACATGGGGCTGATCATCCTGCGCAGCCGAAGCCGCGACGAGGCAGACCTCCAGAACGTGGCCGACGCCGCCGCGCTGAGCGTGCTTCCGCGTCTCACGCGCCGGCTTCACTACCTGCCGATGCTCGCCAACGTGGCGACGCTCATCGGTCTTCTGGGCACGATCTTCGGACTTCGCGAAGCGTTCCAGTCGGTGTCGCTCGCGGCTGCCGCCGAGCGCTCCGCCGCGCTCGCATCCGGTATCGCGATCGCGCTGAACGCCACCGGCTTCGGTCTCATCACCGCGGTGCCGCTCTCCGTTGCACACGCGTATCTGGTGAGCCAGGCGGAGGGGATCATCGAGCAGGTGGACGAGTTCCAGGTACGCCTGATCAACGCCCTCATAGACCGGCCCGACGTCCGGCTCGGCGCGCGCTGAAGTTAGTGCGAGCAGCAGCGGAAACAGCGGGGATCTGACGAGCCATGGCATCGCTATTCCATCGCTCCAAGCTGAGGCGCGCGGAGAGGGCGCCGGTCACGGCACACGGGAACATCAACCTCGTGCCGCTGGTCGACATCCTCACGTCCATCGTGTTCTTCAGTCTTCTCACCTACCAGGGTGCGGCGATGGTCGCGCTGACGTCGTTCGACCTCGCGCTCCCGCCAGTGGTGGTGAACACGCCCGAGCAGGCGTCGAAGGTGAAGTCGGAACAGGATGTGCTGAACCTCCTGCTCGCCGTGCGCGTGGACAACACGAAGATGACCGTGGAGCACTCGGGCGGCGGCGGCTTCCGCAGCGAGATCCCCGGCCTCGGACCCGCGTCGCTCGATCAGTTGCAGGCTCTCATGACGCAGATCGCCGCGCAGTATCCGCAGAACCACGACGTACTCGTGATACCGTCCGATGACGTGAGCTACGACAACGTGATCCACGTGCTGGAGCGTCTGAAGCTCGCGAGGTACTCGGGGATCTCGCTGGGTACGCGCGCCCGCGCGACGCGGGTATCCACCGGCGGGAATGGAGGTGGCGCATGAGCCGCGCACGGGAGATGCGCGCCCAGCGGCGTGCCGCGCAGTTCGCGAAATTCCGGATCACGGAGCTGAACCTCGTGCCGCTGGTGGACACGTTCGTGTCCATCGTGTTCTTCGCGTTGACCACGGCAACCGTGGGCGAGCTCTCTCCGGTCATCCCGGGGATCCGTCTCCCGGAAGCGCAGGCGGAGAGCGCCGCGCACCAGCAGCTCACGCTCGGCATCGGACCGCAAGTGACGCTGGGCGGCCACACCGTGATGGCCACCGTGGACGCCGCGCGTGCGCGCTCCAGCGACCCTTCGCAGCCGCTGCTCATTCCGCCGCTGTACGACGCGCTGCACCAGGCAGCCGATTCGATCCGCAGGCAGAAGCGCGTCGACTCGAAGGTGCCGCTCGAGGTGCCGCTCGCCATCCAGGGCGACAAGAGCATGCGCTACGATCTGCTCGCCCGCGTAATGCAGACCGCCCGGCTGGCGGGCTTCAAGAATCTCTCGCTGCAGGTGTCGCGCACCGAGACCAGTACGGCGTCCGCTGCGGGGACGGCGCAGTAGCATGGCCTGGCAGCGAAGATCCATGCATCGGCGTCCTGCCGTGGCGCGAGGGTCGATGGACGACACGGCCTTCACGCGCAACATGCGCTTCGAGTTCGCCGACGCCGAAGGGCGGGCGATACTCAACTCCTGGCTCATCGCCATCGGTCTGGGACTTCTCTGGATCGCGCTGGTGATTTTCCTCCCGCCGGTTCCGCCGGCTATCTCCCTCCTGCGTCCCGAGGAGACGGGGCCGATCGAGGTGAAGTTCGAGGATCTCACGCCGCCCACGGCGGATGCCGGCGGCGCGCCAGCCGAGCCGGCAGTTACGCCATCACCGGCCCCGCGCCCCGCCGGCGGCGGCCGCTCGTCGGGGAACCGGGATGACACGCGCGCCATCGGCGATGCCTTCGGCGGCGCATCCACCAGCGCCGGAGGAGGCGGGATGGTGGGCGATGTCTCGAACGTGCTCCGTGGCGTGGATGTGAACTCCGGCGGCGGTGCGACACCGGGCGCCGGTGGCGGCAAGGCCGTGATCGGCTACGGAAAGGGCGGCCAGGGGTCGCGCACGCCGGGACGAGGCGGCCTGGGCACAGGCCTCAACGACACGCCGGGCGGCGGCGGACTCGGTGGCGTCGGCGGCGGGGGAAACGTGGGCTTCGCCACCGTGCGCGTAGCGCCTCCGAGCGTGATACGTGCAGAGAAGACCAGCGGGCCGGGACGAAACGTGGCCGAGCTCGGGAGCTACGTGCGTGGCCGCCAATCTCAGCTCCAGTTCTGCTACCAGGAGTTCGGGCTCAAGGTGAATCCGCAGCTCGCCGGTACCGTAGGGGTAGCCGTGACACTCACCGGCGCGGGGAAGGTGACCGGCGTCGAAATCACGCGGCGCACCTGGTCGGGACCGGGTTCTGCCGAGACCGAGCGATGCATCCGTGAGCGGGCGATGGGCTGGAGCTTCCCGCCCTCGGACCAGGGCGGCGGCACCTACAGCTTCTCGTTCGTTTTCAGCAAGTAACGCCGGGCGGCGGGACCGCCCGAGCTGCCGCGCCGGAACGAGAGACTCGAGGCGCGATGTACCGCAGACAAGGAGAATCAGCGGAAGGTGATGCTCAGCGCGTTGCGCGCCCTCGGCGCTCTATTACTCCTTCTCCAGACGCCGCAGCTGACGCAGCCGCGGGGCTACATCAACGACTTCGCCAACGTCATACCCGCTGCGAACGAAGATCACATGCAGCGGATCGTCGACGACGTCCGCGCGAAGTCGGGCGGCGAGATCGTGGTGGTCACCCTCCCCGACATCGGGGAGACCGACCCCGCCACGATGACGCTCGAGATCGGGCGGCAGTGGAAGGTCGGGAAGCTGGGGAACCCGGGTGATCCTACGCGCAATACGGGCGTCATCATTCTAGTAGTGCCCAAGGAGACGAGCTCCGATGGACGCGGGCACTGCTGGATCGGGGTGGGCTACGGCGCCGAGGGATTCATCACCGACGCCATGTCGGGCGCCATGTGCCGCAGCGTGACGCCGCTGTTCATGCAAAAGCAGTACGGCCCCGCCATCGATGAGCTGACGGCAGATGTGGCGCAGCGCTTCGCCGGCGAGTTCGGCTTCACCGTGGATACGACGCTCGTGCCGCAACAGCAGGTTGCGCGGCGGCGTCCGAGCTCCGGAGGGTGGAACGTGTCGCCCGCGCTGGTCTTCGCGCTCTTCGTCATCGCGATCATCGTTCTGAATTCGCTCGGTCGCAGCAGGCGCGGCTGCGGCGGTGGCGGCTGCCTCCCGATCTTCATCCCGATGGGTGGAGGCGGCTACCGCGGGGGCGGTTGGGGGGGCGGCGGCTGGGGAGGTGGTGGCTTCGGTGGCGGAGGAGGTTTCGGCGGATTCGGCGGCGGCGGAGGTTTCGGCGGCGGTGGCGGGGGATCGAGCTGGTGATGGACCAGGGCCGCGGCACGACCTCATGCGTCAGTCGGCGGTGCGCTCCCCGCTCCATGCTTGCTCGCACCTGAACGAGGTGAAGCTGACAGATGGCTACAATGACACTCGACAATCTGGTGGAGCAGCTCAGGAAGGCGTTCGGCGATGGGCTGCGCGCGGTGGTGCTCTACGGCTCTGCGGCAGCCGGAGAGCACATCGCGAAACGATCGGACTACAATGTACTGGTGCTGGTGGATTCGATCGATCTCGAGCTCCTCGACCGCGAGGCGGCGATCACGCGCGCTTGGGCGGAGGCGGGGAATCCGCCGCCGCTAACGCTGACGGAGCGGGAGTGGCGCGGCTCGAGCGATATCTTCCCCATGGAGTACGCCGACATCCTGCGACACCACAAGGTGCTGCACGGCAGCGCGCCCTTCGATGGCATCAGCGTGCGGAGGGCAGATCTGCGGCTGCAACTGGAGCAGCAAACGATGGGGAAGCTGCTGCAGCTCCGCAGGGGGATCCTCGCCTCGGGCGGCGACCGAAAGCGGCTGGTGGAGTTGCTCGGCGCGAGCCTGAGCACTTTCATGGTGATCTTCCGCTCCGTGGTGCGCTACCTCGGTGAAGATCCGCCGACGGAATACGATGCGCTCTGCAAGCGTCTGACGGGGCTCACCGGGATCGGCACCGAACAATTCGCGCGGGTGGTGCGTCACGTGCGAGGCGAGCGAACGCTCGCCGATAACGAGGTGACACCCGTACTGGCCGGATATCTCGAAACCGCGCGCGAGCTGGCGCACTACATCGACCAGCTCCCTGCCGACACCGGAGAGAGCAAGTCGTGATGAGAAAGCTGTGGCTTGCGGCGATGCTGCCGCTTCTGGCAGGATGCCCAGGGGACAAGAAAGAGGTGGTGGTGCCGCCACCGGCGCAGGACACCATGCCGATGAACCTCGATTCGCTCGAGTCGGCCATACCGCCGGCGGTATCCGACAGCTATACCCCGCCGCCCAAGCGTCCGGCGGCGCAACGGATCCCGCCCGCGCCGCCCGAGCTGGTGGCAGCGGTTCAGCGGGAGCAGTCGTTCTCGAAGTTCTGCTACCAGGAGTTCGGGCAGAAGGCCGACCCATCGCTGCAGGGCGGCGTAGCCATGGTGGTTACCGTGGATGATGGAGGCGTCACTGGCGCGCGCGTTGCCAATGACAGCTGGTCGTCGGACGCCGGGAATGCGGTGAACGATTGTCTCGACGAAAAAGCCGCCGGTGCGTGGAAGCGCTCGGCGAGAGGTGTGAAACCGGGGAAGTACGTCGTACAGCTGAGCTTCCGTCCGGAGTAGCAGCACCGCGTGCGATGACCGGCCGGGCAGGGAACGAGGGCCCGTCGTCCAGGTAGTAGATCTCGCTTCCATTCGCTGGAGGATCAAATGCGTAGACGCCGATTAGCTCTTCCATTGCTGCTGCTCCTCGCGGGGTGCGGCTACAACACCATCCAGACGCTCGACGAACAGTCGACCGCCGCGAAGAGCCAGATCGAGGTGCAGCTCCAGCGGCGTGCTGACCTGATCCCCAATCTCGTGAACACCGTGAAGGGCTACGCGCAGCACGAGGAGGAGGTGTTCACGCAGGTCGCGCAGGCGCGCGCGGGCTTGCTCAATGCCGTGAGGGGCGGCGACCCGCAGCAGATGGCCGACGCGAACGCCGGGCTCACCGCGGGGCTCGGGCGGCTGCTCGCGATCTCCGAGGCGTACCCGCAGCTGAAGGCCGACCAGGGCTTTCTCAGACTGCAGGACGAGCTGACGGGAACCGAGAATCGGATAGCGGTAGCGCGCCGCGACTACAACCAGGCGGCGCAGCAGTACAACACGTACATACGCCGGTTCCCGCAGACGCTTACCGCGAAGGTGATCGGCGCCAAGCCGAAGACGTACTTCGAGGTGACCAATCCCGCGAACCGCGAGGCGCCGACGGTGGACTTCTCGAAGCCGGCCTCGACCGCGCCATCCACCACGCCGTCGAACACCCCGCCGCCCGCTCCGCAGAACCCGTGAAGCACCGGCCGATGCATGCAACGATCGCGACGGCGAGGCCAGTATGGCTCGCCGTCGTGCTTTCGCTGGGGCTCCTCTCCGCGTGCGCGCTTCCCGGTTCGGGTGCGGGCTCGGCTCCGCGGCCGCGCGTGGTGAAGATCGTCTTTCCGCTCGCGATAGACAGCGTGCGCTTCACCAGCGGCTTCGGCGACGGACGAGACGGCGGCAGATCGCACAAGGGGCAGGATATGTTCTGCCCGCGCTGGACTCCGGTGCTCGCCGCCACGAGTGGAACCGTCGACTGGATCTCCACGAAGCGCCCGCCGAAGGAGAAGGGATACTCGCTCCTCCTGCGGGGCGATGATGGGAATCTCTACTTCTACACGCACCTGAACAACGACAATCCGGGCACCCACGACGATGCGGGCGAGCCGCGATTCGCGTACGCGCACGGACTGAAGAACGGCGACCGAGTGGCCGCCGGGGATGTCATAGCGTACGTGGGTGATTCGGGGAACGCGGCGAAATGGGGTCCACACCTCCACTTCGAGATCCACATCGGAAAGTGGGGGAACGCAATCGACCCTGCTCCATCGTTGAGGGCCGCGCTCGCTGCGCGCCGCTAGCTGCCGCTAGTTGCCGCTGGCTGCCGCTAGTCGGGGATCGCGCCCTCGGGGAGGACGTAGGTGAGCGGGTTCACGACCTTGCCGTGCACGTGGATCTCGTAGTGCAGGTGCGGTCCGGTGGCGAGGCCGGTGCTCCCCACGTTCGCCACTACCTCGCCGCGTTGCACGCGTTGCCCCTTCTTCACGACGATGCGCGAGCAGTGCGCGTACTTGGTGACGATGCCGTTGCCGTGGTCGATCTCCAGCACGTTTCCGTAGCCGTTCTGCCGGGCGACGAGCGTGACCGTACCAGCCGCGGGTGCGACGATCGGCGCGCCCATGGGCGCGGCGACATCGATCCCTTCGTGCGGACGCGCGTGGTGGAGGATCGGATGGAATCGCGAGCGACTGAATGCACTCGAGAGCCAGCCGGCGGTGGGCATGATGGAAGGGATGCTACGCAGCTTCTCGACGTTCTTCTGCAGAGTGTCGGTCACCTCGGCGAAGCTGGCGGCCAGCAGGTTCGCTCTGCGGATCATCCGGCTCACGTCCGGCCGGGCGTCGATCGCGAGCGCTCCCATGGCGGTGCCGCCCGAGCCGGTGAGCGTGCCGCGGAGACTCTCGTCCTCATCGATGTCGTTTCCGGTGGGAAGACCAGCGAGGAGCCGGATCTGCTCGTCGCGCCGAGCGAGAGCGCTGATCGTATCGGCAAGCGAGTCCAGGCGAGCATCGAGTACGCTGGCGTTCTCGCCCACTACCGTACCTCCATGCGCGACTCCCACGGAGAGCCGTCCCACCAGGACGCCGGATCCCAGCAGCGTCACGACACCGATGCCGGAGATCACCGCGATGGCGCGTCTCGCCGCGCGCTCCGTGAACGAGAGAGTTCGTGCGTTCCCGCATCCGTCGGGCACTAACATCAGGGTCCAGCGGCGCTGCGGTGGCATGCGTCGGCTCCGGTGCTGAGGGTTCCTTCGTACTCCACCTAGAGACGGGCGGCGCGCACTCGATGTAACGCATTCGAGGCCGCCCCGAAGCGCCGCCGAAGTGCCAAGAAATTTGGCAGCTGTCGTTCTCGTGCAACCGCTCCCGACCGCGCTCATCGAGTGCCATATTCCCCTGTCTCCAACCGGTGGCCCAATGCGATTTCCGTCGTTGTCCACGCTGGCGGCGCGCGCGAGAGAGGTGCTGGCGCGCTTCCCGTACACGCTCCTCGCGGGAGTGGTGGCCGCCGCGTGCGCGATCGTCGCGACCACCCACGGTGCGAGCGATGCGTGGGCACGTGCCGCCCTGGTCGCCGCGCTCGGGCTCCCGCTCTCCTTCGCGCTCGCGTTGCTCGGCGAGCTGCACGGATGGTCTTCCGCCCGACTATCGCTGGCCATGGTCGCAGCGGCGGCGCTGCTGGCTGGATTCTTCTTCGCCTGGCCCGGGCTCGATGCGAAACACGACGCCATCCGCTACTTCCAGCTCAGCGCCGCGCTGCATCTCGCGGTCGCGTTTCTGCCGTTCGTCGGGATGCGCGAGGATGCCGGCTTCTGGCAGTACAACCGGCGCCTGTTTCTCAGCTTCCTGCGCGCCGTGGTCTTCTCAGCTGTGCTCTTCGCCGGGCTCTCCGTGGCGCTGGCCGCGCTCGATAAGCTCTTCGGCCTCGACGTCCCGAACGATACCTACCTGCGCCTCTGGCTCATCATCGCGTTCGTGGGGAATACGTGGATCTTCCTCGCGGGGATCCCCGACGACGTCGCGGCTCTCGCCTCCGATCGCGACTACCCGCGTGCGCTGAAGATCTTCACGCAGTACATCCTGACACCGCTCGTCGCGGTATACCTGCTCATCCTGCTCGCCTATCTGGTGAAGATCATAGTCACGAGGGATTGGCCCAGCGGGTGGATCGGCTATCTCGTGACGAGCGTTTCGGTGGCTGGAATCCTCGGTTTCCTTCTGGTGCATCCGCTGCGCGACGATCCTGGCGAGGGGTGGATCCGGACGTACCGTCGGTGGCTCTTCATCGCGCTGATCCCGGCGGCGATCATGCTGCTGGTGGCGTTCTTCAAGCGCATCGCGCCGTACGGTCTCACGGAACTGCGCTACCTCGGCCTCCTGCTCGGCGTGTGGCTGCTGGCGATATCAATACTGTTCACCGTGCGGCGCGAGCACGGGATCCGCATCATCCCGCTCTCGTTGGCGCTGCTCCTGCTGGTGACGCTGTACGGGCCGCTCGGCGCGACGCGCCGCGCGGTGGCGAGCCAGGCGGCGCGGCTCGAGCGTGAGGTCGCGGCCGCGCGGAAGGCGCCGTCGCCGGGCGTGGTGACCCCCGCGGAGGTGCAGGCGAGTGCCGCCCTTTATTTCCTCATCGAGCATCGCGCGCGAGCGCCGATCGCGCAGGCGTTCGGAGGCACTCTACCCGGCGGAGTGGTGCTCCCCGATTCGCTGCGCTACCGCTCCGACTCTCTCGGCAAGGCGATCATGACCGCGGCGTCGCTCGACTACTCGCGCTGGGGGCTCGAGGGTGCGCCGCGTCCCGGCTTCTTCAGCTACCACGCGAGCGAGAACGAGGCCGTGGCCATACGCGGCTTCGCGTGGATGGCGATGATCAACATGCGCGACAGCGTGGTAGCCATCGGGTCCGACACTCTGCGAGTGGCGTTCGACAGCACGGCTCAGACACTCACTGTGACGGGCGGCGCTGGGAGCGCGCTGAGCTTCGCGCTCGCGCCGATCCTCGATGCGCTCGACTCTACCGTCGCGGCGAGTGGCCCCGGCTCCTTCCGCGAGCGAGTGCCCGCGGGGGAGATGCGGGTGCCGGCGACTGGCGGGAGCCGCGATGGTGCGCTTCAGCTGGTCTGGGTCAACGGCCAGAACGAGAAGCGCGGACGGCGGATAGACGGCTTCACCGCGCGTCTGCTGCTGGGCGAGCCGCGCGACTAGTGCCGGTGGGGTGCTCCCGGCTCCGTGAAGTCGCGATCGACCAGCAGCGCGCTACTTCTTCTCTTCTCTGGGAAAGAGCGCTTCACCCTTGGTCACGCGCCATCCGGTAGGCGAGATGATCGTGGCGGCGTCTCCCGGCCCCCACACGAAATCCCGTAGCGCGCCCGGGGCGCCGAGCATCTCCCAGAGCCGCGCGGCCTTCGTGGGCATGAAGGGGAAGGTGAGCACCGCGAGCCAGGCGAGTGTCCAGGCGAGCGTGGCGAGCGTGAGCTCGAGCTCCGCGCGCTCGGCCGGGTCCTTCGCGAGCTTCCAGGGGGCCTGCCTGTCCACGTACTCGTTGGTGCGTGCCACGGCCCTCCACGCGGCGGCCAGCGCCTCGTGCAGGAGCTGGCGATCCATCGCGCTCGTGTACTCCTTCTGCGCGGTCTCGATCCACGGGGCCGAGCGCGCGATCTGCGCCGCGTCCACGTCGGGCACCACGCCGCCGGTGTACTTCTCGATCATCGCCGCGGTGCGGCTGGCGAGATTGCCGAAGGCGTTCGCCAGGTCGGCCGTATAGCGCTCCTCGAAACGCTCCCACGAGAAGTTGCCGTCGGCGTCGAAGGGGACCTCGCGCAGGAGGAAATACCTGAACGCGTCCGCGCCGTAGCGGTCGATGGCCTCGGAGAGGTCGAGCTTCACGCCGGCACTCTTGCTGAAGCGCTCGCCCGCGTACTGCACGAAACCGTGCGCGAAGACGCGCTCGGGTAGTGCGAGCCCCGCCGAGCGGAGCATCGCGGGCCAGATCACCGTGTGAAAGCGAGTGATGTCCTTCCCGATCACGTGCAGCTGCGCGGGCCACGCGGCGCGCGAGCCGGGGAACCGAGTCGCAGTCCAGTAGTTCGGAAGCGCGTCGAACCACACGTAAGTGGTCTGCCGCTCGCCATCGCTGGTGGGGCGGGGGAAAGGCACGCCCCAGCTGAAACGCGAACGGCTGGCGGAGATGTCCTCGAGCCCCTGGCGGAGGAGACTGAGGATCTCGTTGCGCCTGCTCTCCGGCTGCAGGAAGTCCGGGTTCTTCTCCATGTGCTCGAGAAGGAAGTCGCGGTATCGCGAGAGGCGGAAGAACCAGTTGCGCTCCTCCACCCATTGCAGCTCGCGTGTCGGGTGGAGCACGCACTTGCCATCCACGATCTCCGCATCCTGCTTGAACGACTCGCACCCCACGCAGTACCACCCTTCGTACGACTTCTCGTAGAAGTCATCGGGCGAGTGCGAGAAGATGCGGTCGAGCAGCTCGCGCACGCCCGCGTGGTGCTCGGGTGTGGAGGTGCGGATGAACTGGTCGTTCGAGATGCTCAGCCGCTCCCACATCGCCCGGAAGCTCGCAGCGATGCGCTCCACGAGCTCGGGCGGAGTCACGCCCTGCTCGGCCGCGGTCTGCGCGACCTTCTGTCCGTGCTCGTCCATCCCGATGAGGAACCAGACGTCATCGCCGCGGAGGCGGTGATAGCGGGCGATCGCGTCGGCGCCGATCTTCTCGTAGGCGTGGCCATGGTGCGGCTCGCCGTTGGAGTAGTCGATCGCCGTTGTTATGAAGAAGCGGGGCACTAATCCTCGTTCGGGTGCTCGGGAGTTCCGCGATCCGATCTCGGGCCGCGGTTGCGGGGGGCGGGTGGGGAGCCGTTCTCGGCGTCGGTGGAACGATGACGACGGCCTCCGCGCCGGCCGCGTGTGCGGCGCGGGCGGCGCTCACCGGGAGTGCGCTCGTCGAGCGCGGGAGCGCGCCGGGTGAGCTCCGCGGACGGAGGATCGTCGGGCACCGGTTCGTCGGACGCGAGCGCGGCCTCGATGTCCGGATCTGGCGCGGAGTCATCGTCGCTGTCCTCGCGCGCCATGCGCGTCGAGATGTGCGCGCCTGCGGCGCGCCGCTCGATCCCGGCCCTCAGCTCCGCGAGCGGGACGACGCGGATGTCGCCCTCCGAGTTGCGCAGCGTGACGCGGTCGCCGAAGATGTCGTTCGACACCCCCTGCTCCTCGCCGTTCGCGGTGACGAGGATCTTCCCCTCCTTGGGAAAGCGCTTGCGGCTCTGCACGTAGAACTCGTGTTCGTAGCGCAGGCAGCACATGAGCCGCCCGCAGGCGCCGGAGATCTGCGACGGGTTGAGCGAGAGGCGCTGATCCTTGGCCACCTGCAGATTCACCGGGCGCAGCTCGGGGAGCCACGACGCCGAGCAATACTCGCGGCCGCAGCGGCCGATGCCCCCGAGCCGCTTGGCCTCGTCGCGCACACCGATCTGCTTGAGCTCTATGCGCGTGCGGAACGCCGACGCGAGATCGCGCACCAGCGCGCGGAAGTCCACGCGCTTCTCGGCGGTGAAGTAGAAAGTGAGCTTCTTGCGATCCCACTGCCACTCGGCGTCGGAGACCTTCATCACGAGCCCGTGCGCCTTCACGCGCTCCATGGCCTTGCGGCGAACGTCTTCGTCCTGCGCGCGCAGCTCGGCCGCGCGACGTTCATCGTCGGAGGTGGCGGGGCGGAGCACGCGGAGTCGCGGCTGTTCGCTCCCGCAGCCGTGGGAGCACCCCGTGCAGCGTCGCGTAGCGAGCTCGCCCACGGAGTGCACGCGTCCGAGATCCTCGCCGCGATCGGCTTCCACGATCACGGACGAGCTCACCCGTGGTACCTCCTCGCCATCCCAGAGGTAGAACTCCTTGCGGTTCCCCTTGAACGCGACTTCCACCAGATGCGTCATGACTACTCCGAGTACTGCCCCATCTTGAGATACTTCTCGCGGCGGCGGCGAACCAGCTTGTCGGGCTTGTAGCGGCGCAGGCCGTCGAGGTTGCGCACGAGCGCTTCCTGCAGCGACCTCGCGGCGGCTTCGTGGTCGGCGTGCGCGCCGCCGGGCGGCTCGGGGATGATCTCGTCTATCACGCCCAGCTCGAGCAGCTCCTGCGCGGTGATGCGCATGGCCGACGCGGCGCGCTCCTTCATCTCCGCGCTCTTGCCATCCTTCCAGAGGATCGCGGCGCACCCTTCCACCGAGATCACCGAGTACACCGAGTTCTCGAACATGAGTACGCGGTCCGCCACACCCAGGGCGAGCGCGCCGCCCGAGCCGCCCTCGCCGATCACCGTCGCTATCACCGGTACCTCGAGTCGGCTCATCTCCAAGAGGTTGCTCGCTATCGCCTCGCTCTGGCCGCGCTCCTCGGCGCCCAGACCGGCCCAGGCGCCGGTGGTGTCGATGAGCGTGATGACCGGTACGTGGAATTTCTCGGCGAGCTTCATGAGGCGGAGCGCCTTGCGGTACCCCTCCGGGTGCGGCATCCCGAAGTTCCGCTTCAGGTTCTCCTTAGTGTCGCGGCCGCGCTGCTGGCCGATCACCATTACCGTTTCGCCGTCGAGCCGCGCCCATCCGCCGATGATCGCCGCATCCTCCCGGAAGAGGCGGTCGCCATGCAGCTCTATGAAGTCGGTGAACGCCAGCTGGATGTAATCGAGTGTGAAGGGGCGCCGTACGTGCCGCGCCACCTGCACCTTCTGGAAGGGAGTGAGGTTCTTGTACACCTCCGAGCGCAGCTCGGCGAGGCGCCGCTCGAGCGGGGCGATCTCGACATCCACACTGAGCTGGCGCTTCCCGGCTGTCTTCTTCAGCTCCTCGATCTGCCGTTCGAGCTCCACGATCGGCTTCTCGAAATCCATGGTGGGGCTGGCCATTCTCAGCTTCCTCTCACCAGGCGCACCCGGTCTTCACCGAGCAGTGCCCGCAGGTCGTTAAGTGCAGTGTTCGTTACCGCGATTCGCAGACTGCGGGAGCGCAGTCGCGCGGATGTGCCGTTGCCGTCGTTCCAGCGCAGCTCGAGCGGCGCGGAACCGGCGTGCACCTGTACCATCTCCTTCACGTCATGCATGACTTCGGCCGAAATCGACGCACCGGCGGTGAGCTCGATGGAGACGGCCACGTTACCCATGGCGCGCAGCTCCACGAACGGCGTAACCGATTCCACGATGAAGGTGGGGTTCTCCACGCCCTGGTCGCGCTTCGAGTAGCCACCCTTGAGAAGTATCGGCACATCCGGCCTGATCCGGTCGGCCAGGAGCGTCCACGCCTCCGGGAAGACCAGCGCTTCGGAAGATCCCGTGAAATCCTCCACTGTCAAGCGCGCGAACTCGGCACCGGTGCGCTTGCTCACCTGACGCTTGATGTTGGTGACCACCACGCCGAGGGTGATCGGCTGGTCGGTCCAGCTTCCGAGCTTCGAGACCGTGTGCGAGGCGAAGATCTCCACCTCCATGCGGAACGGCTCGAGCGGGTGGCCAGAGATGTAGAAGCCGAGGATCTCCTTCTCGCGCGCGAGACGCTCGCTATCGGTCCACGGCTGGACGTTGGGGAGCGTGTGACCGATGTGCGACGCCGAGGATTCCTCGGCGCCCATGTCGCCGAAAAGCGAGCCCTGTCCGCTCGCGATCTCTTCCTGTTTGAGAGCCGCTTCCTGCAGCGCGGAGTCGAGGGCGGCGAGGAGCTGCGCGCGGTGTCCCCCCAGTCCGTCGAGCGCTCCGGAAGCGATGAGCGCCTCGAAGACGCGCTTGTTGCACGCGCGGAGGTCGAGCCGCTCGCAGAGGTCGAAGAGCGAGGTGAAAGGACCCTCGCGCCGCGCGGCGAGGATGACATCGATCGCCGTGCGTCCCACGTTGCGGATGGCGCCGAGCCCGAAGCGCATTCGCTTGTCGCCCACCACGGTGAACTTGTACCCCGACTCGTTCACATCCGGCGCAAGTACCTCGAGCCCCATCTCGCGGGCCTCGTTGATGTACTTCACCACGCCATCGGAGTCGCCGATGCACGAGCTCAGGAGCGCGGCCATGAACTCGGCCGGGTAGTGCGCCTTGAGGTACGCAGTGCGGAAGGCGACTACCGAGTAGGCTACCGAGTGTGACTTGTTGAACCCGTAACGTCCGAAAGTCTCGATCTGCCCCGCGAGATCCTCGACGATTCCGCGGTCGTAGCCGCGCGCCACCGACTTCTCGATGAACTTCCCGAGCTCCTCGCGAATCAGCTCGGCGTTCTTCTTACCCACCGCCTTGCGCAGCACGTCGGCTTCCGAGAGCGAGATGCCGGCGACTGTCTGCGCGAGGCGCATCACCTGCTCCTGATAGGTGATCACGCCGAAGGTCTCCTTGAGAATCGGCTCGAGCTCGGGTAGCGCGTAGGTCACTGGCTCCTCGCCGCGCTTGCGCCGGATGTAAACCTTGTGCATTCCGGTGTCGAGCGGCCCGGGTCGGAGCAGGGCATTCGACGCAACGAGATCGCCGAAGCGGTCGCAGCGCATGCTGCGGAGCACGTCGGTGGCGAGCGGCGACTCGAACTGGAAGACGCCCGCCGTGCGGCCGGATCGGAGCATCCGGTAGGTCTCGTCGTCGGCGAGGCCGAGCTTGTCGAAGTCGATCTCCTTGCCGTGGCGCTCCTTTATCGTTTGGAGCGCGTCGTGCAGAACGGTGAGCGTGGTGAGGCCGAGGAAGTCCATCTTGAGCATCCCGGCCTTCTCGAGGTAGTTCATGTCGTACTGCGTGACTACCACCGTCTCATCGTCGCCGTTGCTCCCAGCGCCCTTCGAGTTCTGGGTGCAGACCGGGACGTACTCGTCGAGCGGACCGGGAGCGATCACCACGCCCGCGGCGTGCACGCCCGCGTGACGCGAGAGCCCCTCGAGCGCGATCGCGTAGTCGAGGAGCTGGCGATACCGCTCGTCGTTGCGGTAGAGCTGCTTCACCTCGGGGATCTGCGTGATGGCTTCCTTTACCGTGAGCGAGTAGTTCGGCTGGTTGGGGATCAGCTTCGCCAGCTGGTCGGTCTCCTGTGGCGTGAAGCCGAGCACGCGTCCCACGTCCTTCACCACGGCGCGCGACTTCATAGTGCCGAAGGTGATGATCTGACCGACGGCGTCGCGACCGTACTTCTGGCGCACGTAGTCGATCACCTCACCGCGGCGCTCGAAGCAGAAGTCCACGTCGATGTCGGGCATCGAGACGCGCTCCGGATTCAGAAAGCGCTCGAAGAGGAGGTCGAACTCCAGCGGACAGACGTCGGTGATGCGGAGCGAGTAGGCGACGATCGATCCGGCGGCCGAGCCGCGCCCCGGTCCCACGGGAATTCCGCGGTCGCGCGCCGCCTTGATGAAGTCGTGTACGATCAGGAAGTAGCCCGCGTACCCGGTCTTCGTGATGACGCCGAGCTCGTAGTCGAGCCGCTCCTGCACGCGCTCGGGGAGCGGGTCGCCGTATCTCTCGCGGGCGCCGTCGTTGGCGAGACGCACCAGCAGCTCGTTCTCGCTCGAGATCCCGTCGGGAAGCGGGAACGAGGGGACGTGGTACTTCTTCTCGAAGGCGACGTCTATCTCGTCGGCCACGCGGAGCGTGTTCTCGAGGACGTCGGGTCGCTCGGGAAATAGCTCCGCTATCTCGGGCGCGCTCTTGAAGTAGAGCCCATTGTCGTAGTGCAGGCGGTCCTGGTCGTTGCGGTCCTTCCCGAGGCCGATGCAGAGGAGAATGTCGTGCGAGTCGTGGTCCGCGTCGCGCAGGAAGTGCGCGTCGTTCGTTGCGACCACGGGGAGCCCGACTTCTTCGGCGAGCGCGAAGACGCGCTTGTTGAGCTTCGACTGCAGCCCTCCAGCGTCGTGCGCCTGGACCTCCAGGTAGTAGCGATCGCGGAACACCTCCGCGTACCACGCGGCAACGGCCTTCGCCTCCTCGTAACGCTCCTCCATGAGGTGGGTGGCGATCTCGCCGGCGAGACAGGCGGAGGAGACGATGATCCCCTCGTTGTACCGCTCGAGGAGCTCGCGGTCCACGCGCGGCTTGGAGTAGAAGCCCTCGGTGTAGGCGAGGGACGAGAGCTTGACGAGGTTCCGGTAGCCCGTGGCGTCGCGGGCCAGGAGGACCAGGTGGTAATAGGGCTTCCCGCCGTTGCGCGGTCTCGCACGCTCGCGCCGGTCGCCCGGCGCGACGTAGGCCTCCATCCCGATAATGGGCTTTATGCCCGATTTACGCGCCTTCTCCTGGAACTCCCACGCCGCGTGCAGGTTGCCGTGGTCGGTGATCGCCAGCGCTGGCTGCTCGAGCTCCTGAGCCCGGTGGATCAGGTCGGAGATCCGGTTGGCGCCATCCAGGAGCGAATATTCGGAGTGACAGTGTAAATGAACGAATGACATCTGGTTCGCGGAGGGTGGCGCGCCGGTGCTCTGGCAAGGCGCAATCACTAATAATACGCGGCCAGAGGCCGCTTTGCACGCGGACCCCCCGTTGTTTCCGGACGTCACCCCGGCCCGTCTCTGGCTACCTCGGCGACCGGATGCTATAGTAAAGCCAATAGCCATGCGCCGAATCGCCATCGTGGCCGCCATTGCGGCCTGCCTGATCTCGCCGGCTGCGCAAGCGCAGGCGAGCGGGAGCTCGGTTCCGTTGCTCGAGCTCCCCGCGAGCACGCGTGCGCTGGCATTGGGCAATGCCTTCGTCGCGGCGGGTAAGGACGAGGCGTCCATCTTCTACAACCCGGCGCAGCTCGCCACCGTGCCCAAGCTCTCCGCGGGGCTCTCCGTCCAGCAGTGGTTCCTCGGCCAGACCGTGGCCGCGGCAGCCGCGGCGGTGCACGCATTCCACGGAACCGCGGGGGTCGGGCTCCAGGTGCTCGACTACGGTAGCTCCGAGCGGGCGTTCGACGATGGCGGCGGATTGGGGGAGCCCACGGGCACGGAGATCTCGGCGGGCGACTACGTTGCCTCGATCGCGTACGCCGTTTCCATCAGCAAGCTCCGGATCGGAGTCACGGGGAAGTACGTGAACCAGCGGCTGGTGGATGAGAGCGGCGGAACCGGCGCGCTGGACGTGGGGGCCGCGGTGGACGTGAAGGGCGTGACGCTGGCGGCATCGCTGCAGAACGTGGGCGGTGAGATCTCCCTCGCAGGCGACCGCCGATCGCTCCCGCGGCTGGTACGCGTGGGTGCCGCCATCCCGGTCCACGGCGTGGGGCCGGTGGATCTCCTTGGCACCGTCGAGCTCACGCACATGGACGGCGAGACGAAGCCGTTCGGAGGCGTAGAGGTAGAGTACCAGGCGCCGGGCGGGGTGACGATCCTCGGCCGCGTGGGCGCGCTCGACCGACCCACCGGCGCCGACATCTCGCCGGTGGCCTTCGGTGGCGGCGTGCGTGCGCTGCACTTCGCGCTCGACTACGCCTACGAGGGCTCGGCAGTCTTCGGAGCGATGCACCGCGTGGGGGTCCGCTGGTGGAGGTAGCTCGCTCCACATGAGGCGAGCGGCCCGCGTGCTGGCTCGCCTCCTCCTGGTAGTTCTCCTCCTGGTAATCGGCTTCCTGGCACTCACCCCCATGGGGCGCTACATCGCGCGCGCGGCGTGGGCGGAGGCGCGCATCCTCGCGAGACGCAAGCCGATCGAGAAGCTGGTGAACTCGCCCGCCGCCGACCCGCTCACACGCGCCAAGCTGCGACTGGTGGTCGACGCTCGCGCCTTCGCCGTGGACTCGGTTGGACTGAAGGCCGGAGAGAGCTTCACCACGTTCAGCCAGCTCACGAGTGACACGCTCGTTCTCGTTCTGGCCGGCGCATATCGCGATGAGCTGAAGCCGTATACATGGTGGTTCCCGGTAGTGGGGCGTGTGCCGTACAAGGGATTCTTCGACCCAGCGGATGCTCGGAGCGCGGCGCGCGAGCTGGAGGACCGAGGGATCGACGTCTACCTGCGGCCTGCGTCGGCATTCAGTACGCTCGGCTGGTTCAACGATCCACTCCTCTCCACGACGCTCGAGCTGGACTCCGCTTCGCTCGCCAACACGGTGATCCACGAGCTGACGCACAACACCTTCTACGCTCCGGGACAGGCGATCTTCAACGAATCGTTCGCCAACTTCGTGGGGTCGCGCGGCGCGATGTGGTTCTTCCGCTCGCGTGGCGACACGGTGAACGAGAGGGTGAGCGAGGAGGACTGGGAGCGCGACAAGATCATGGGACGCTTCTGGGAGTCGCTCTACCGGTCGCTCGACTCCGCCTTCCAGGCGCATCCGGACGACAGGAGCGCGCGGCTGGCGGCGGCCACGGCGATCTACGATCGAGCGGCGGAGCTCTACACCGACAGCGTGGCTCCGCGGCTGCCCGGCTTCGGGAGCCGGCCGGTGGTGCGGCCTACTCTGGACAACGCGATTCTGCTGGCGCGACGCGTGTACCGCACGGGGCTCGATGAGTTCGATGCGGTGTTCGCGCTGGAGGGGAACGACTTGAAGCGAGCGATGGACAGGATCATCGAGCTGGCGAAGTCGCGCCCCGATGATCCCTACGGCGCGCTGCGCGAATGGCTCGCGGTTCGGAGCCCCGGTTCGGTGGCGTCGTCGTCGAGTGCGACGCCCTCGCCCGCTACGCCGCCGGTGGCTGCGCCATCGGCAGCGACGTCATCGGCAGCGACGTCATCGGCCGTGACATCGTCGGGCGCGAAGCCGAACACGTCGATGAATGCGCGCACCACATCCCGCCGCGCCTCCGCGAGCGACGGTGCGCGCTCACCGCGCTCACCGAGCTCGCGCTCCACGGACGTCATCACCACTCCCTGAATCCCGCACGGCACGATCAGGTCGAAGTAGGCGAGGTCGTTGGCGACGTTAAGCGCGAAGCCGTGCCAGGTGACCCACCCGCGCGCGTGAACTCCGATGGAGGCGATCTTGCGCCCCTGGGTCCAGACGCCAGTGAGACCCTTCTGCCGCTCGGCTTCGATCCCCCACCAACCGAGCGCGCGGATCAGCACTTCCTCGAGCGTGCGTAGATACCAGTGCAGATCCTTCCTGTGCTGCTCGAGATTCAGAATCGGATACCCCACGAGCTGCCCCGGCCCGTGGAAGGTGGCATCGCCGCCGCGCTCCACCTCGAAGAGCTCCACCCCACGAGCCGCGAGAAACTCCGCCATCGCACTGTTGTCGCCACCGCGCTGCGCCTTCCGCCCCAGCGTAACGACGGGTGGGTGCTCCACCAGGAGGAGGATGTCGTTCGCCTGCTCGCCGCTGATCCTGTCTCGCGCGAGCTCCCGCTGCAGCTCGAGCGCCGCGGCGTACGGGGTCAGGTCTTTAATTTCGAGCAGGCTGAGCCGTGGTATGCCACGGCTCA
>DASSNL010000148.1:0-79489 GCA_035688075.1 Gemmatimonadaceae bacterium
CCCTCCGCGACCTCCGCGCGCGCAGTTCAGCGCGATGAACCCACCCCCGAGATGAGCCCTCCACCCACCCCGATGGCTCCATAAGTGCGTACTGTATATGGGCTAGCAAAGTTATGGACGTCCGATGAATCCACTCCGCAAACACCAGATCGCCGTAACGATAATCTGGATCCTCGGGGCTCTCGCGTTCTTCTGGCTCGTGCAGGCGTTGCTGCTGCGGCCGGTGTCGCCGAAGCTGGTCACCTACAGCACGTTCCTCAGCGAGCTGAGAGCCGGGCACATCCACTCCGTCACTCTCGGCACTGACGAGATCGTAGCACAGCTCGATTCAGGCGCGACCGTGAAGGACACCACGACCACCGGAGTCCGGACCGTCGAAGCCATCTCCACCGTGCGCATCCCGGATCTGGATGCCACTGCTCTCGTGCAGGAGCTGGAGAGCCGTGGTGTCGTCATCTCGGGGAAGGAAGAGGAGACTGGCGGATTCGGCACCGTCCTGCTCAGCTGGTCGCCGCTCCTGCTGCTCGTTGCACTCTACTGGTTCGCGATGCATCGCATGTCGCGCAAGGGAGGGCCGCTCAACTTCGGCAAGACGCAGGCGAAGATCTACGATCGCAACGCCGAGGAGCGCATCACCTTCGATGATGTGGCCGGCGTGGATGAAGCCGAGGCGGAGCTGGAGGAAGTCGTGAGCTTCCTCAAGAAACCGGCTCGCTACCGCGCGCTCGGCGCCCGCATCCCCAAAGGCGTGCTACTCGTGGGTGCGCCCGGCACGGGGAAGACTCTCCTCGCGCGGGCGGTCGCCGGTGAGGCGAAGGTTCCCTTCTTCTCCATCTCCGGCTCCGAGTTCGTGGAGATGTTCGTGGGCGTCGGGGCCGCGCGCATGCGCTCGCTCTTCGAGCAGGCGAAGGAGAAGGCGCCGTGCATCATCTTCATCGACGAGCTCGATGCGATAGGCAAGGCGCGCGGCGGTGTCGCCGCGATGGCAACGCACGATGAGCGCGAGCAGACGTTGAACCAGCTCCTCGTCGAGATGGACGGCTTCAGGGCGGAGCGTGGCGTCATCATCATGGCAGCGACGAACCGGCCCGAGGTGCTCGACCAGGCGCTGCTGCGACCCGGCCGCTTTGACCGGCAGGTCGTGGTGGACCGTCCCACCGCAGAAGGACGTCTGGCGATCCTGCGGGTTCACACGGGACATGTGAAGCTCGCGAGCGACGTGGACCTCACGGTCGTCTCGCAGCACACCGTCGGCATGGTGGGCGCGGACCTGGCGAACGTGGTGAACGAGGCGGCGCTAGCCGCCGGCCGGCGCGCGGCGACCGAAGTACACCAGGAAGACTTCGAGGAAGCGATCGACCGGATCCAGCTCGGCCTCAAGCGACAGGGGCGCGTAATGAGCGACGACGAGAAGCGGCGCGTCGCCTATCACGAAGGCGGTCACGCACTCGTGGCACTGTCGGTGAAACACGCCGACCCGGTCCACCGCGTCTCGATCATCCCTCGCTCGATCGGCGCGCTCGGTACTACGCTCCAGCTCCCGACCGAGGACCACTATCTCGTGACGCAGGACGAGCTGCTCGATCGTCTCTGCGTGATGCTCGGCGGACGCGCCGCTGAGGAAGTGGCGCTGGAAGACTTCTCCACCGGCGCTCACAACGATCTCGAGCGCGCCACCGAGACCGCTCGTCAGATGGTCACCCGCTTCGGGATGAGCAAGCTCGGCCCGATCACCTTCGGCCGTCCCGCCGGCTCGCGCTTCCTCGACACCCCCTTCCAGGGTGGCGACGATCGCAACTACAGCGAGGAGACCGCACGCGTGATAGATGCGGAAGTCCAGCGCCTCATGAGCGACGCACACGACCGTGCACGCACCATCCTGGAGAACCGCCACGACATCCTCGACCAGATCGCGAACGCCCTCCTCGAGCGCGAAGCGCTCGACCGCGCCGACCTCGAAGCTCTCCTCCCCTCCACCGCCGATATCCCCGCCCCCGAGGAAGAGGGGAGTGTGTTCGTACCGTGGGAGAGGGAGTGAGGGGGAGGGGGAGGGGGAGAAAGCAGAAAGCAGACAGCAGAGAGCAGAAAGCGGGAACTGCAAGGAAGCAGGGAGCAGGAAGCAGGTGCCGGCCCCCGGTGAGACAGCACTCACCCCCTCGGCAGTTCCTGCTTTCTGCTCTCTGCTTTCTGCTTCCTTTTCACCAGCCCATCCCTACCGTTAACTTTCCCCTATGCCCACTCCCATCTACCTCGACCACGCCGCTACAACGCCCGTGCGGCGGGAGGTGTTCGAGGCGATGGAGCCGTATTTTGGCTCCCGCTTCGGAAATCCGTCGAGCATGCACCGCTGGGGGCGTGAGGCGAGGGCCGCGCTCGACGCGGCGCGCGAGCGGCTCGCGCGATGTCTCGGCGCCGAGCCGGACGAGCTCTGCTTCACTTCCGGCGGCACCGAGGGCGACAACTTCGCGATCCTCGCCACCTTCCATGCGAGGCGCAAGGAAGGACGGAAGGCCGTCGTCACATCACCCATCGAGCACAAAGCCATTCTCGGTGCCGTGCATCAGGCGGCGCGTGAGGGAGCGGAGGAGCGCATCCTCGAGGTGCATCACGACGGGCTGGTCGACCGCGACTCCTTCGACGCCAACGTGCGCGACGACACCGCGGTCTGCTCGGTGATGTGGGTGAACAACGAGATCGGCGTCGTGCAGCCAATCGAGGAGCTGGCGCCGCTCGCGAAGGAGCGTGGGGTGGTCTTCCACACCGACGCAGTGCAGGCGTTCGGCAAGGTGCCGGTGGACGCGCGCAGCGTTCCATTCGACATCCTCACGATCTCGGGACACAAGATCGGCGCACCGAAGGGGATCGGTGCGATCTACATCCGCCGCGGCACACCGTTCGAGCCGCTCCTTCACGGCGGCGCCCAGAATCGCGGCGTTCGGCCAGGTACCGAGAACGTCGCGTCGGCCGTGGGGCTCGCTACCGCAGCGGAGCTCGCGGTCGAGGAGCGCGAGGAAGAGGTCCGCCGCCTGGGCGAGTTGCGCGACCGGCTCGAGGCAGCGCTCCGCGAGCGCATCCCCGATGCGATCGTGAACGGCCAGGGCGCACCGCGCGCTCCGCACATCCTCAACATCTCCGTGCCGGGCACCGACAGCGAGTCGCTTCTCCTCGCGCTCGATCTCGCCGGAGTCGCCTGCTCTTCGGGCTCGGCGTGCCAGAGCGGAAGCGTCGATCCTTCGCACGTGCTCACCGCCATTGGCGTCCCGCGCGAGCTTGCGGTTGCCGCGGTGCGCATGAGCCTCGGCCCGCTCACCACTCCGGAGGGAGTCGAGCGGGTGGCCTCGCTTTTCCCTGCCCTCATCACCAAGGCGCGACGCCTCTCGGGCGTCGCAAGCTGATAGTCGTGCGCGAGCGGGTTCTGGTGGCGATGTCCGGAGGGGTGGATTCCTCCGTGGCGGCAGCCGTGCTCGCGCGGCAGGGATACGACGTCATCGGCGCCACGATGAAGCTCTTCTGCTACGGCGATGACGTCCCCGATCGCCCCTGCTGCTCGCTCGATTCCATAGACGACGCGCGCCGAGTGTGCGAGAGCATCGGCGTGCCGCACTACGTGCTCAACCTGGAGAGCGCGTTCAGTCGCGACGTGATCGGCAACTTCGTGAGTGAGTACGCCGCCGGCCGCACGCCCATTCCGTGCGTACGCTGCAACACGTTCACGAAGTTCCGCGATCTGCTTCGCAAGGCCGACGCGCTCGATGCGCAGTACATCGCGACGGGTCATTACGCGCGCTCCGTGAACGGCGAGCTGCACCGCGGAAGCGACCGCGCCAAGGACCAGAGCTACTTCCTCTGGGGGATAGACCGCGCGGTCGTGCGCCGCATGCTCCTCCCCGTGGGCGATCTCACCAAGGAGGAGACGCGCCAGCTCGCGCGCGAGCTGGGGCTGCGAGTGGTCTCGGAGAAGCCGGAGAGCCAGGACATCTGCTTCGTCCCCGACGGTGACCACGCCAAGGTACTGGCGCGCCACCTCGGCTCCGCTGCGCCGGCACTCTCACCGGGCGATTTCGTGACCTCGGACGGGAGCGTGGTCGGGGAGCACGACGGCTACGCACGCTTCACCATCGGCCAGCGGCGCGGCCTCCCCGGCGGATACCGCGAGCCAATGTTCGTCATCGCCATCCGTCCCGAGGCACGCGAGGTGGTCATCGGTCCGCGCGAGGAGCTGCTCGGCCGCGGCGTGATCGCGCGCGAGGTCAACTGGCTGGTAGATGATGCTCCCACGGTCGGCTCGCACGTCCAGCTCCAGGTGCGCCACCGCGCTGCGCCTGCGCCAGCCGAGGTACTGCGCGTGGACGGCGATGAGATCGAGCTCGCCCTCGATGAGCCGGTGGCGGCGATAACACCGGGACAGTCGCTCGTGATCTACGACGGCGAGCGCGTGCTGGGTGGCGGGATCATCGAATCCGCGGTCGGCGCGCGCGGTACCACGCGCGCGCCGCTCCCTCTCTTCGCCGCCTGACCCCTGCGCGCCGTCCCCGCGAAAGCCTGAATGTCATCCCCGCGAAAGCCTGAATGTCATCCCCGCGAAAGCGGGGACCCATGTTAGACGGTCCGAACATGGGTCCCCGCTTTCGCGGGGATGACGGCTTACTGGTGTGCCGTTCCTGCTTTCTGCTGTCTGCTGTCTGCTTTCTTCCCGTGGATCCCCGCTTTCGCGGGGACGACGCCGATGGTGTCAGTACTTCAGGTTCCCCGCCGCCGCGAACTGCTTCATCATCTCTTCCTGCTCCGGCGTCAGCTCTTCGGGGACGGTGATCGACACCTCGATGATCATGTCGCCGCGCTTGCCGTCCTTCTCGATTCCCTGACCGCGCACGCGGAAGCGCTTCCCTGACGGCGTGCCCGCGGGGATTCGCAGCGCGACTTTCTTGCCGCTCAGTGTGCGCACGCTGACCTTCGAGCCGAGCGTCGCTTGCGCGATGTTGAGCGGGATGGTGGCGATCACGTCGAGTCCCTCGCGCCGGAAGAATCGATCGGGCTGCACATGGAAGGTGATGATGAGATCGCCCGGAGGTCCGCCATTGGCGCCCTTCCCGCCCTGCCCCGACAGGCGCAGTCGCGTGCCGGTGTCAGTACCCGAGGGCACGGTCACGTTAACCGTGCGCCGCGCGCGCGTCTCGCCGGTGCCGTTGCAGGTGGGGCAGCGCTCGGTGGGGACCTGTCCCCTCCCCAGGCACATCGGGCACGGGCGATTGACCGCGAAGCCGCCCTGGCCGAAGGAGATCACGCCGCGGCCGCTACACTCGGGGCACGTCTTGAAGGAGGCGCCGGGCGCCGCGCCGCTCCCGTGGCAGGTGGGGCACTCTTCGTTCACCTCGAGCTGGATCGGCACCTTGCCGCCCAGCGCCGCTGTTCGGAAAGGAATCTCCACCGACGCTTCCACGCTCTGACCGCGTCCGGCACTTCGAGCGCGCGCGCCCGCTGGGCCCGTCCCCGCGCCAGCGCCGCCAGGGCGGCCGCCGCCTCCGAACATCGACGCGAAGAGGTCTCCCAGCCCTCCCAGGCCGCCGATGTCGAACTCCTCGAAGTTGACGTTGCCAGCGCCGCCGCGCGCGCCAGCGCCCGCGCCGGGACGCGCGCCGCCGGGACGTGCACCTCCGAATCCACCCCCGAAGCCGCCGCTGAACGCGCCGAGCCGGCGCATGTCGTCGTATTGCTTCCGCTTCTCCGCATCTCCCAGAACGTTGTACGCCTCCGAGATCTCCTTGAAGCGCTCGGCGGCCTTCGGGTCACCCTGATTCGCGTCGGGGTGGAATTTCTTGGCGAGCTTGCGGTACTGCTTCTTGATCTCGTCCTGAGTCGCCGAGGCGCTGACGCCGAGGATGGCGTAAAAGTCCTTGCTCTGGGCCATGTATCCTTATGCGCTCCTCACTCCGACCACTGCTTCACGACCACACGCGCCGGGCGCAGGAGCTGGCCCTTGAATACGTACCCGGGCTGATAAACCTGCGCCACGAGGTGATCGTCTTCCGGTGAGAGTGCGCGCTCGGTGGCGATTGCCTCGTGCAGCTCCGGATTGAAGGGCTCATCCACCGGATTCACCACCTCCAGCCCGGCGTCGGCCAGAGTGCGCATCAGCTTCTGGTCGATCGCGCGAATCCCCTCCACGATCGTCTTCGCATCCACTCCGTCGGTCTTCGACGAAGTCGCGCGGTCGAGATCATCGAGCGAGTCGAGGATCCGCTTCAGCAGCTCCCCCTGCGCTCTCACGCCCGCCTCCTGCCGCTCGCGCGTGGTGCGCTTGCGGTAGTTGTCGAACTCCGCGGCGAGGCGCAGGTACTTGTCACGCTGCTCCTCGAAGCGCGCTGTGGCGTCCGACAGATCCTGCTCCGCGGTGCCCGCTCCGGCTCCTCGCTGGGCGCCGCGAACGGTCTCGCCGCGCACGCCGCCGTCCGGCGCGGACGCCGCCGCTTCCTCCGGCGGGGCGCTGACGCCGTCTGCCTGCGGCTCTGGCTCCGGCGTGGCTGCCACGTCCTCGTCTTGCCGCCCTCTATCGTGACCGGTGTCCCGATTCTCTCGCACTATGAAATTCCCTGGATCGTGTCCATGCTCGTGCCACGACGCGGTTGCGCCGGGCGGGCCCTCGCGAAAGCGAAATTTCCTCTCCGGGTACCAGGCGTGCAACGGCTATGCCCCGCGCACGAGCTGCTCACCGCGGCTGGGTCAGCATCCCGCGCGCTGTGTCGAGCGCCGCCTGCGCCGCGCGCGAGCGTACCTCGCCACGATCGCCGAGGTACACGCGACCGAAGGTGCGCACATCTTCGCCGATCTGCACCGCCACCCAGACCGTGCCCACCGGCTTTTCCGCCGACCCGCCTCCCGGACCGGCGATCCCCGTCACCGCGATACCCACGTCTGCTCCGGTACGCTCACGAGCACCGGCCGCCATCGCCTTCGCCACCTCCTCGCTCACGGCACCCACGCGCCGGATCAGCTCCTCCGGCACTCCGAGCATCGATTGCTTGATGCTGTTGGCGTACGCCACCACACCACCCACGAACACGTCGCTCGATCCGGGCACGGCGGTGAGCCGCGCGCCGATCAGCCCGCCCGTGCAGCTCTCCGCGATAGCGATGGTGAGCGAGCGCTCCCTGCAGAGGTCGAGCACCACCGCCGCGAGGTCCGCCGCGTCCTCACCGTAAATGTACGTCCCCGCTCGCTCGCGCAGACGTCTGGTCGCTTCTGCCAGGGCGCGCTCGGCGTCGGCAACCGGCATTTCCGCGGCCGTGATGCGAAGGTCCACCCCTTCCCACCCCGGCAGATACGCTAGAGGGAGCCCCGCCACCGCATCGCCGCCATCCTCGCCGAGCAGCTCGGCCAGCGCGGACTCGCCAATACCGGTGGTACGGATGGTCTTCGATGCTACCACCGTGGGCGCCGCTCCCCCCTCGCGCTCGCGCAGGATGGGGATCACCGTCTCGGTGAGCAGCCCGCGCATCTCGCTCGGCACTCCCGGAAGCGTGATCACCCAGCGGCCGCGCTCGTCCTCCATCCAGAGGGCGGGAGCTGAGCCGAAGCGATTCTCGAGCACGCGTGCCCCGCGCGGCACGAGCGCCTGCACCACATTGATCTTCGGCATCGTCCTGCCGAAGAGTCGGAAGCGGCGCTCCACCTGCGAGAGCGCCTCCGGGTCCGTGACGAGCTCACGCCCGAATGCCGCGGCCAGTCCGTCGCGCGTTCGATCGTCGGCCGTGGGTCCGAGGCCGCCGGAGGTGATCACCGCGCCGGTGCGTTCGAGACCATCGCGTATGGCGCGGGCGATGAGCTCGGGGTCGTCGCCCACCGTGTCGTGTCTCACTACCGCGACGCCGATCTCCGAGAGAGCACGCGCCATGAAGGCGGCGTTGGTGTCTATGGTGTAGCCGAGCAGCAGCTCGGCGCCGATCGTCAGAATCTCGACGCGCAAGAGACCTTACCCTGGTTGATGAGGATCGATGCTGCCGGTGCGGGCGATACGACTCCACCGGATCGTGGCTTCACCCCAGGAGCCGCTCTCCGATCTCGCGGATCTGCGCCGTGTGTCGCGCCTCGTGCGCGCCGGCGAAGAGTGTCCACTGATAGCCGTCGAGCGGCCCCAGAACGCGGTTGGGCACTGTCACCTTCGCGAGCGGCAGGCCATCGGCTGAAATAACGAGCTCACGAAGCTTCGCGCGGCAGCGTTCCAGCCGTTCCCACGCAGCGTTCGATCCGAGAGGTTCCACCGGAAGTACGGCGTCGCTGGCCACGACGGGCCGACTACGGTCGAGTACTCTATCGATATCGAACGAAGCGCCCACCGGCGTGGTTTCATGCTCGGGAGCGAATCCCGACTCACGCACCCTGTCCATGCACCCGGCGACCACCTCGGTGATGCGCCCTTCGGTGAGCGCAAGGTGCTGGAGCACCTCCGCGACCGACCAGCTTTCTGGCGACGGCCGACGCTCGCGCAACTCCGGCGGTATCTCCGCGAGCGTGCGCTGTAGCGCGTCCCTGGTAGTGTCGAGGTAACCGAGAACTTCGGCGATACGCCGTTGCATCGTGGTCGAACCCTCCGTGGTTGGCGGCAGTCGGGCAGCATCTCCTCGAACGCGGAGCCGGGAGCAGGAGATCCACCCTGGCAGTTCTTCGCCGCGAAACACCCCGGCCCCTTCGAGCGCGAACGTCAGCCGCCCGGATGGTACTTCCGCTCCGTGTGCCCCTCGAGCTGCGACGGGTAGTAGTACACTGGTCGCAGATCCCCCGTTGCGTAGCGCTCCGCCTCGTCGTTGAAGTGCGGCGACTCCGGGTGGCCGCTCTCGCCGCCAGCGGTGATCGCGATCGCGTGCACGCTGTCGCCGAACTCCACTACCGCTACGAAGCTATTGCCGCTGGTGCCGTACCACTTCTTGGTGCCGGGATATGGCCGCGCGCCGAACGATGCGAGAGATCCCCAGCGCGACGATGTGAAGCCCACGGGGATGCTCGGTCCGGAATCGTTGAACGGCTGGACGATGTCGCCCGTGAGCCGCTGGAAGCGGTTGATGTCGCCCCACGGCGTGCGCCAGTTCCCGAAGTCGGATTGCAGTCGGTCGGATGCTGCGGCGAGCGCCTGGAGCAGCTGCTCAGCCGGTGCCTTCGAGACGATGTAGTCGTTCACCGACATCCCCGCCTTCCTCGCATCGTCGCGCACATTGCGGCTGATCGCCTCGCCCCAGAAAACCGCGAGCGACGTCGGAACCGACTTCACCCCCCAACGGAAGTCCCAGTCGCGGAGCAGCTTTACCTGCTCGGCGAGTTGCTTCTTGAGCGGGCTCGACGCGGGCGTCCCGTCGTACGCCTTCAGCAGCGGCGGAATCAGCTTCGCGAACGCCGGGAGATAGCTGTCGTACGCGGCGGCGCGAAGCGACTCCACGGTGAAGTCCTTCTTGTCCTTCAGAAGCATCACCGCATGGTAGCCGCGCGGCGTCTCCTCGTCGCCAGTCTCCACGTACTTGGGATACTTGGAGCGCTTCGGGCTGCTCGGCCCCGCGGCCGACCAGGGCCAGTTGTTGCTGTTGTAGAGCCAGCCGCTGGCGGGGTTCAGGAGATCGGGGCTCTCATCGAGCGAGAGCACGCCGTTCCAGTCCGTGCGCGGATTGCTGCCATCCACGGGCTCCGTCCAGTCGAAGCTCGTGTCACGCTTCGGAATGAAGTTGGAGTGGAAGTAGGCGATGTTCCCCTCGCGGTCGGCGAAGATGGTGTTGTTGGAGGAGTTGGTGTGCAGCTCCATCGTCTTCTTGAACTCCTCGTAGTTCTTCGCCTTCGTGCGCGTGTACGACTGCGTCAGCGCCTTCACCGGCGCCTGCATGAGACTCACGCTGATCCACTTCCCGTCCGCCTCGCGGACGATCGGCCCATGGCGCGTCTTGTAGACGGTGAACTCCTTTTGGGCCATCCCCGAGTCGGTCTTGTAGGGGATCTCGATCGTGTACGTGGTGACGGGTAGCTCCTGGTTCCCGTACTTGTAGAAGAGCGAGTCGCCCTTCCGTGATATCGTCTCGTAGTACTCGTCTATGTTGTCCACGCCACTCGATGTGTGCATCCAGCCGGCGCCGGTGTTGAAGCCCTGGTAGACGAAGAACTGCCCCCAGGTGACGGCTCCGTACGCATCGAGTCCTTCATCGCTCGCCATCTGCAGCTCCGAGCGGAAGAAGAACGAGGTGTGCGGATTGATGAGCAGTAGCGCGTGGTGGTCCTTCGTGTTGGATGGCGCGATCGCGATCCCGTTCGAGCCCGACGGCTCGGGCGGCGGACCGTCGCCGGAGGCAGTGCTCTTCACCGCTGCGTCCGGGTTGTGCCCGTAGAAGGCCTCCAGATCGCCCAGGTCGATTCGCTCTATGTCACCACCGATGCTTCCCTCGCTGAAGGTGAGGGCCATCCACGGCTCGAAGTGGCTGATCACCCTGGGCTTCACCTCCGGATGCTTGTAGAGATAGAAGTTCAGCCCATCGGCCCACGCATCCATCAGCTCCTTGAGCCACTGCGGGCTCGTCGCGTACCTCGCCTTCATGCTGTCGGGATCGATGAATAGCTTCATTCGGAGATCGCGGTAGATCTCCTTCTCACCCTCGGCTTCCGCCAGCCGCCCCATCGAGTTGATGTAGTTGGTCTCCACGCGATTGAAGTCGTCTTCGGCCTGGGCGTAGATCATCCCGAAGACGGCGTCGGCGTCGGTCTTGCCACGAACGTGCGCGATCCCCCAGTCATCGCGGGTGATCGTGACGTCCTGCGCCCTCTTTTCCCAGCGGTCGACGTCGTCGTTCGCGGCATTCGCCGCACAGGAGGCCGATGCGGCGGCCAGCGCGAGAACGAGAAGTAGCTTTTTCATGGCATGCAGAGCGGGTGGTGAGAAGTGATCCGATCCGCAAAGATGGGGAGCGGTAGCCGCGCTCGCCAGACGCTCTCATGCCTTCAGCGAATCGGCATTGCCCCGCCCACCGCCTTGTACAGCGCCACGAGCGCGGTTGCGGCCGCGGTGCGACCGATGGCGAGCTGACTCTCCGCGCTCAGGAGTGTCCGCTGTGCGTCGAGAACCTGCAGAAAATCCGTCGCCCCCTCCTGGAAGCGAAGCTGCGCGAGCTCCGTGGCATGCGCGCTCGAGCGCGCAGCTTCGGCCAGACTGCTGAGCCGATCCCGTGCCCGTTCGTAAGCGACGATCGAGGTCTCGGCTTCCTCGATTGCCCCCAGCACAGCAGACGTATAATGTGCTCGCGCCTCGTCGGCGTGCGCGCGCGCTTCATCCACTCGCGTCTTGACCCGGCCGAGATCGAGGAACGGCCACGAGAGCACGGGTCCCACGAGAAATCGCGATGTCCCCGTATTCCCCAGCGCATCGAACGCGGTGGAGGTGTACCCGACGCTGGCGCCTATCGACAGACGCGGCAGGTACTCGGCCCGGGCGGCACCGACGAACATAGTTTCGGCCGCCAGTTGGCGCTCGGCGCTCAGGACATCCGGCCGGCGCCGGACCAGCTCCGCCGGAGAGCCCACGCTGACCACGTTCGGCAGCTCGGGAAGCTCCGCCGAAGTCAGGATCGCGCGAGGCAGAGCCTCGGGACTCCGACCCAGGAGGGTGGCCAGCCGGTACTGGCTCGCGGCGATCCGCGCTTCTATGACTGGAGTGCCGGCTAGCGTCAGACTCAGCTCGGCTTTCGCGCGCTCCGTGTCGAACGCCGTGCCGCGTCCAGCCGCCAGTCGCTCCTCCGTGAGTGCAACCGTACGGCGCTGGTTCTCGGCATTCCGAAGCGCTACAGCCAACTCGTTCTGCGCGCCGCGAAGCTCGAAGTAGGTGCGCGCCACCTCCGCCGCGAGACTCAACTGCGTATCGTGCACGTCTTCCTGCGCCGACGACGCCAGCGCACCTCCGGCGCGAACGGTATGGCTGATGCGGCCGAAGATGTCCAGCTCCCACGCTGCATCGAAGCCTCCGTCCCAGAGATCCTGCCTCGGCAATTGGCTGGAAGTGCCCGGGAATTGCGCTCCCGCGAGCTGTTGCCGGGTGAACCCGGCGCGCGCGGTCACCGTGGGCGCGAAGTCGAACGTGGACAGGCGCCGAGCGGCGCGCGCGCTCCGCAACCGCGCCCGAGCTACGTGGACGTCGGGACTGCCATCCAGCGCCTCGCTCACGAGCAGTGTGAGCGTGCTGTCTCCGAGCTCGCGCCAGAAGCGGGTGCCCGGCTCTTGCGAGCTCACCTGCTCCTCGTCCCGGTCGCTGGGAAGACCCGAGCGCACGGAACCGGATGAATACGAGGGCGACGTTCTCGAGTCGTCGCCTGGAACGGCGGGAGTGCGCATCGCGCTCACCGCTGGCGAGTCGGTCGAGGCATCGCTGTCCGACGCGGCTGCAGATGTGCCAACTTCGGCGTCTGCCGATGCGATTGCCGGCGGAGTACTCGTGTCGTCGGCCGGTGTGCCGACCACGTACCTGGAGTCCGAATCGGCGACCGCTCGAAAAGCCGGCGCCACTACGACCGTAGGCGGCTGATACTCCGGCGCGCTGACGCACGCCGCCATGAGGGCGGCGGCAACGAGCGCGCTCACTCTCTTAAACATTGGCCCCTCCATCCGCCTGCGCGACCAGCGATCCGGAATGCGGCGCGGGTGGCAAGCTTCCGGGAGCGGCCGAACGCGCACCGACACGGCGGTGGACGAGTCCGCGAACGACGACATAGAACACCGGTGTGAGGAGCAAGCCGAAGAACGTCACGCCGAGCATGCCCGAGAAGACCGCGACTCCCATGGTGTGCCGCATCTCGGCACCGGCACCGCGCGCGACGACCAGCGGAACGACGCCCATGATGAAGGCGAACGACGTCATGAGAATCGGCCGGAGTCGGATGCGGCACGCCTCGAGTGCGGCGTGCACAGGGTCGTGCCCCTGCTGCTCGAGATCGCGCGCGAACTCGACTATCAGGATCGCGTTCTTGCATGCGAGCCCCACGAGCACGAGCAGGCCGATCTGCGTGAAGACATTGTTGTCCCCGTGGGTCACCCACACACCCATGATCGCCGAGAAGAGGCACATCGGGACGATGAGGATCACCACGAAGGGCAGCGACCAGCTCTCGTACTGCGCGGCCAGCACGAGGAAGGCGAGCAGAACACAGAGCGGGAAGACCAGGATAGCGGTGTTACCGGCCAGGATCTGCTGGTAGGTGAGCTCCGTCCACTCGTACCCGATCCCGTTGGGGAGCGTCTCCGCCGCGAGCTGCTCCATCGTGGCGACGGCCTGGCCGGAGCTCACACCTGGCGCGGGACTCCCGTTGATGTCGGCGGCCGGGTAGGCGTTGTAATGCATCACCTGGTCGGGACCGTAGGAGTGCTCCACTTTCAGCAGTGAGCCGAGCGGCACCATCTCGCCCCGTGCGTTCTTCACCTTCAGCTGCGTGATGTCCTGAGCGGTCGCGCGGAAGGGTGCGTCTGCTTGGGCCACCACCTGATACGTTCTGCCGAATCGATTGAAGTCGTTCACGTACACGGAGCCGAGGTACACCTGGAGCGTCTCGAACAGATCGCTCAGCTCGATCCCCTGCTGCTTCACGCGGTCGCGATCGACGTCGGCGAAGAGCTGGGGCACATTGATCTGATAGCTCGAGTACACGCCCGAGAACTGGCCCGTCTGATTGGCCTTGCCAGCGAGTGCCTGGGCGGCCTGATACAGTCCCTCCTGCCCCACACCACCGCGGTCCTCGAGCTCGAGCTTGAACCCGCCCACCGCGCCCAGCCCGTTCACCGCGGGCGGTGGAAAGACCGCGACGTAGGCGTCCTGGATGCCGGCGAACTTCTGGTTCAGCGCCTCCACGATCGCCGGGCCGCTCAGCTCGTCGCTCGTGCGCTCCTCGAACGGATCGAGCCCTATGAAAACCGTGCCTGCATTCGGCTTGTTGACGAATCCGTTGATGGAGAGACCGGGGAATTCTACGGTGGATTTCACCCCCGGCTGGTCGAGCGCGATCGCGGACAGCCGCTTGATGACTGACTCCGTGCGATCGAGCGAGGCGGCATCGGGGAGCTGCGCGAAAGCCACGAGGTACTGCTTGTCCTGCGTCGGAACGAAGCCCGCGGGCACTCGCTTGAAGCCGATCAGCGCCAGCACGATCAGCCCCGCGTACACGGCGAGCGGGAGCGCGCTCCGCCGGATCAGCCGCGCAACGGCGCTTCCGTATCGAGTGGAAGCAGACGCGAAGGCGCGATTGAACGGATGGAAGAGCCAGCCGAATAGCCGCTCGATGATCCGACCCAGACGGTCGGGCGGCGCGCCGTGCGGCTGCAACAGAATCGCCGCGAGCGCGGGCGACAGCGTGAGCGAGTTGAACGCCGAGATCAGCGTGGAGAAGGCTATCGTGAGCGCGAACTGCTTGTAGAACTGTCCAGTGAGCCCGCTGATGAAGGCCACCGGAACGAAGACGGCGCAGAGCACGAGCGCGATGGCGATGATCGGCCCGCTCACCTCCTCCATCGCCTTGTAGCTCGCCTCTCGTGGTGAGAGGCCGAGCTCGATGTTGCGCTCGACATTCTCCACCACCACGATCGCGTCGTCCACAACGATTCCGATAGCGAGCACCAGCCCGAAGAGCGAGAGCGTGTTGATCGAGAACCCGGATGCGAACATGATCGCGAACGTACCCACCACGGAGATCGGCACCGCCGCTAGCGGGATGATCGAGGCGCGCCACGTCTGGAGGAACACCACGACCACGATGACCACGAGGAGCGTCGCCTCGAGAAGCGTCTTGATCACCTCGCGGATGGAGTCGTGAACGAAGACCGTGGGGTCGTACGCGATCGCGTAGTCCACGCCTTCCGGCATCTGGGTCTTCAGCTCCGCCATTTTCGCCCGCACGTCGCTGGACAACGCCAGCGCGTTGGACCCCGGAGACTGGAAGATCACCAGCGCGACCGCCGGCTTGTTGTTGAGGAGCGACTGCATCCCGTAGTCGCCGGCGGCGAGCTCGATACGCGCGACATCGCGAAGCCGCGTGATCTCCCCGTTATCCCCCGTCTTCACGATGATGTTGCCGAACTCCTTCTCGTCGATCAGTCGGCCGCGCGCATTCACCGTGAGCTGATACGCCACGTCCCGCGACATCGGCTGCGCGCCCACCACGCCCGCGGCAACCTGCAGGTTCTGCTCGCGGATGGCGTTCACCACATCGTTGGCCGCCAGGTCGTGCGCCGCCACCTTCTGGGGATCGAGCCAGACACGCATGGCATAGTCGCCCGAGCCGAACACGGCGACCTGGCCGGCGCCCGGAATGCGTTGCAACTGATCCTTCACCTGCAGGACTGCGTAGTTGCGCAGGTACACCGGGTCGTAGCGCCCGTCGGGCGACACGAGGTGCACCACCATCGTCAGGTCGGGCGAGCGCTTCTCCGTGATGACGCCGAGCCGGCGCACTTCCTCGGGGAGCCTTGGGAGCGCCTGATTCACCCGGTTCTGAACCTGCACCTGCGCCAGGTCCACGTCGGTCCCGATGCGGAACGTCACTGTGAGATTCAGAACCCCGTCGGCCGTAGCCTGCGACGACATGTACAACATGTTGTCCGCGCCGTTGATGCTCTCTTCGAGCGGCGTGCCCACCGTCTGTGCGAGCACGGTGGGATTGGCTCCGGGGTACACGGCGCGCACGGTGATGGTGGGTGGCACCACCTCGGGATACTCGCTGACCGGGAGCGTGAAGATCGCGACGAGTCCCGCCGTCAGGATCACTATGGAGAGTACCGCCGCGAAGATCGGGCGGTCTATGAAGAAGCGCGAGAAGCGCATCAGGATACCTCTGCAGACGCTGGCTGTATATGAACCGGTCGCTCGTCAGCGCGACATCGCGACGCTGCGCTCCACCGTATCGGCGACCATCGGCGCCTCCGCGGCGCTCACCTTCACTCCCGAGCGGACGCGCTGCAGGCCCTTGATCACGACGCGCTCTCCGGGCTTCAGCCCGGCCTTCACCACTCTGAGGCCATCGTAGAGCGGCCCGAGCGTGACGGCGCGGTAGTCGACCGTGCTGTCGGGACGGAGGACGAAGACGAACTTCCTGTCCTGGTCCGTCGCGACGGCTGCGTCCTGAACCAGCGTGGCCGCGTACTTCCCGCTCCCAGCGAGCTTCACCCGCGCGAAGAGGCCGGGTGTGAGACGGTGGTCGTGATTCGGGAATACGGCGCGTGCTCGGATCGTTCCCGCAACCGGGTCGAGCCGGTTGTCGACGAAGTCGATGGTGCCCTCGTGCGGGAATCCATCTTCATTTGCGAGGCCCATGTACACGGCCTGCGTCGCATCGGGCTTCCCGCCGTGCTTTGCGGCCGACCGCGCGAGTCCCGCGCTCTCGAGGTAGGTCTGCTCGTCACGATCGAAGTAGACGTAGATCGGATCGAGCGAGACTACGGTGGTGAGTGGCGGAGCGGATGGAGCGCCCGCCTGCACGAGGTTTCCCGGCGTCACCATCGCGCGTCCCACGCGCCCCGAGATCGGCGAGCGTACCCTGGTCCACTCGAGATTGAGCCGCGCCGTCCGGAGCGCTGCCTCGGCTGCGTGTACTTCGGCGTCGCCTTCGCTGCTGGCGCTCGTCCGCGACTCGAACTCCTCGCGCGATATCGCCTGCGCCGCCACCAGGCGCTGCGCGCGAACCACCTCGGAGCGCGCGAGCTCGAGGCGTGTGCGAGCACGTGCCAGCTCCGCCTCCGCGCGCGCTACCTCGGCGGCGTACGGTCTGGGATCGATCACGAACAGTACGTCTCCCTTCTTCACTTCCGCACCTTCGTCGAACGCCACGCGCTCTATGTAGCCCGATACGCGCGGGCGCACGTCGACCACATCCACCGCCTCCAGGTGGCCGGTGAACTCATCCCAGTCTGTTACCTCGCGGCCGATGGCGGCAGCTACCGTCACCTGCGGCGGGGGTGGAGGCGGTGGCGCCGACTCGCCACGAGCAGCGCGCAGCCCGAGCGCACCGGCTCCCACGAGAAGTACGAGTACGACCGCGAGACTCAGCTTCTTTCGGTTCCGACGCGACTGCGTACTGGATATCCCTGCTTCGCCAGCATTGGGCATACGTGTTCCTTCCTGACTTTGTGTTCCTGACGTATGTACGTGAAAATCCCAATTGCTGACCGTTCACGATGGTTCCCACCATTCGCGAGCAGATTCTGTTCAGTCTGTCGTCGGATGCGTGTCTGGATGTAGTCGAGAGCTACGCGCATCAACGAGGAAGCGTGCCTTGGGAACCAGCCCATGGATTCGAGCGTTCCCCTGCGATGGGATGCGTGCGCGCATCGCTCGTCACCGAGCTGATGGAACCTCTTGATGCACGAACGCCGGTGCGGCACTAACCTGTGCCACACCGGCGTGTACCTGGCTTCGCGCGGAAACCGCGCGTCGCTTACGAAGCCGCCAGATCCTTCACGGCGCCGGCCAGCTTCTGGACCTTCGCCGAGTCACTCGAGCCGCTGGCCTCGCGCTCGAGCTGCGAGGCGAGCCCCTTGAGCGCGGCGCTCCGCTTCGCGCCCTTCGCCTTCTCGGCGCCATCCAGTGCCTCCCTCACCGAGGCGATTCTCTCGGCGGAAAGTCCCTTCGAGCGCTCGAGCTGGTCGACGTACGCGCGTGCGAGCGAGAAGCTCGCCGGCCACACGTACTTCGGCTGGCCCTGCGTGTTGAGGTAGTCGAGATGCACTGTCCTCGCCGCGTCGATCTCGTTCTGCGAGAGAAGCTCGCTCGGCGTGAGCTGGAAGATGTCGAGCCCGCGCGCAATCTCGGAGCTCACGATCGAGCCGTTGTACCAGTACACCGACCATGTCCCACCCGACTCCATGCGGGTGGAATCCACCGGCCCGCGATCGAAGAACGCGATCTCGTACGGGTGATTGGGATCGGTCCAGTCGAACACCGAGATCCCACCCTGGTACCACGACTGCACCATGATGTCGCGTCCGGGGACCGGGATCAGCGAGCCGTTGTGCGCCACGCAGTTCTCTTCTTCAGTCTGCGGGGCCGGGAGCTTGTAGTAGCTGTGGAACGTCATCTTCTTGTCGGCGAGCGTGAAGATCGCGTCGGCGCCCCACTCGCGCGGATCGGTGGCACGGCACTTCGGCTGGCCGCCGCCGCCCCACTCGTCGGTGAAGAGGATCTTGGTTCCGTCGTTGTTGAATGTGGCCGAGTGCCAGTAGGAGAAGTTCGAGTCGGCTACCGCCTGGATGCGCACCGGATTCACCGGATCGCTGATGTCGAGGAGCATCCCGTATCCCTCGCAGGCACCGCCGGCGAGCCCGAGCTCCGGGTACACCGTGATGTCGTGGCACTGCGTGGGCCCAGGGCGCGGGCCATTACCGCTCGGCTGATCGCCGAACATCTTCGCCATGATGCCGGGGAGCGCTTCGCGGAGTGCGGCGCTGTCGGCGCCAGTCGCCGCGCCGCTGCCACCGCGCGCCTTGACGACGCTATCGAGCATCGGCTCGGTGAAGCGATCGGGGAGTACCCGCTCCGAACCCATGATGTTCGCCACGAATGCACCCCGGGCGCGCGCCTCGGCAACGCGCTGCGCGCTGCGCGCGGAGTCCTGTGGAGTCTCACCGTGGCGCTTCGGCGCGGTGAGGTCGTGGAAGATGCGCGGCGAGCTCACGATCTTTGCCTGCTCCGGGTGCGCGAGCGGCACCTTGATGACCTCGATGCGGAAGAGAGCGGTGTTGGAGTCCTCGTCCGGGCTCGCGCTCACGCAGCCGGCGAGCTCGTTGGGCGAGCGCACCCGCGCCGATCCAGAGATGTAGACGTAGACGTTCTCCTTGTCGTCCGGGTCGACGAGCACCGTGTGCGTGTGAGAGCCACGGCAGGTCTGCACGTTGCCCACGTTCTTCGGGTGCTTGATGTCGCTGATGTCGAAGATGCGCAGGCCACGCAGCCGCTCGGTGCTCACCGTGTCCTTCACGCCCTCGGTGCCGCAGTCGATGCGCCCCGTGAGCCCCTCTCCCGAGATGAAAAGGAGATTCTTGTAGACCGACACGTCGCTCTGCGATGCAGGGCACACGTACGCGGTCTCGAGTACCGGCTTCGCCGGGTTGCTGATGTCCCAGATCTGCCAGCCGTGATAGTTACCCTGGATCGCGTACTTCCCCGTGAAGGCTAGGTCGGAGTTAGTCTGCCCCTCGAACTCCTTCGACGGCCTGTTCTGCGACACGACCTTCAGGTTCCACGCGGCCTCCTCGGCATCGTACAGGCCGGCTCGGAGTCCCACGCGCGGATCGGGATCCGGAGCTATCGGAGACAGGTTGGCCGCGGCGCGCGAGTCGCTCTCGGAGCGGGCGGCAGTCTGCGCGTAGCTCCCGACCGGGAGCAGCCCGAGCGCGAGCGAGAGCGACAGGAACTTCACCGCGGTCGCTCGCGAGGCGAGACGGCGAGTGTCGTACGGGGATGCCATAGCTTTTTCCTCGGATGGGGCGAAGTGGGGCTTACTGTCTTTCAGTTGCTGGACCATCACCTGGTGCATCGCCGAAGATCACGGCCGCGAGCATCTTCCGCATTCGCGCAATCTCGGTAGTCTGATCCACGTTGACATCGTTCGCGAACTTGAACACCAGCTCATCCTGCGCGGCGCCGTAGGTGCCGAAGAGATCCTTCACCATCGAGACCGCGCCGCTGTGGTGTTGGATCATGAAGGTGAGGAAGAGGCGGTCGAACTCCTTCCCGCGCGCACCGTCCAGCTCCTTCATCTGGGCCGGGGTGAGCATCCCGGGCATGAGCATCTGGTGCGTTCCATCGTCGCCGTTCGCGCCGCTCATGCCGTGCATCCCCTGCATGTCGTGCATCCCGGTCATCCCGTCGTGCATCGTCATGTTCATGCCCGTACTGTCGTTCTCCGGACTGGGCACGGGCTGGTTGCGGGCGCGCAGCCAGCGCTGCATGGTGCCGATCTCGTCGCGCTGCGCGTTGATGATTCGCGCGGCCAGGCGCTGCACCTGCGCGCTCGCGCCGTGCGTCGGCGCCCACTGCGACATCTTTATTGCCTGCGCGTGGTGGTGGATCATCCCCGCCATGAAGTCGATGTCCGCCTTCGTGTAGGGGTAGCGTGCGCTGTCGGCCCTCGCCCTCTCGATCGCTGACTGAAGGCTCGCATTCTCGCCCGCCGTGGGCGCTGCGTCCTGCGCCGCACCGCGACCGGCGCTCGCGCAGAGGGCCATTACGACCGCGGCCGTGGCGGCCGCGATGATCCCGCGCGTGGGTAGTGCTGTCATACCGATCGCTCTCCCGTGGAACCGAAACCGGACCTCTCCAGAGGTCCGGCCGGAGGATTGGCACTTGGTAGCGACGCTCCGCAGCCGGTGATAATTGTAATCGATGCACCGCCGGTCAAGGGTGCTCCCGGTCACCGGCCTACCGAAGCGACGCTCCGAATCGGGTGGAATACGATATTCCAGTCGCTCAGCTACTCGCCGCCGGCGTCCCGGGCGATCGATCCAAGCCCCGCACCACCTCCACCCGCAGCTCCCCCCAGCCACCCAGCTGCACGTACTGCACTCGCAGCTCGTGCCGCCCTCCGTGGAGCGTCGTGAAGTCGAGCTTCGACTCGTGCGGCTTCCAGTGATCGATCACGAGCGCCCCATCCACCCACACCCTCACGGCGTCGTCGCTGATGGTCCGCAGCGTGTACGTACCCTCCAACAGCTGCATGGTGCCGCTCGCGTCGAGCACGAAGCGCTCCGGTGTGGTTCCTCGAAGAAGCTCTCCGTACCCCTCGATGTCCAGGCGCGGCACATGGAAGGTGCGCAGGGGAGCGGAGCGCAGAAGCTCTGCCACATCGTCGGGCGCCGGAGCGGCGCTGTCGCCCCACGCGAACAGGCGAGCCGTCCAGTGAATCGCCGGCTCGAATCGCCCGTACGAGAACCGCACCGGCTCGCCGGCGGGGCGCCGTACGCCCCTCCGGGACACCGTTGCCTCGCCGCGGTACTCGAGAACCAGCTCCCAGTCACTCCCCGCCGCACCCGAGGCGGGCGTCACCGCGATGGTGTCCATCGTCCGACCCGCTCTTTCCGAGAGCGCCGCTATTCCCCTCTCCTCCACCACACGCCAGCTGCCCGGCGGACCGAGTACGGCAAGGCGAAGCGGCTCGGCTCTCGTGCTGTCCACGGGCCAGAGCTTGGGGGAGCGCCAGTCGTAAGGTCCCCACTCGTCCACCACTATCGAGCTGCGCGGCCGCGTGGCCAGCGGCCTGGTGGCCGGCGTGATTCCGCGCGGCGCCGGTGCGAGTCGCGCGTACGCGGCGGGGATTGATGGGAAGTGATCGTCGCGCGCGGCTACGCTCGCGGCGCGACCGGAAATGGAATTCCCTTCTGCGCGAAAGCGCGATGTGTCCTGCAGCACCGTCGGCGAGTCAACGCCCACGAGCTGGTTCCCCTCGAGCGAGAGGCCGGCGGTGTTCACCGCGCGCACGGCCACGCGATTTCCGCTGAAGCGATTGTTCTCCACGCGGTAGTCGCGGCTTCGCGTGTCCCGCACCTTCGGGTACATCCATTCCGAGGGCTCCACCGGCTTCGCCCATACACTCAGCGCTGTGGAATCGCCGTCGAAGCTGTTCGAGAGGATGACGTTATTCTGTCCGTGCTCGATCCCGATGCCGAAGCGATTTCGGATGAAGCGGTTCCCCACCACCTTCGAGTCGAAGCTGTAGCCGCCCCAGAGCCCGTACTCGCACCCCTCGAGCCGATTGCCCACGAACGTGTTGCGGCTGAAGGTGGCCTCCATGCAATTCGCCGGCGCGAAGCTGAAGTCGTTCGCGAAGAAGACATTGTCGTTTGCGCCCCCCTGGCCGCTGTCCATCGTGCTCTGCCCCGCCCAGAGGAACAGTCCATCGCCGCCGTGCGTCGCCGAGTTGTACGCCACGATGTTGTGCGAGCTCTGCTCGTACATCAGCAGCCCGGCTGAATCCTGCCCGCGACGGTAGAACCCTTCACTGTAGCCGCGTACATCGTAATCCAGACGGTTGTGCACGATCTCATTGTAGCTCGACCTGTACATACCCATGCCGAGCCCGGAGTCGTACGAGAAGTCGTTCCCGGCGATGCGGAGACTGTCGCTGCGAACCACGAGAAGTCCGTTCATCCCCTGCACCGCCCGATTGTCGCGGATCTCGCCGCCTGTGACATCGGCGAGGTAGATGGCCGCACCGTAGCGCAGCCACTCGTCGTTCTCGTTGTGATGAAAGGAGAGCCAGTCCACGAGACTCTCGTGCTCCACCAGCGAGTACAGCCGTGGCTTCCAGTTGTAACTGAGGTCGTTCCCCTCGAGGGTGAGCCTGCGCGTGCCGCGCGCGAGAATACCAACCTTGTAGCCACGGACGCGCGCGCCGCGGATGCGCACGTTGCGACCGCCCTCCACGCGGATAGCGACCCCCTTCGCCAGATCCGGCGGCGACTGTGGATCCGTCCCCTCCATCGTAGCGCCGGTGAAATCCACCGTGATGTCGCTTCCGCGGATGGTGATCACCGCGGAGTCGAGCGAAGACGCCGCGTGTAGCCGGTACAGTTTCGGCACTATGCGCACCGACTCTGTTATCACCAGCCCAGAGCGTAGCTCGATGGCGCGAGCATCCTGCTGCGCATGGGCCACGCGCGGGAGCGCGAGGGTGAGCGCCGCTACAATGGTGAGGCCGGGCGTGCGCGCCAGACCTCTACATCTCAGACGACCGCTCCGGCGCAGCGTGGCCATCCGATGCCCCCGTCATCCGGGCGAGCGCGAGTAGCACCGTGGAACTCGCGACTACACGCACTCTCGTCGCGCGCGTCAGAGCTCCCACCCCGTGCGATACTCGCGCGTGAGGTACGCGTTCGCCTCGGGCAGATTCTTCACGCTCATCGCCGCCCCATCGTACAGGAGCTGACGTCCCTGCCCCGCCTTCAACGCCACCACGCCGAGCAGCATGGTCTCGGTGAGCCGCGCCGAGTACTCGAATGGCGCGCTCGCCTCCTCCACTCCCTTGCACGCGCGAGCCCAGTTGATCTCGTGTGGCACGTCGATGCGCGGCAGCTTCTTCGGCACGGCCGCCGCGGCCCCCGCGAGCGACTCGGGATACACCTTCGGATTGTCGCCGTACGTCTCGTAAGTGAGGAAGCCCTTTTCGCCGATGAAGATCCCGCCCCCTCCATCGCCACCCGGCCGTGGAATCTCCGGCGCCACGAACGGCGAGAGACCGCCATCGTACCAGGTGAGAGAGAGCGCCGGCATGCTCCCGCGCGCGGCGAACTCGTAGCGTGTGGTCATCGCCAGCGGATACGATCCCGGGTCCGATGCCGGAGAGCCCCACGGCGTGGAAGTGGAGATGATCGATGTCGGGAACTCGAGACCGAGCGCCCAGAACGGTTGATCCATCAGGTGCGCGCCCATGTCGCCTATCGCGCTCACGCCGAAATCCACCCAGCCGCGCCAGCTGAAGGGGTGGTACACCGGATGGTATGGCACATCCTTCACCGCCCCGAGAAACAGCTCCCAGTTCAACCCGGGAGGCGGCGTATGCGGATCCTCCGCCATGGCAGCGAGGATCGCGTTGTCCACGGTCCGCATGCTCCAGCGGCGCGGCGGCTTCGGCGCGCTGTCCACGGCGCTGTCGCTGGACGTGGATTCCGTGGCCTGTGCTCGGGGCTTCCCCGAGCCGGGGCGCGGGATCCCCTGCGCCCAGTAGCGCTGCGGCCGGTCGGTCCACACGTGCACCTCGCGCACTGGGCCGATCACACCGGCGCCGATCAGCTCCACTATTCGCCGCGTTCCCTCGTGCGAGTGCCCCTGATTCCCCATCTGCGTGACCACGCCCGTCTCCTTCGCCGTGCGCGCGAGGAGCCGCGACTCGTACACCGTGGCCGTGAGCGGCTTCTGCACGTAGACATGCTTCCCCGACTTCATGGCGGCATGCGCGATGGTCGCGTGCATGTGGTCTGGCGTCGCTACGACTACCGCGTCGAGATCCTTCTGCTTCGCCAGCATCTCGCGGAAGTCCGCGTACTTCGCCGCCCTGCTGTACGTCTCGCGGATGCGCGTCGCGTCTGCCTCGTCCTCGGCGCTCTTCCCCTCCCACTTCTCGAAGCGCCCCGCGATCGAGCGCTCCACGTAGGGGAAGTCCACGTCGCAGATGGCGACGATGCGCTCGCCGCCTTTGGCGAGCTCGTTCATGTTGTTCAGCCCCATTCCACCGATTCCCACGCACCCTATTGCGAGCGTGTCGCTCGGCGCGAGGAAGCCGCGGCCAAGCACGTGGCGTGGGACGATGGTGGGTGCTACTGCGATCGCGGCGGCCGCCTTGGCGGCATCGGCCACGAACTCGCGCCGGGTGATCTGCTTCGATTCGGAGGGCGCCATCGAGGTCCGGGCTGGGTGTTTGGCGCGCTGCAGCGCGCCGTCAGTCGAGCGATCGAATACGAATGTTGCGAAGCGACAGGGCGCCGTCATGGTCGCCCTGGATGCCGATGTAACCGACGCGGGCGCGGCCGTAGTCTTTCCAGTCGGAGAACTTGCTCTTCGCCACTCGCGCCTTCCAGTCGGGACTCCAGAGCTCGAAGTCCACGAGCTTTTTCCCGTTGAGCCAGTGCTCCACGTGTGCTCCGTGGACTACGATCCGCGTGGAGTTCCACTCGCCCGCCGGCTTCACGACGCCCGCTTCCGACGGATACAGCGCGTACGACGCTCCGGCGGCGGTGAGGCGGCTGCGCCCATCGGGGTGCCCGGCGTCGTCGAGGAGCTGATACTCGGGACCGCTCCAGTAGATGTGGTCGTACTCCTCGGTGGCGCGGTAGAAGATCCCGGCGTTGCCGCCCGACGAGAGCTTCCAGTCCAGCTCCAGCTCGAAGTCGGCGTACGGCTCGCGCGTGATGATGTCGTCGGTGCTCTCCGATTTGGTGAGCGTGTCGCCCACCATGTGCCATGCGCTCGGGATGCTGTCGGCGCGGTAGCCGCGCCAGATCTGGGCGAGATCGGGGCCCATCAGGGAGCGCCAGCTGGACGTGTCTGCAGTCATCGTGGTGGAGGCCGCGTAGCCGCTGTTCGGCGCGCAGGCGGGGATGAGGAACGATAGGGCGGAAATCGCTAGCGCCGAGCGCACGGTGCGCGGCGCGAATGGACGGGTCATTCGTGTGCTCGTCGAAGGTGTCGGCACCATTATCCGGCGTGGAGCGGGAGCGCACAAGGGCAGAGGCGGCTCGGCGCTCATCGCTCGTCGCCCCAACAGATACCCGGTTCCGCGCGTCGCCGCTCCTGAGAGGAGCGTGCGGCACGAGTGTGGAGATCAGCCGCGGAAGAGATTCGTGCGCTCGTCTCGCGCGAGGATCAACGCGAGGAGCAACGCTCCCACCGTGATCCCCGCGTCGGCGAGGTTGAACACCCAGAAGCGGTGCGGTCCGACACCGACATCGATGAAGTCCACGACGCCGCGCGCGAAGCGCAGACGATCGAGGAGATTCCCCACCGCGCCGCCGCAGACGAGCGCGAGCGCCGTGGCCGCCACCAGCTCCGAGCGTCCGGCGCGCCGGTAGAGCAGCGCGAGGAACACGAGGATAGCGGTCATCGCCGCTATCAGCACCGGGCGGGTCCACGGGCCGAGGTACGGCTCCAGGTCCAACCCGAATGCCGTCCCAGGATTGTAGACGAGCGTGAACTGCAGGAGCGAGCCTAGCACCTCGTGCGAGGTATGCGACGGGCTCAGCCTGTCTACCGCGATCTCTTTCGTCGTGCAGTCGGCGAGGACCAGGAGCGCGGCAAGCGGCCAGAAGATGCGCGACTTCGACATGAGTGAATTATGGCCCCGAGGCAGGCGCCATGCCACGCCGGGTCCGAGCTACGTCGTGCCCGGCCATCAATCGCGAGGTCGCGCGCTGGGATAGCGGTGCAGACGCGCCGGAGCGCCGAAGAAGTCGACCATTCGATCCTGCGTGGCGCCGAGCGACTCGGCCACGCGGATCGACCCGGCGTTGGCCGGGCGTATGATGCTGTAGATCGCATCGCGCTGGAGCACGGTGCGCGCGTAATGAAGCGCGGCAGCAGCGCCCTCCCGCGCGTAGCCGCGTCCCCAGAAGGGTCGCGCCAGAGTGTACGCCACCTCGAAAACCGGATACCCCTCTGGCTCCATGCACCCGATCCGCCCGATGAACGCTCCGCTGTCGCGCTCCTCGACCGCCCATACACCGAAGCCGCGCAGCACCCAGTGGCCGGCGAACATCGCCATCTGACGCCACGCGCCCTCGCGGTCGAGCGGCTTGCCGTCGCCCAGATAGCGCGTGACCTCGGGATCCGCCATCATCGCCGCATACGAATCGAGATCATCTCCCCTGAGCTCGCGGAGGAGCAGGCGCTGGGTGGTGAGCTGTGGAACTTCCATCATGGCGCTAACGGTATCGAGATTGCGGGCGAACGGCAAAGGAGGGCCCATGATCAGATTCGCTACTCGTTCGGTATCGCTGACCGGCTTCCTCCTCTGGGCCGGGATGGCGAGCGCGCAGTCCATGAACGACCCCGCCGCTCACGCAGACCACCGGAACATGCCCGGCGATGCCGTGGCGCACGCCGCCACCGATGCGGCGATGGCTGGCGCGCTGCACGACGGAGTGCACATGCGCCTCACTCCCACGCGCGTACCCACTGCAGAGGATTCGCTGCGAGCCGACAGCATAGTCTTCGTGCTGCGCGATGCCATCGAGAAGTACCGCGATGTGAGAGTGGCCGAAGCCGATGGCTATCGCATCTTTGCGCCCGCCGCCCCACAGCGCGTCTACCACTTCACCAGGTGGGAGAACGCCGTTCGAGCAGAGCTAGCCTTCGATGCGGCACGTCCCACCTCGCTCCTGTACACGAAGGACTCGACCGGTCGCTTCCACTTGATCGGTGCGATGTTCACCGCGCCGGCGCGCTCCTCCGACGATGATCTGAACGCGCGCGTGCCACTCGGAATTGCGCGCTGGCATCTGCACACCAATATCTGCCTGCCGCGCCGGCTGCGCGACCGCTCCGAGTGGGCGCGCACGAGGAACGGGCTCCCGCTCTTCGGCCCCGCCAGCCCGATCGCCACCGAGGACGAATGCCGGGTGGTGGGCGGGCGGTTCCGGGAGCGGGTGTTCAACTGGATGGTGCACGTCAACGTCTTCACGAGCGACGCGTGGAGCGAGCACAGCCATTGAGCTAGCCGCGGTCCGCTCTTAACGCGCCACGCACTCCCCCGTCTTCCCTCCCGTGCCATCCGGTCGTGTAGCGGACTCGGCACGCTCGACCGCAACGCGTTCGGCAGGATGCGCGTACGGTTGCAACGCTTCTGGCGCACCGTGCGCCAGGCGTCCACTCCCGGGAGGGTACCACGTATGAAGATGCTCCGCATTTCCGCGCTCGGCGCCGCGCTGGTCCTCGCAGTCGCACCGATGGCGAACGCACAGGGTGGTGGGGAGACGGGTGGCCGCGGTGGGCGCGGGGGCGCCCGGATGATGGAGATGCTCTTCAAGGGCATCGATCTAACCGATGCGGAGCAGGCGCAGGTCGATTCGATTCAGTCCGCGTATCGGGCGAAGATGCCGGCCAGGACGCCTGGCGAGGCGCCCGATCCGTCGGCGCGCGCGGCGATGCGCGAGACCATGCAGAAGGAGACCGCCGACCTCCGGAACGTCCTCACGCCCGACCAGCAGAAGCTGTTCGACAAGAACGTCGAGGAGATGCGCAACCGGCGGCGCAGCCGGTCCGGCAGCTAAGCCACATCGCCCGTCCAGCTACGACGTGAGGTGACACGGCGGCGGCACCCTCGCACCCCGCGGGTTGCCGCCGCCGTTCGGCCGCCAGCCGCCGTCACCCACTGGGGCAAGTTGCTTCCGTCTCCCTCGTCCGACCTGCGTGCACTCCGACCAATTTCCTCATCTCTCCATGAAGCCGCTCGGCGTACTCCTGCCGCTCCTTCTCGCCGTCGTGCCCGTGGCGGGGCATGCGCAGGTCGGGTCCACCACCGACATCCTTACCGGCCTAATAGTGGGGCCCGATAGCCAGCCACTCCCCGATGCCAGCGTCGAAGCCGTTTCGGTGGAGACCGGCATCTCACGCAGCCACACCACCAACGCGAAAGGACGCTGGACCATCGTCTTCCCCGACGGCGGCGGGAGCTATCGCGTCACGATAAAGCGACTCGGGATGGCGCCCATCACGATCACCATGAACCGACAGGGGGATGAGGACCAGCTCGTGGCGAACGTCGAGCTCAGTCCCACCGCGGCCCGGCTGCAGGAAGTGGTGGTCAGCGCAAACCGTCGCGGCGATCCGCGCCGTGGCAGGGAGGCCGGGTCCACGGAGAGCATCCTCTCCCCCGATCAACTGTCGCGCATGCCGATCGACGCGAGCGATCTCGCCACGCTCGCCACGCTCGCACCTGGGGTGATCGGCTTCGACGCCACGGATTCCACCGCGAGCGCATTCTCCGTTCTGGGTCAGGGGGTGGATCAGAATTCCATCACGCTCGACGGCCTCACGTTCGGATCTGGAAGCGTACCGCAGGAGGCTGTTCGCGCGATCCGCGTGATTACCAACAGCTACGACGTGAGCCGCGGACAGTTCAGCGGCGGCCAGGTAGCTTCGACCACGCGGGGTGGCACCAACTTCGTCCAGGGGTCCTTCAATTACTCGTTGCGCAATCCCGCCCTGGAAGTGACGAACCCCGACGAGAACGGCTTCAGTGGTGGCTACCTGCAGAACCAGCTGAGCGGCGGGCTCGGTGGCCCTATCATCAGGAACAAGCTCTTCGCCTTCGGCAGCGTGCAACTCCGGCGTCGCGTCGACCAGCTCCGCTCGCTCACGGCTGCCGGCGGCAACACCCAGAGCCAGCTAGGCGTGTCGCCCGATTCCATCGCGCGCTTTCTCAGTGCCCTCGATGCCTACGGGCTCCCCGCCAGTTCGCCCGAGGTGGATCCCGACCGCATCGGCGACAACCTCAGCGCGCTCGTGCGGCTCGACTACCTCCTCACCGACATGCAAACGCTCACGGTCCGCGGCGACTATCGCTGGCAAGGCCAGGATCCGAGTCGCGTGGGCACCTTCTCCCTCGCGCAGACCGGGGGAAATACGAAGAGCTGGAGCGGCGGGATCATGGCGACGCTTACCTCGCACTTCGAGAGCGGCCTGGTCAACGAGCTGCGCGCGTATCTATCGCGGAGCGATCGTAGCTCGTCGCCATTCCTCGCGATCCCGCAGGGACGTGTGCTCACCGCGTCGGAGCTGGCGGACGGAACCACGGGGACGGCGACGCTCTCCTTCGGTGGGAACTCCGGCATGCCGCAGACGAGCAGCGATCACGGACTCGAGATCACCGACGAGCTTTCCTGGCTCGCCGGTGATGGGCATCGCTTCCGGCTCGGAGGGCTGTACGACGGCAGCCGCCTCGCACAAGACCAGACCTCGAACCGCTACGGCACTTTCTACTTCAACTCTCTGGCCGACCTCGATTCGCTGAAGCCCGCATCCTTCACGCGTACGCTTGCACCTCGCCTGCGAGCGGGCACCTCGCGCAACGGCGCCATCTACCTGGGCGATACCTGGCGACGGTCGGCGGCGCTGCAGCTCACCTACGGTCTGCGACTGGAGGGCTCGCGCTTCGGCGGTGCACCGGCGTACAACCCGGCGGTGGATTCGCTGTTCGGTTATCGCACCGATCGCGTCCCGACTGAGATCCACCTGAGCCCGCGCATCGGGTTCACATGGACCATCGGAGCGAGCGACCAGCTTCAGGGTGCACCGACCCCCGCTGGCGGAGGCGGCCGTGGCAGCCGTGGGTTCGGGCGCTTCGGGGGCTTCGCTCAGGGCGCGAATGTGATCCGCGGCGGCATAGGCGACTTCCGTGGCAACATCTCCACCGGGCTTTACTCGGCTGCCCAGGGAGCGACCGGGCTCACGGATACGCAGGCGCGGCTCGACTGTGTGGGCGATGCCGTGCCCGTCCCCGACTTCCCCTCGTACGAGGAGAGCATCGACAACATCCCCACCGCGTGCGTCCCGTCCAGCGGTCCGATTCCGCCATCATTCACGCCGCTCGCCAGCGTTACGGTGTTCGATCACGACTTCGGCGCGCCGCGTACGCGCCGTGCATCGCTCGGCTACCAGCGTCGTCTCCTCGGCCGCTACACTGTGAGCATCGATGGCACTTACGCACGCGGGGTGAATCAGACCGGGCGTACAGATCTCAACCTCGACGATTCGCCTCGCTTCACGCTCGCGAGCGAGGGGAATCGCCCGGTGTTCGTGCAGTCGTCCGCGATCGTCCCCTCCACGGGCGCGATCTCGATCGTTGGATCGCGTCTGCACTCCGAGTACGGGCAGGTGATGCGCATCGACTCGCGACTCCAGTCGGAAACGGAGCAGCTGTCGCTGAGCGTAAACGGTTTCACCACTCGCGGGATCATCTTCCGCGCCTCGTACACGCTCTCGCACTCGCGCGACCAGGCATCGTTCGAGGAGACCGCCGGCAATCCCAACGTGCCCGCCTGGGGGTCGAGCGACCTGCAGCGGAAGCATTCGATAGTCGCCACTGTTTCCTATCCGCTCATCCCGTCACTCGAGCTCACGCTGATCGGCCGCATCATGGCCGGTGCGCCGTACACGCCTACGGTGGGGGGTGACATAAACGGTGACGGCTCGCGAAACGATCGCGCCTTCATCTATGACCCGGCTACGGCGCCGGACACCGCGATGGCGAACGGTATGAGCCGCGTTCTGGCCGCCGCGCCGGCCGGAGCGAGAGAGTGCCTGAGTCGACAGCTTGGCGCGATCGCATCCCGGAACAGCTGCACCGGCCCGTGGCAGGAGACGCTCGACATGCAGGCCAACGTGCGTCCTTCCTTCCTCCACCTCGATCGGCGCCTCACGCTTTCCGTCTCGACGGTCAACATGCTCGGCGGGCTCGATCAGCTCTTCCACGGTTCGGACGAGCTGCACGGGTGGGGGCAGACCCTGCGCCCCGACCCCACGTTGATGTCGGTGGTCGGCTTCGACGGCGCCGAGAACCGCTTCCTCTATCGCATCAACGACCGCTTCGGCAACACGCGCGGCTCAGCCAACGCATTCCGCGCCCCCTTCCAGCTGGCGATCCAGGCGCGGTACGCAATCGGCCCCGACGCGGCGCGCAGTCGCCTGCAGGCCGCTTTCGGGCGCGGCGGGCGGGGCGGCGAGGGCGACTTCTTCTCGCGGATCGACCGGCTCGTTCCGAACCCCGTCAAGGCCATCCTGGCGCAGCGAGATACGCTGGGCCTGACCGGCGAGCAGGTCGCCCGACTGCAGTCGCTCTCCGACTCGCTCGACGCGAAGAACGCGGTGCTCTCCGATTCGGTACGCGCGATCGTCGAGAAGGCCGGCAACGGGGCGAACCCGCGCGAGCTCTTCGCCCGGATATCACCGAAGCTGAACGAGGTTCGCACAAACAACAGCGCGGCCCTCGACGAAGCGAAGGGAGTGCTCACGGTCGAGCAGTGGGAGAAGGTGCCCGACTCGGTGAAGTACCCGAGAGGCGGTACGCGTCCGGGCCGCCAAGGCGAGCGGCGCGAGCCGCCCGCCAGGGAGTAGAAGAACCCCGCAATCGGCTCCCGACTTCCGGCCGTACTGGCTTGCGGGACTTCGGGCCATCTCGCACCCTCCGTCGGCACGCATGCCGTCGGGCGCCATGGAATTCAGACCGACTGAGGAGATGTCAACGTCCCCTTCTGAAGCAGCGCGCTCGCGACCTTGTCGAAGCGCTGCCAGGTGGCCTTCGCGAGCGCCCCACCCACGCTGACCCGGCGCACTCCGAGCGCGGCCAGCTCCGGCACGGTCAGGTCGGTGGTGGAGAGGAGAACGTTCACCGGCTTCGGCGCTACGGCGGCAACCACTTCGGCTATCATGGCCCGGTCGCGGATCCCCGGCGCGTAGAGGCAGTCGGCACCCGCCTCGGAGTAGGCGCGCAGACGGCGGATGGTGGGCTCGAGCTCCGTGCGGCCCATCAGGAATCCCTCCGATCGCCCTACCAGCAAGACGTTCTGGCCCGAGCTGTCGATCGCCTCGCGTGCCGCGCGCATTCGGTCGACGGCCAGCTCCATGTCGTAGAGCTCCCTGCCCGTCCGATCCTCGATGGACAATCCGGCCACGCCGGTCTCGATGGCGCGCAGTACGTTCGTGGCCACACCGTCCGGCTCATCGGCAAAGCCGGCCTCGAAATCGGCGTTGACCGGGAGATCGGTGGCGTCGCAGAGCAGCTTCAGGTGCGCCAGCACCTCGTCGAGCGACATCTCTCCATCCTCGCGGCCCAGCGCCCACGCCGCACCGGAGCTGGTGGAGGCGATCGCCTTGAAGCCGAGCTTTTCCAATCGCTTCGCGCTGCCGACGTTCCAGGGATTGGGGATGATGAAGCAGCCGCTTTCGTGCAGCTGCCTGAAGTTCGCACGACGCGCGGAGATATCGGTTGTCATATCGTGGTCAGTTCCCGTCAGTGCGTTTTAGTGCTTTCGAGATGCTCCCGGACGCGGCGCGCCTGCGCAAGGTGTCGAGCGATGTGCACCACCTGGAGCTCGAGCGCCTCTCCGAGATTGAGTTTGAGTAGCGGAACCACGGGCGAGGCCACCCGCGCCCGCACGATGTCCGCGCCCGATGCACGCGCGAGAAGAGTGTCGAGTTCCCGGATCGATGCCGCGAGGCGCTCCGCGGAGCCCGCTGCGGGCTGGGGCGATGGTCGGAAGGGGCGCGGTGCCTTGTAGCGCCGCCGGCCCGTGGTGTCACGCATGGCATCCACGAACTTTCGGCCGATCCACGTCGGGCGATACGCCATTGCGCTGGCGCTCGACGACGGGTGGCGATCGATGGCCGCGGAGATCCGCGGATGGTAGGACTTGGCGGTGGCGACGAGGTGCTCGAAGCACTGCGCCATGCTCCACCGCCCGGGTTCCGAGCTCCCGGCGAGTTGCTCCTCGTCGAGCCCCTCGGCCAGCTCGTGGACCTCGTCCACGTAAGCGCCCGCCGTCGCGCGAAGGGATGAGAGATGGTCACCGCAGGTGATCATGCCAGTCCTGACTCCGAGAGCTGCGTTGGTCACTTCAAAACGCGGCGATACACTTGCTCTACGTCAGGCGAGAAGCACGCGAACACCACGCGTTCCACTTCCGATGACGCGGAGGCGTCGCGCACCGCGCTCACCGCGATCGGCGTTGCCTCTTCGAGCGGATAGCCGTAGATCCCCGTGCTGATCGCCGGGAAGGCGATGCTCCCGACGCCGTTCTCCGCCGCAAGTTGCATCGACGAGCGATAGGCCGAGGCGAGGAGTTCGGCCTCGCCTTCGTTGCCGCCATACCAGACGGGGCCCACGGCGTGGATGACGAACTTCGCAGGGAGCCGGAAGCCCGGCGTGATCCGGGCCTCCCCCGTCGGGCACCCTCCGATCGCCGCACACGCACGTGCGAGCTCCGGACCCGCGGCACGATGGATCGCGCCGCACACGCCGCCGCCCGGCGCGAGCGACTCGTTCGCCGCGTTCACGATCGCGTCTGTGTCCAGGGTCGTGATGTCCGCCACCAGGGCGATCAGTTCCATTCAACCGCTCCGAGAACTACTCGCATTTCACAGGCACCGAGCGATCACCCCTTGATCGCGCCCGAGTCCGCCGATGGACACGCTACGCGCTCCACGCGCGCGGGACTGGCCTCCTTTTGCGCGGTGTCGGCGACAGGCGCGAGCATCACCGCCGACCAGCTGCTGTCGGCGCGATGCACGACGAACTCCATTGCGCTATCGGCTCCGTCCCGTAGGACATCAAAGCTGTCCGGACTTGCGGGGTTCCAGCTCCACTCGTTGCTGGTAGCACCCGCGAGGGTATCCGTCCCCAGCGGACGGGCGACCCACGCTTGGGCAGTGCGCCACGAATAGAGCTGGACGCGGTAAGGACCGACGCTGTCGCCAGCCAGGAGGTAGCACCCAGCCAGCGGACGTGCCACCTGCATCTGCCGATCGGCCTCGCTCGCGCTCCGCCTCCGGTCGTGCCGACAGGCAGCGATCGCCAGGACCAGAGCGATCGAAGCGGCGATGCGCACTATGCGCCCGCTGGCATCTCGTGAGGTGGAGATCAGCCGCCAGCGGGTCCGCTCCCCTCCCCGCGCTCCGCCGCAGCGCTAGCGGCGGCAGCTTTGGCGGTGGAGAGGTAGCCGGGCTTGAGGTCGAGCAGATTCGCGATCTTCCGCGTGAGGTACTGCTCGTGCTCGGAGATCGTGCCGTCGGCGAGCACGAGCCCCCACATCACTTCGGCGAGCGTCATCTTCTGACCGAGGTCGTAGTTTCTCTTCACGACCGAGGTGAACCGGTACTGATCGATCGCTTCGCGCCGCTCCTCCTCCGCGAGCTCGAGCAGCCGTCGCCCACCCTCGGGAGGAAGATCGAAGTGGCGCTCCAGCGCGCCCTCGAGATGCTTCTTCTCCTCGGCCGAAAACTCCCCGTCCGCATGCGCGACCTGCAGGAGGAGAGCGCACGCGGCCAGGTGAACCGGGTCTACGTCCGCTGCGGCGGCTTCGCTCGCGTCGTCCGGCTCGGAGCCGGAGCGGAAGAGCTTCTTGATCGAATCGAGAAACATCACGTCCTGCCAGCTGGTGCAGCCGGGCGATGGCCGATCGAGAGATGCGGGTGCGGCATCCGATCTACTGCTTCGTCATCGTCAGCCCGTTCACCGACCCTTCCGTGTTGTGAGCGAAGCGGATTCCGTAAATCCCATCGGTCGAGGCGAGCTTGCCATCCCCCACGACCTCGGACTTGTCGTAGCTCGCCACCACCGTACCGTTGATCGCGCAGCTCACCTTGTCGCCCTTTACCGAAAGCGCGATCTCCTGCGTGACCGGCTCGCCCTTCGCCGCCGCCTTGTGCACCGCTGCATTCTCCTCGCCGCGCCGGCCGTTCATCTGGAAGGGCTCGGGTCCAAAGCCGCGGACGATGAAGGAGCCGTTCCCGTACGCGGCGCAATAGAGATAGCTCTGCTTGTCGGTGCCCATCTTGTCGCCCGCGATGAACACGCCGTACGGGTGCGGGTGGTCGTTCAGGTTCATGTACTTCGGTTCCGTGAACGTCGCCTTCACTGTATAGTCGCCGCTCGCGGTGTTGGAGGGATTCCAGTAGGTCACCGCCGGACCGGTCGTGACGTGCAGATCCTCTCCTTCCTTCGTGAGCTTCGCGTCGTTCACCGATTGCCCGCGCGACGCCGCCCTGGCATCCACCTCGCCTTTCCAACCGGGCACCGAGATACCACCGTCCGCCACGCTGCGTTCGGTTTCCTGGGCATTCGCGACGCTCGAGCTCGCGAAGATCGCGAGAGCGGCGAGCACGGCAGCGGAGACTTGAATACAGCGCATGATCGAACCTCCGATTACAGGTGAGTCATCGGGCTCATGATAATACGCGGGTAGCGAAGCTCGCCAGCGATGGCGAGCGCCGACGTTGGCGAGCGCTACGGTAGAAATTCAGCTCTCGTCTCCTGCGTATCCGCTCCCCGCGCAGCTGCGGGCGCGTCGCCGAGATTCTCCTGAATGAACCTGGGGCTCAGGTGCACGTCGAGTTGGACCAGCGGCGCGTCGCCGATGCACTTGAAGCTGTGGACCTCACCCGCCTTGATCACGAGGATGTCACCCGCACCGGCCTCGAACTCTTCTCCGTTGACCATCCACAATCCGAGACCCGACTGGACGAACTGAACTTCGTCGTAGGGATGCCTATGCGGCCCTGGACCACTCCCGGGCTTGCCGTTGAAGAGAAAGGCCGACACGCCGACGTCACCCTGATCGGCGCCCACGAAGTTGTACGAGCTCCCTCGGAGCGGCAGCTCCGCCTGTCGAATTCGATGCATGAGTCGGTGTCCCTGATCCGGTGCTGCAGCGCGGTGCGGCTATCGCACCCTGGCCGCGGGTCTGTCACGACCGTACTGATGGAGAACGAGACCTGTCACATTACCGTTCCCGTCGCGCGAGAACGTGACCTGCGCGTCCACTTCCTTGACGAAGAAGCTCGTGCTGCTCTCCGGCCACAGATGCAACGCGCCACCACCGGTACTCGATCGCGCGAAGAGCGCTCCGTCTCGCAATGTGACGTCGAGCTCGACTCCCCTGGTGAACTGATAGACGCCGACGAAGGGCGACAGCGCGGAAACCGGCAGCTGTATGGCGATCCGCCGTCTGGGCGGCAGCGCCGATGGCGGCAGCATTCCGAGGATTCGCATGTAGACCGCTAGCTGGCTGTAGTGCTCCGCCAGATCCGTCTCGAACGCGAGCAGGGTGCCCGCCAGGGAGGCTGACTCGAGCCCGGTAACCTGCTCCACGGCTGTGTCGCAGAAACGGAGCGACGCCTCGAGGCGCGCGACGAGCGTGTCCTTGGGCCAGCGCGCCTTGACGGTGTCTGCGAGAGAGTCCTTCGCGGTCCTCGGATGCTTCAGCGTTCCCATTCGCTCGCACAGGGCGTAGTTCGCATCTTCGAGATGCTGCGCGATGAAGCCGATCGTCTGCTGCGCCGCTGTTGGCCGGTAGTCGTACCGAGCCGCCGGGATGGAATCGAATGCCGCCACTAGCCGGCCGCCGAAGATATCGGCGAATCGCTGGAATTCGAGCATCACGCCGTCGGCCGGCTGGTGTTTGGCGGACGACTGACCCGCGAGCGCCGTGGGCAGGAGGAGGGCGATGATGATCAGGGCGCGGCGGTGCACGCCGCGTGGTTTGGTCGGATGGTTGGGCATTTTCTTGGCGACGTGAATTTGACGCGGCGACGAGCAGCGGGTCGCACCGCAATGCGGATTCTAATCAGCGAGGAGATGCCGCAGGAAGCGCTCGGGAGCCTCGAGAAAACTCCGCGTCAACTGGTAGTGATCGGTCTCGTCGTAGCGCACCGGGTGGATCTCGCCACCATCAAGACTCAATACCGTAGCCCCAGGAAACGCGAGCAGGATCGGCGAATGAGTGGCGATCACGAACTGCGCTATGCGGGGCTCCGTCAGCTGGTGAAGAATTCGGAGGAACGCGAGCTGACGCTGCGGCGAGAGAGCCGCCTCTGGCTCGTCCAGAATGTAGAAGCCGTCCTCGAAGCGATGCTCGAACAGCGCGAGGAACGCCTCTCCATGAGACTTCGTGTGAAAGGACGTCCCGCCGTATCGGGCAAAGTTCGTCCCCGACTCTTCCAACATGCTGGCGAAGTTGTAGAAGGTCTCCGCACGGAGGAAGAACCCGCTGGTTACGCGCTGGCGCCACCCCAGACGGAGCGCGCGGCCCAGCTTATGGCCGTCGGCGTTCTCCTCGAAGCTGTGATCGCGGCTGCCGCCCTGCGCGCCGAAGCCGACGCTCCAGGCCAGCGCCTCCAGCAAGGTGGACTTGCCCGATCCGTTCTCTCCGACGAGGATCGTGACCGGCGTGGTGAGCTCGAGATTGAGGCCGCCCTCGAGCACGGGAATATCGAAGGGGTAGCCAGGTTCGACGCGATCCTCGCGCAACGCGATGTGCGTGAGGAACGGACTCCCCGCAGCTCGGCGGGGGGCGTATCGATCGGAGCCAGGAGTCACTCTGGGAATCGATCGTTTCGAGGTGTCGTTCCTCTCGATCTCACCTTCGTCCGCTCCGCGACGCGCCGGGGCGGCGCTGGTGGGTGTGATCCGTTGATCGCGCTCAGGAAATACTCCGGTTGATCGAAGTGCAAGCCAGGATGCTGCACGGGCCGTCGAATCTTCATCCTCTTACTGGCCCACGAGGAGCGAGAGCGTGAGCAGGCTTAGCGCCAGGAAGTAGAGCGCTGCGCCGACCGCGTGCGAGTACTCCCAGCGCCGCCGTAACCGCATCCAGTCCTCCGGCAGTGCGGTCCAGTTGGCGGTTCGCCGGTTCGCCGGGAAGGTGAACGTGAAGAACACGATCAGGCTGATCACGATGCACACCGCGGCCGCTACGGTGAGGTAGAGCTCCGCAGGGTTCTCGCGCACCGTGACGGCCAGCAGCACGCTGGAGAGGAGCGCCCCCACCACGGCGATGCCCAGCAGCGCCCAGCCGCGGTAGATCTGCTGAACGGTGAGATAATCCTCCCGCGACATCTCGATTTTTCTCGGCATCTCCAACAGGTGCGCGAAGCCACCCGCCATGGCGATGGCCGTCAGCATCACGCTCGCGAAGCGCAGCAGATCCGGAATCATACCTCTCGTAGCCGTCGTCATCCGAAGCGGTGTTGACCGGCGGAAAGCCGGTTCGACGGCGCTACGATGGCGAACGGGAAGTGGCCGCGCCAGAACCGCTGGCCGTCACGCTCCGCCCGTGAATCTCGAGCGGAAGCGCGCTATGGCATGCAGTACTGCCTCGGGCACGAGCAGGCTGTCCGAGATCGCGGCGATCTCCTCGGCATCGCGCCATGCCGCTTCCAGCGCTTCGAGCTCCCCCTGCAACACGACCCGCTCGGCGTCCTCGTGTACCGCCATCTCCAGCGCCAGCCGCTCGAGAGAGGCGAGACTGAGCGCACCGTAGGCGCTGTTGAGGAACGTGTTGCCTGTGCGCCAGCGCTCCTCTCGCAGCTGGATCGTCTTCCGCATGAACGCCGCCGCGTCGCCCGCCGCGGTGATCAGGTCGGCGGCGTCGCTCACGTCGGCGGCGGAGCCGCCGTGCGCGTTCATGTGCGACAGCAGCTGCCCGGCCGTCTGCATCGCGTGCTGTCCCTTCAGGTCCACGATGCCGTGGTCGTGGACTACACGCACGACCCACCCGCTGCCTTCGGAAGTTTCGATGAACTCGATGCGCGACAGGTGCTTGGCGCGCACGAGCTCCAGATTCCCACCAGCGTCACGTACGCGTGCCACGACCCGCTCGTACTCGTAGCGCTCGAGGACGTTCGAGAGACGCGAGTAAAGCGGCGGGCCGTAGAGTCCTTCCGTGACCGCGGCGACGCCGACCACCGCGAGACCGCCCGCCGCGAGCGTGAGGCTGCCCGCCGCGGCAGCGAGCGCCGCCCGCCCCGTAGCCTTGAGCCGCCGGGCGCGAAGCCGCTCGCCGTAGCGCCACGCAGCGAACTCGGGACGCAGCGGCTTCCCTACACGAACGAGGTCCAGCCCTTCCCGCAGGGTGGCCAGGCCGATGTTATCGGTGGAAACCCGCAGCGGCGTTTCCCTGAACGCCCGCTCGCACTCCTCGATCGCCTCCCAGCGCTCCTCGATCGGCGCGAGGTTCCAGTTGCGACAGTGGGTGCACACCGCCCACAGCCGCCCTTTCGTAGAATCGAAGGCCAGCCGCCGGCCAACCGGAAAGTGCTCGACGATCTCGTTCGCGCCGAGTGAAGTGTTGCAAAAGAGACAGGTGGAGTACATGGGCTGCGGCTCGAATCGTTGGCCCCGCCGTCGTCATAGCCATGATGCCGCGCGCCAGTCTGAATCGCAAGAGATTCCACGGTGGCCGACGGTCCACGATCATCGTGGTAATCGATGGACTCTCCAGAGGACCAGGATGGAGCACGCGATTCGCGGCACGGCTTCTCGCGTCTACGCGGACACTCCAAGCTTCGCTAGCCTCGTCGCCTCTGTGCCGGCGCAGCCTCGCCCTCTCAAACACCACACGCGCGGCGAACCTGCTGCATGAGCGCCTGCACCGGCTGCTCGCCGTCGAGCGTGAACACGTCCTCGGCAGGGGCCGGCTCCTCGAGCGTCTCGAGCTGGCTACCCAGAAGCTCTACCGGTGCGAAGTGGTCGACCCGCGTCCGTAGCCGGCGCTCCAGTTCGTCCGCAGTCACCCGGAGATACACGAGGCAGACGCTTCTCCGCGCGTTCTCCGGCACCAGCATCTCGCGGTACGATCGCCGGAGCGCGGAACACGCGAGCACCGTCGGCTCCCCGTGTGCAATGGCGATCGCTATCTCTCGGCGAAGCGAAGCGAGCCACGGTGCGCGGTCGGCGTCGGAAAGGCCTTCGCCACGTCCGAGGCGGGCTCGGTTCGCAGCCGAGTGAAATGCGTCGGCGTCGGTGAAGCGCCAGCCGAGCTCATTTGCGAGCGACCGGCCCACCGTGGACTTCCCTGCCCCGGCAGGGCCCATGAGGACGATGACGGTGGGATGATCAGGGGTCAACTTGCTGGAGACCAGCCGGGCGAGCCTGTACCTCGAACGACAGGTGCACGCACTACGGCTCCGCCCGTCGCACCGTGATCCCTCGGCTGCTCGTTCGCGGACGCGCGGGCGGAATCCGTTGTGGCGCTCCGCGGCGAACCGATCGACTCGTGGGCGTAGATGATTCGCCAGCCATCCGGCCCCTTCCGCCAGATGTCAGTGACGGCGATTCGCCCATCGCTCGGCGCACCGTCAGGGAGCGTCCGGTGTGAGCTAAGGAGGTAGGTCTGCACCACCAGGCCGGGTGCGGGCATCTCGTAGTCTGGTCCCCCGACCACCCTGTAAACTGCGTCCGACTTCCCGCCCTGCCACCATTGACGCTGGCGCTCGTGGAGCGCAGTCCAGCCTCGAATGATTTCGTCGTTGATGACGAAGACGAGAGTCGAGTCCCTCGTGTACGCTGCCAGATGACCGTCCACATCGTGCGCGTTCGCCGTCGCCAGCATTCGCTCGAAGAGCGGCTGGATCTCCCCCCGCGCCTCGGCCAATGCGCCGCCGGCGCGTGAGTCCGCGGCGCGCGTGCTCTGCACGGTGGACGAGCACGCCGCGATGAACACCGCGGCTGCCAGAATGCTGGTGGTCGTCTTCAGGATGCGCATCACTCTCCCGATCGATTGCTCGCACGCCGAGGAGGGTACAGCGGCGTGTCCCCTTCAGGACGCGCTGCCATCGGTACCGAGACGTCGGACCTCTTCGAACGCCAGCTCCGGCGTGAGCCCGCAGTGATCGAGGACCTGGGCACCGAAGCTCGTCCGCTCACGCATCATCCCGGCGAGAACCCGCACTCGCTGGAGGATAATGCTCGCCGGCTCCGGGTCTCGCCAGCCACTCAAACAGTGGTACCCTCCCCTACGAGCTCCCCAGCACCCGCGCCGGATCCGTCCTCCCCGCACGCCGCGCCGGCCCCACACTCGCTGCTACCGCGACTACGCCCGTCACCAGCACCACCGCGGCGAACGTCAGCGGGTCCGTGGGCGTGACGCCCTGCAGCAGCGACACCATCGTGCGAGTGAGCAGCAGCGAGATCGCGATGCCGATCACGAGACCCATGAGCGCCTGCCGCACTCCGGTGCGAACGCTCAGCCTGACGAGCTCGCCCGGCGTGGCGCCGAGTGCGGCACGCACCCCGAACTCGTGGGCGCGCGACGCCACGACCTGCGACACGATACCGAAAATTCCGATCGCCGAGAGCATGAGCGCCAGGACGCCGAACAGACCGAGCGCCTGCATCGCGAAGCGCGGGCCGCTGATGGAGGAGTTCACGATGTCGCGCATCGTCCGCACCTCGGAGATGGGCAGCCGCGCATCGAGCTGTCGGATCACCGCACGCACCGGGGCCGCGAGCGCCGCCGGATCGCCGTCGGTCCGGACGACCAGACTCATGCTCCGCTGCGTGTTCCCCGGCGCACGCGCGAACTGCGCGAGGGTCACGTAGAACTTCGGCTTCACCTGTCCCACGAGCGAGTTGTGATGCACATCGTCCACCACGCCGATGATCGTGTACGCCTGGGTGCTGTCGCTGCCGCCGATGCGCACCCGGGTACCCAACGCGCGCCGGCCCGCGAGGTACTGCTGCACGAACGCCCGGTTGACGATCATCGCCAGCGCGCCGTTCATGTCGTCGCGCGCATCGAAGCGGCGTCCATCGCGCAGCGTGAGTCCCATCGCCTCGAGGTAGCCCGGGGTCACGATCTGCCAGTCGCCGGGCGTGCCCTGGTTGGGAGGCGGCGCGTACCCCTCCACTTGCAGCCCCCAGTCGCCCATGTCGGTGGCGAGTGGCAGCAGTCGCACTGCACCCACCTTCTCCACACCCGGCACCGTCGCGACGCGGCGCTGCAGCTCGGCCCAGAACGCGGCGACGCTCGTCGAGTCGGTGTACCACGTGGATGGCGTGGACAGACGCATCGTGAGCACACCGTCCGCGCGGAAGCCGGTGTCGATCGCGAGCAGATTGCGCACGCTTCGGATCATGAGCCCGGCCCCGGTCACCAGCACCACGGCGAGTGCGACCTCCGTCGCCACCAGAGCCTGCCGCCACCGTAGTCGCGCGCTCCCACTCGTGGCACCACGGCCGCCCTCCTTTAGCTCACCGGCCGGCGCGATCTGCGTCGCCTGGAGCGCGGGTAGCAGCCCGGCCAGCACCGCCGCCGCTACGCCCACGGCCAGCGCAAAGAGCAGAACGCTCCAGTCGATCGTGGTGTCGGCCACACGCGCCAGCCCCGCCGGGGCGCTCGCCCGCACCAGACGCACACCCAGCACGGCGAGCCCCACGCCCAGCACAGCGCCCATCGCCGCGAGTACCGCGCTCTCGGCGAGCAGCAGACGCTGCAGCCGGCGCGACCCGGCACCGAGCGCGACCCGCACGGCGAGCTCCCTGCGACGCGACTCGCCGCGTACCAGCAGCAGTCCGGCCACGTTCGCGCACGCGATGAGCATCACGAATCCAACCGCGCCGAAGACCACGAGCAGCACCGGACGCACGCGCCCCGTGATCTGCTCCTCGATCGGCACCGCGTACGCGTGGAAGCCGACACCCGACATGTAGCCCCACTGCTCGAGCTCGGCCACGAGCGAGCGGAGCTGTGCGTTCGCGGTCGCCGCCGTCGTGCCCGGCCTCAACCGCGCTACCGCGTTGTAGCCGTGATTGCTCCCTCCCCTCGGGAACTCGGGTCCGGGCAGCGCGCCATTCTGCGCGGCGTCGGTCGCCATAGGGAACCACGCCTCCGTACGGCCGCCCGCGCCATAGTCGAGTGGAAGCCGGAAATCGGCGGGCATGACGCCCACCACGGTCGTCGCCTGCCCGGAAATCCGTACCTCGCGTCCTACCACCGATGGATCGCCTCCGAATCGTCGCTGCCAGAGTCCGTAGCCCAGAATCACGACGTTCGGCCCGTTCGGGCGATCCTCCTCGGCGGTGAAGTTGCGCCCCACGATCGGTTGCACGTCCAGTATGGGGAAGACGTTCGCTTGCACCTGAGCCGTGCGGACCCGCTCCGGTTCGTCGCCGTCGATGGTCGCGGATCCCTCCGCGAACAGGCCGATGTCGGAGAATGCACGGATGCGCGCGCGCCACCCTTCCCACTCGTCGTACGAGAGCCACGTCTGGTCGAATCCCTTCCAGGCGCTCCAGACCATGACCAGACTCTCGGGATGGCCGTACGGCAGCGGCGTGAGGAGCACCTGCTTCACGACGCCGAAGAGCGTGGTGGTCGCGCCGATGCCTAGAGCGAGCGTGAGGGTCGCGATCGCGGTGAATCCCGGCCGACGCCTCAGCGACCGCGCAGCGAAGCGGACGTCGTTCCAGCCGTCCCACAGCCAGCTCGTCCCGCGCTCGTCGCGCACGTCGTCCTTGTGCCGCTCCAGACCGCCGAAGTCGCGGACCGCGCGGCGCCGCGCCTCGTCTCCGTGCATCCCGCCCTCGACGAGCCGCCGTGCTTCCATCTCGATGTGGAAAGCCATCTCCTCGTCCATCTCCCTTTCCTGCCGGCGGCGGCCGAACAGCGCGCCGAGCGACGACACGATCTCGTGGTACCAGGCCATCTCAGCCTCCTTGCAGGGCGTAGCGGAGCACGCGATTAACCGCGCCGGATGTCCGCTCCCAGTCCGCGATCTCCGCTTCCAGCTGCTTGCGCCCGTCGCGCGTGATGCTGTAGTAGCGCGCGCGGCGGTTGTTCTCGGTCGCGCGCCACTCGGCGTGGATCCACCCGCGGCGCAGCATCTTCTGGAGCGCGGGGTAGAGCGATCCCTGGTTCACGTCGAAGACATTGCCGGAGATTCGCCGCAGCTCGAGCGAGAGCCCCCAGCCGTGCATGGGCTCGGCGGCGAGCAGCTTGAGAGCGAGCATCTCCAGAGTGCCCTGGAGCACCTCGGAACGTTGGGCGGGTCGGGAATTGGGAGCCATGTTCCTTTAGACGGCCAAAAGGACGGAAGAGTTTCAACCTGGCTTGGTTCGAGGATGCGGCGGACTCGTCAGGTACCCTGTGCGGAGAGTCGGGAGATGAGATTCTCGAGATCCGTGGTGAGCATGGCTCGCCACGTCGTCCCGTAGCGCCGCAGGGTGAGCACGGTCACCTTGCGCACGGCTATCCCATCTACCGTCATCGTCATGCGATAAACGACGTGCGCCAGATCCGGTGCTTCATTCACATGGCCGATGACATCGTACGTAGCCGATCGGATGGTCGCACTCATCTCCGGCTGCGCGGCGACCATCGCGCCGAAGAAGCGGGCGTACAGTTGCGCGTCGGATAGAGTGTCGAGGGCGGCGCTGCTGGACACGCCGAATACCTGCTTCAGTGTGGCGCCCGAGCTGTCGCTCGCACTGAGGCCGACGACGAACCGCCGGAAGGTGGCCAGTGCGCTGGGATGCATCAGCGCGGCATTGGCGGCAAAGTCACCCGCACTCAGCGTCGACATGAGTTGCTTCGCGACCGCCTCCGGGGTGTCGGCCGGCCCCGCCTGGGCGTGGACGGTCGGGGCGGCGAACAGGATGACGCCAAGAAGAACACTGCTCGCGCGGCGGGGTGAACGATGAGGCACGCCCATGATGGTGTGGCTCCCTGAGGGGTGATCTACCGGGTGCGGGCAGACGGACGAGCACCCACGGATGGTTCCTACGGCACGTCGCTGCTCGATCCGTCGCGCTCGATTCCCAGTGTGCGCACGACGGTCTCGATGAAGGTGGTCTTCCCGTCGATGTACGCCTCGCGATCACGCGGATATCGCTCGGCGAGCTCGCGCTCGAGGGCAGCGTAATCATCCCGTAGCGCGGCGTCGGCCCGGAGCGCATCGCGGAAGCCTATGTAGCGTTGCCAGTGCCACCCGCCGTACTCCACGAGATGCAGATGATGGCTCCGGGGGTCGCCGCGCCGGAAGAACTCGCGGCCCGGGAGGCCGCTGTTCCCACGATAGATCCACCCCGCCACTTCGAGCACTGGTACGTAGGCGTCCACCAACACCTCGCTCCGGCGGCCTGCCGCCAGGTCGAGGATCGGTTTTGCCGCGAGCCCTGGTACGGCCGTGCTGCCGACATGTTCGAAGATCAGGGCTGGGAGTCCGGCGGCCGCGATGGCGCTGGCGAGTCGCGCGGCCTCGGCGCGGAAGAGCGCCGGCCAGCGATCATCGTACGGGACGATCCGTACGGTCTTCGACTCCAGGCCGAGCGGCTCCGTCATCGAAGCGGGGGATCCTCGACATCCAGGTCCAGCACCATGTACACGTCCTGGTGCTCGTACTCCTTGTCTCCTGGCGCTGCGCGGTGCTCGAAGCCGAAGGACTCGTACAACCGAAGGGCCACCTCGAGCTGCGAATTCGACACCAGGACCACGCGCCGGGCAGCTCGCTCACGCGCGAATGCGAGGCAGCGTTCCACCAGACGGCGTGCAATGCGCTGTCCGCGGAAGGCAGGTAACACGGTGAGCTTCGCCAGCTCGAACTCGTCGACGTCGTGCGGGACGATCGCGCAGGTACCCACTACATCGCCATCGCGCAGTGCGACGAAGATCTGGCCGCCGCGGTCGAGGAAGTACGTCTGCGGGTCGGCAAGCTGCTCTTCGTTGGACGGCTCCATGAGGCCGTACATCTCGAGCCAGTCACGATTGAGTTGCGCGAACCGGCTCGCGTGCTCCGGCCGGAAGCTCTCGATGTCGACATTCATATCAAGGAGCCAACGCTTTCAAATAGCGTTTGTCGCGCTTCCGAGACGCACGTTGTCGCGCGGAGACTCCTGCGCGATCCTCGATGTCAGCTGACGCCCCGTGCTTCACGAGCCACGATAGCAACGCCGGATCGAAGTTCTTCTCGACGCCGTGGTGCAGCGCTGTCTTCCCGCGCGAGTCTTGAAAGTCCGCGTTCGCGCCGCTCAGGACCAGGGCCTTGGCCGCGTCGAACTTGCGCCAGCACCAGCTGGCGAGGAATGGAGTTATCCCGACGACCACGTCGATCTTCGCCCCCGAACGGATCAGGAGCTTCAGCGTCGCGACATCGTTCCACCAGGCCGCCGCGAACAGGCCGCCACCGGGCACCGCGGAAACGCTGGCACCACGGGAGATGAGTTCCTTCACCAGGAGTCGATTCCGCGCTCGCGCTACCGCGAAGAACAGCGGTGTGCATGCATCTCGGCCTACGGGTGTGTCGATATCGAGCCCCTTCTCGAGGAGGAAGCGGACGTACCGTGTTTGAGCAGCTTGTGACTTGCCGAGTCTCTCCGGCGACGCCGCGCACGCCAGGTGCAGCAGGTTCTGGTTCTCACGCTTGCGATCGACGACGGCGAGCAACTCGGGCTTTTCCATCAAGAGGCGCTTTGTAGCCTGGAGATCGAGCTCCCGCGCGGCTGCGAAGATTGCGGCTTTGGACATGGTATGCTCTTGTCTGCCTGACGCGTCAGCTAGGATGCTGTCCCGAACAGCTGCCAGCTCCATGCATGCTTCCGTTCGCCCAACCGGAAGTCGACCATCGCCAGTCGCACAAGAAACGGCGAGAGAACTTCATCGTGGAGAGCGCTGCTGGCGCCAGGGGAGCAACAGTGCACCGACCAGGAGAGTGGTCAGTGCCGGAGCTATTCCGTACGCGAAGGGGCCACCCCACAACCATCCAGCCCCCCCGCCCGCGTCGAGGCCCGTCTGTATCACCTCGGCTCCGAGCGCGGCCAGCGCGCCGAGGGTGATGATGCGTGTGAGCGCTGCGTGCCGGAGAGCGGGCCAGAACGGGATCAGGGCTCCGAAATGGAAGCTTGCGGCCAACAGAGTCAACGTGATCAGGAGTTCGTGGCCGAAGCGAATGTTGCCTGCGGCACCGCCGAACTTTGGATCCGTCTGGTGCAGCCAGTAGACGGAGACGTGATTCACTACGTCGAAGGCGACGGCGTATGTCAGTGCGAAGCTTACGAGAGACAGTGTGATCAACCACCATGGTCGCTTCATGATGGCCCCAGTGGCGAGCGAACGCAGAGTTCAGTGGCAAGCGCCGATTTTGCAAGCGTGAAGATGCTCGTCACGGCTTGTTCTCGATAGGCCCGCACCCGGTGGCCAATCCGTGATCCTCTGCAGGTACGGTACGACGCTTCGTCAGGCGGCGCCGAGGCTCTCGGATGTCGCAGCGGCCGCCACCATCGCTCGCTTCGATGCGCGTGCGAACCGACGCTGAAGTCCGCGGGCGAGCGGGTAGCCGAGTCGAGCGAGTGGGTGCCCGGGACGCGAGAGGGCGTACAGGTCGTACCACACCCTGTCGTCCGCCGGTCGCCATTCGACCATGAAGCGCTCTTCCCCAACTGCGCCGTGGTCCGGCAGCGTGCCGTAGGCAAACCCGCACCACCGCACATTGTCCGCTCCCCCGGCTTCGCCGACGACGTAGACTATACGACAAGCATTCATCGACCAGAACCCGTAGTGCCGCACGACCACCGCGACGACCAGCCGCAGTAAGTGCGCGCGTCGGCGGCGTCCAGACCCCGAGTCCCGTCGTGCGAGTGCGCATCTATCCTCGCCCCAGTCCGGTGCAACGCTTCATCGACCAGCCGACGGATCCGGGTTGGTTTCGAGCGGCGTAGCGAAGCGCAATCCGAAGCCGTCGGGATCACGCACCGTGAAGTCCCGTAGACCGTAGTACCGATCCGCGATCGGCCGCTCTACCGGCAGGCCGAGCGTCTGGGCCGTCGCCCATACCTGGTCGACATCAGTGGTGAGGATCCGTACGTTCGCGCGCGCGGGTCCGTGCAGCGCCGGCAGGTCGTCGCGCTGATCCAGAAAGAGCCACCGATCTCCCCACTTGAGCGCGGCGAAGCCGCCGTCGCGCCGGTCGAGCGTGAACCCGATTGCGGTGTAGAACGCGAGCGAGCGATCCAGGTCGCGGACCATGATCTCCACTACCAGTTGCTCCGCGAGTTCAGCGTTCGATCCGATCAAACTCTCCTCCAATGCAGTGAATGAGGATGGTTGACACAGAGCCAGCGGCGGGCGAACACTACAAGCTGCTACCGCCCTGCGGACGCGGTCTGCGACCCGCCAGTCGGCCTCAGCTCTTCGTTGGCCCGCACGGTACCGCCACTACCGCCCGGCGACTTCGAGTCGAGCGATGCGGCCACCCACGTCGGCGACGCGGACCGACACGCCCTCCACCAGGAAACTCGGGTGTGCCTCGTGGAAGCCCGGCGTTTCGAGGTGCTCGGAGTAGTCGTACGTGCGTCGCCCGTCCTCGCCGACGACGGTGAATCCACCCGGATCACCGAGGCGAAGCTGCTGTACCACGCCGCTCACCATCGTGTAGTCGCCGCGGTCGAGGGCCTCACGGAGAGGGACGTACGGCCGGCGGAGCGTGAAGTAGAGCGTTGCCCCGGCCACCACGCCGACGAGCGGGAAGACGATCGCCGGGAAAGACATCGGCGGCCGGCGCAGAAGAGGATGCTCTGGGCTCCAGTGCCGAATCGCCCCCACCAGCATCCCGATCCAGCACGCGGCGAGCACGAACAGCAGAGGGAATCCCCAGACCGAGGTTCCGGGATGATGCGCATCGAACACCACCCGGTACCGGGGCGCCTCTCGAATCTGAACAGCAAGATACGAGAACACTGAATGAGGCCACCCTCCTAAATCCACCTGCGGACATCCCGCTTGTACGCCAGATACTCCGACGGAAACTGGGCCTCGAGATAGCGCTCTTCTCGCGGGATGACTACCAACGCCATGAGAGCTAGCGCTGGAAGAAGCGTGAGCAGCAAGCCGAGGCTGTTGACCCATGCTGCGAGTCCGAGCTGAAAGAGCGTGAAGGCGAGGTAGATGGGATTTCGAGTGAAGCCGTATGGCCCCGTGCGAACGATGGTAGTCGCCGGCCGGTTCCCTGGGACTGGAGTGCCCGCGCTTCGGAACGTGCGCACGGCAGATACGAAGAGAGCGACGGCTACGAGCACAAGGGCGACGCCGACCGGCACGCTGACCGACGCCGGGAGCAAGTGCACCGGCCAGAAAAAGTGAACGAGCAGGCCGACAGCGATCGACACCAGGTAGACGAATGGCGGGCGAACAAGTCCGGCGTTGGCGACGTCGGCCCCGCGTTGTTCGCTGCTCACCTCGTGTTCGCGATCATCTAGCATGGGATGTCACCGCGGCTCGAGAACGCCGAGGTCGGATCCGGGTGGGTACCCACCAGCCAAGAAAAGGAAATCCAATCGCTGACCGACATAAAGTTCACCGGCCACGGAGGTGCGCGCCCGTCCACTCCAACCCGGTGCTAAGCCGCCCGTCTTTTATGCAGCCGTACCCGCGGCCATGGCGCGCTTCAGCAGTGCGATCTGCCCAGAATGATACGCGTTGTGCTGAGAGACGCCGATGAACTGCGTGTACGCGGTGTACGGAGACTCGGGTACCAGAAGGTCATCCAGCCGCTCCTGCGGAAAGTCTCGCACTGCCTGCCGCAGCTTCTTGTTCGCCAGCTCGAGCTCCCGCACCGTCCGCTGCCAGTTCTCCTCGGTCGGTGCCGGACATGCAGGCCAACCTTCAGCCGCCGTAAGCGGGTGCCCATCGCTAGCCATTCTCCGGAGCACCAGGTCATAGTCACTGCGGAGATGAAGCACGAGCTCCCAGATGCTATGCGCACCAGCGACGGGATGGCTGGCCGCTTGCGCCGCGGACACGCCGGCCAGCAACTCGAGCACCGAGGGCCCGTGCCACGCCCCGCCCTCGAGCGCTCGCACGAGCTGCTCCTCCAGTCGGTTGGTTTCCGTGTTCATTTGCGAGACCCACCTCTCTATTGGCCCAATGCAAAGTTCACCAGCAGGCGCCCGTTTGTCCAAGCGCGATGACGATCGCCGGAACGCGCGCTTCTCAGGGTCACACAACGACATCGTACCGTGCTCGTCCGGTGCAGCGCTTCGTCAGCCGGTGCCGCGCACCACGATGGTCAGCAACGCCCTGGCGACGAGCGCCCCTTCGACCGTGGCCACCGCGCGCGTGCGACAGATGCCACGTCGCCACTGCTGCAGCATGACCGCCAGCGTGAGCTCATCTCCGGGGCGGGCCGGTCGGCGCAGGCGCACCTGATCAGCGCCCATGAAGTACGCCAGCACACCCGGCGCCCCGTCGGTCAGATCCCGAAGCAGCGCCCCGGAGGTTTGGGCGAGTGCCTCGATCACCAGACTGAACGGCATCGCGGCGGTGGTCGGTGTGCGCGGGTCGCACCACCATTCGCCAGCGGAGACCAGCTTCGTCCCCACCACGCGTCGGCCCGGCTCCACGATCCGAACACGGTCGACAAGCAGGAACGGAAAGCGATGCGCGAGCAACGCGTGGAGTGCAGGGCTCTCGAGGACTTCGTCTGTCATGTCTCCGTCCATCGGTTCCGGTTATGCATCCAGCTAACGGAGAGCTGACCGGCTAGCTCCAGCTCTCCATGCGCGGAGCTGAGCGAGCCGAGATGCGCTCGCCAGCCTTCAACAGCGGTGCTCTACCGCGGTTGCCCGTGCAACCACTCATTGGGCCGCTGGAGCCTGAGCATCTGTGCCGCCTACCGGAGGCGGTGGTACCCTCGCGGGCACACCCGCATGCGCGTCTCGGAGGCGGATGAACGCCGCGACCGCCGGCTCGCCGCCCGGCCAATCGGTCAACTCTATGTAATCGGTGGGCACCATGGCGCCCGCCGTGTCTCGAAGCTCGAGCGCGCGGCCCAGCTCGACCCCGCGCTGAAGCGCGAGCGTGGCATGTGGACTCACCGGACCAGGCCGAGAAAGCGCCACGTCAGCGAGTGCGCGGCTCGCGGCGCGTACAAGATCCTGCAAGGGTCCATAGCCTGGCAGTGGTCGCACTGACACTGTGAGGCGCTCGCCGTCAGGGAGCATCTCGATCTGCCCGATCGGTACGCCGCAATGGGTGATCGTGAACATCAGCCATTCCTCGACTCGAAATCCATGGTGGCATGATACCTTGGCCAAGCTGCGATCGAACCAGAAAGAGCCCGCGGCACCCGAGCGCAATCCGAAGCACGTCCGTCAGCTTCGGCTTCGCCAGCCGGTCGCTCCGCGATGGGTGATACGACGCGACTACGAGTACGATCGCTCAGTCGGGCCGAGGGAAGAACAGCTCGTTGCCGTCAGGATCGTCGACCTGCAGCGTGTCGTAGCCCCACCAGGTCTCCTTGGTCGGAACGGAGCGCCGTGCAAACTCGCGACGAAGGGCGGCGAGTCCCTCCGAAGTCAGCTCGATGAAGAGGCGTCCTCTGTCTCGACGCGTCGCGTCTTCGCAGAGGATGATCTCGCACTCTCCATGGTTGACCTGACAGACTGTTCCTGCACCGTCCGCCTCGTGCCACCCCTTTTCGAAGCCGAGCATCTCGACGTAGAAGCGAGCCGCACGATTCACATCCGTGACGAAGAACACTGGACGCGTGTACCACCGGTGAACGATCTGGTTTCCCGAGGTGCTGTCAGTCACACTGGCCCTCCGCTATCCGCCTGATGCCCGAAGCTAATATATCTGGCCCCCTTTCAGGCTTGGCCCCTGCAATGACTCGTTGGGCATCACTCACTGCGGAGGCCGACAGGGACTGGGTACTCAGCCAGAATTGCTCGTAGCTCGTCCACGAGTTGCGGCAAGTAGCTTTGATCTATCGAGAATTCGAAGCGATGCTCCTGGGTCAGCTGGTCCGGCGTGATGAGCACGGCTACGCCGAGCGCACCGCTCTTCCCCATCGCCTCGATGCGCACGCGCAGATTGGGCTCGTAGGAGTGCAGCTCCGCTCCACCTGTGAGAGTCGCGTGCAGCGATTCGCAGTCCGCCATCCAACGTGCCAGACTGCTCGAACCGAGAACCGGACCGGCCACCCAGACACGTGCACCAGGCGCCGCACAGTAAGCCGTAACCTGCAGCCAGTCCTCGTCCCAGGCTTCGGTGGCATCTGGGATCTGGCGACCGTGCACCCACAACTCGAAGCTGGCGAGTTTCAGTGCGGGCGGGCCGAGCTCCGCTCGCCCCTCAGGTAGCCGCATCGCGATCTCCAGTTATGCCTGACGCCCGCGTCAAGCGGCGAGCGATATCATGAAAGCGCCGGGCGAAGCTCGGCGCGACCCGCAACTCGAACGTCAGCTTCAACGATCGTGAGCTGGCGCGCGACGGAACGCGTAGCGCCATACGCCGCTGTGATTGTGGTTTGCATCGTCATAGCCACCGGCGATGACCACATCCCCATTGGCTAGAGGAACGGCTGCGGCGAATCGGAGTGCCGCAGCCAAGCGGCCCTGGACCTCGAGGAAGCGCCGATGCGCCGTATCAAAGAGCTCGGGAACCTCGGCCCCAGACGTGACGAGCACGCTCCCATCGCCGAGGCGAACGCTCGTGCCGGCAATCTTGTAGCGCCGGCTAGCCATTGCGGGGCCGGACTCGAAGGTTCCCGTTCCGGGATTGTAAATCTCCGTCGTCGCGAAGTACACGCGATCCGTGCGATCGGCGCCCCCGATCACCAGCACACGGCCATCCGTCAACTGCACGACGTCGTGCTTATGGCGTGCGGTACCCAGACTGCCCGTGGCCTGAAATCCGCCTCGCTGCGGCGAGAAGATCTCGGCGCTCGAATACACCGTCATGGACTGACGCCGGCCACTATGACCACCAACGATCAGTACCCGACCGTCCTGGAGGAGCGTGGCCGTGTGACTCTCGCGCGGGAGAGTCATCGAGCCAACCAGCTGCGAGCGCCCGGTGCGAGGGTCGAAGATCTCGGCGCTCCGGAGGAACGTCCAGCCGCGGCCGACTCCGCCGGCGAACAGGATCCGACCATCCGGCAAGAGCGTCGCTGTGTGGCCACTCCGAGCCTCGAGGAGCGAGCCGGCGGGACGAAATCGGTTAGTCGATGGATCGAATGCCTCGAGCGACGCGAGGTAATCGCCGTTGTAGCCACCCGCGACGAGGACGCGACCATCGGACAGCAAGGTGGCGGTATGCCCCACGCGCGAAGTGGCGAGAGGTTCGACTTCGCGAATCGAGTTATCCCCGGGATCAAACCGCTCGACGCTGGAGAGGCTGCCGCCGCCCTCAGCCATGCCGCCGACGAAGAGGACGTCGCCCGACGGGAGCGTCGTGGCTGTATGCGCCGCTCGTGGAGTGTGCAGCGTCGCGACGCGGCGGATCGTGCCCGGCTCCCTCGCTCGCTCGAGCGGCTTGACGCCGACAAAGTGGAATGCCACCCAGAGCAAGGCGACGCGCGAGATCGAAGACATCGGCTCCCTCAACGGCTCGGCGGCGACCATCGCCACACTCAAGATATTAAACGACCCGGGACTTGCGGCAAGCCCAGGGCGGGAGTGCAGACTTGGCGCTCATTTCTGCCGGAGGTTATTCGATGGGAGCGCTGGAGCATACGATCGGGTCTCGGATGAATCACTACGTATTGGGTTTCGAGGAAATCGATCGTACGCTGGTCGCGGTCGTTGGTGGCAAGGGCGCGCATCTCGGGGAGCTTTCGCGTATCGAGGGCATCCATGTGCCGGCCGGTTTTTGCGTTACGACGGACGCCTTCCAACGGATCATGGCCGGAGCGCCGTCCATGGACGATCGCCTCGATCGGCTCTCGAATCTTCGACCGGACGACCGCGAAGCGATCCGCACTTCGAGTGCAGAGATTCGCGGTACGATCGAAGGGATCGCGATTCCCAACGATCTCGCAACGGCGATCACTGGCGCGCTCACGCGGCTCGGCGAACACGCCGCGTACGCCGTGCGATCCAGCGCCACCGCGGAGGACTTGCCGACGGCCTCCTTCGCGGGCCAGCAGGACAGCTATCTCAACGTCGTTGGTACGGCGGCAATCCTTCAGCAGGTCAGCCGGTGTTGGGCATCGCTCTTCAGCGAACGGGCCGTCATCTATCGGCTGCGGAACGGCTTCGACCACCGCAAGGTTCACATGGCCGTAGTCATCCAGGAGATGGTCTTCCCTCAAGCGGCCGGTATCCTGTTCACGGCTGATCCCGTAACGGGCAACCGGAAGGTCGCCTCGGTGGACGCCAGCTTCGGACTTGGCCTCGCTCTGGTCGACGGCGTGGTGAACCCCGACGCCTACAAGGTGCGAGACGGCGAGGTCGTCGTCAGATCGATCGCCACCAAGCAGCTCGCCGTCCACGCCTCGGCGTCAGGGGAAGGAGGAACGCACGAACTCGCGATCGAGCCGGAGCGGCAGGCGCAGCCAACGCTGACGGACGCGCAGGTCGTGAGACTCGCCCAGTTGGGTCGGCGAATCGAAGCGCACTTCGGCCACCCTCAGGACATCGAGTGGTGTCTGGTCGGTGATGACTTCCACATCGTCCAGAGCCGGCCGATCACCACGCTGTTCCCGATCCCCGAGGCCGGCGACGATGAGAACCACGTCTACGTCTCCGTCGGACATCAGCAGATGATGACCGATCCCTTGAAGCCGCTGGGCCTCTCGTTCTGGCAACTGACGACTCCTCGGCCCATGAGCGAGGCTGGCGGGAGGCTGTTCGTCGACGTCACGGGAATCCTCGCCTCGCCGCCGAGCCGCGAAGCCCTCCTGGAAACTCTGGGGAAATCCGATCCGCTGATCAGGGACGCGCTACAAACCATCCTCGACCGCCCCAACTTCATCCGGCCGCGCCCGGACACGGGACCCGTCTGGGCGCCACCGGGCGACGGGTCCGCCTCGATCGAGACCGATCCAGCCATCGTCACGGAACTGATCGAGCGCAGCCAGGCGTCGATTGCCGCCACGAAGCGCGCGATCCAGTCGAAGACTGGATCGGATCTGACAGACTTCATCCTGGCAGACCTCGAGGAGCGGAAGCGAGTCCTGTTCGATCCGCGGAGCCTTCAGGTGATCATGGCGGGGATGGAAGCTGCGTGGTGGCTGAACGAGCATCTGCACACATGGCTGGGCGAGAAGAACGTGGCCGACACGCTCACGCAGTCGGTTCCGAACAACGTCACTTCTGAGATGGGCCTGGCGCTCCTGGACGTCGCGGACGTGATTCGCCCGCATGCCGAGGTGGTGGCTTATCTGCAGCACGTCGAAGACGAGGATTTTCTGAACGAGCTGCCCACGCTCGAGGGCGGGCGCGAAGCGCGAGACGCCATCCAGGGCTGGCTCGACAAGTACGGCATGCGCGCAGTCGGCGAGATCGACATCACGAGGCCGCGTTGGAGCGACCGCCCTACCATGCTCCTGCCGTTGATACTCGGCAACATCAGGAACTTCGAGCCGGGCGCCCGCGCGCGCCGCTTCGAGCAGGGGCTGCAGGAGGCGCGAAAGAAGGGAGAGGAGCTGCTGGCGCGGTTGCGGGCATTGCCGGATGGAGAGCAGAAGGCCGAGGAGACGAAGCGGATGATCGATCGCGTCCGCACCTTCGCCGGCTACCGCGAATATCCGAAGTACGGCATGGTAAGCCGCTACTTCGTTTACAAGCAGGCCTTGATGAAAGAAGCCGAGCGCCTCGTGCAGGCCCGTGTGCTTCGTGAGAAGGAAGACATCTTCTATCTCAGGTTCCAGGAGCTTCAGGACGTCGTGCGCACGAACGAGGCGGACTACGATCTCATCGAGCGGCGCAAGGACGCGTTCACGTCGTATCGAGCGCTAACGCCGCCTCGCGTGCTGACGTCGGAAGGCGAGATCCTCTCCGGCTCGTACCGGCGCGACGATGTGCCGGCCGGCGCGCTGGTTGGATTAGCGGTTTCCGCCGGCACCATCGAAGGGCGAGCTCGCGTCATCCTGGAAGTGGCGGATGCCGATCTCGAGGCCGGCGACATCCTTGTCACTGCCTACACTGACCCGAGCTGGACGCCCCTGTTCGTCGCGATCGAAGGGCTGGTGACGGAGGTCGGCGGCCTCACGACCCATGGCGCCGTGATCGCGCGGGAGTACGGCATACCGGCTGTGGTAGGGGTGGAGCACGCCACCCGGTTGATCCGGGATGGACAACGGATACGCGTGCACGGAACGGAGGGGTACGTAGAGATCCTGCCCTAGCCGGAGGAGAATCGGCGCTTCACAGTCGGTGTGTGGGATCGAGTCGAAGGCGCACCTGGCGTGCCACCGGTTTCGCCGAAGGCGGTGAACGCTTCAGGAGAGCTCCTCTGCCAGCGCCACGATGATGCCCGCGGGGCCTCGCATGTAGCAGAGCCTGTACTGGTCCTCGTACTGGGCCACCTCGCCGACTAGCTCTCCGCCGTGGGCGCGCAGGCGAGCTACACTGTCGTCGACGCTTTCGACGGCAAACATGACGCTCCGGAGGCCCAGCGCGTTGGGCGGTGCGATCGCCGGTTCGAGCTCGACCAGTGCTGGATTGCGAAACTTCGTCAGCTCGAGCCGCCCGTGCCCATCCGGCGTCCGCATCATGACGATGTCGACCTGGACACCTTCGATCCCGTTGATGCGGTCCACCCACGGCCCCTCGACCGGCATCTCGCCTTCGCGCGTCATGCCGAGCGCGGTGAAGAAAGCGATAGCGGCTTCGAGGTCGTCGACGACGACGCTGACGTGGTCCAATCTCTTGATCGTCATGTCCCTGGTTCCTGATCGTGATGCCACCAGTATAGCGCAGCCCGCGGCTGCGTGGTGAGTTGAGTTGTACAATGGCACCGACGCGTCAGGCCCGATGCGCGACGAGGCGGTAGAGAGCGTAGATGCACCCGCCGCTCAACGGTTCGGTTTTTATCAACTCGAGTATGTGCTGCTCTTGCAGCGGCAGGAAGAGCGGCTTGCCGGAACCCAGCAAGATCGGGTGGATGTTGACCCCGACTTCATCTATCAGCCCGGCATCGAGGAGCGACTGGGCCAACTCACCTCCTCCCATGAGGCAGATCTCGCCCCCCGCCTGGGCTTTCAGCTCGCGAACGAAGGCGGTGGCCTCGTCCCGCACGAGGTGGACGTTGGGCTCCGGGTCGTCATGGAGTGTGCGCGAAAACACGTAGTTCGTTACCCCGGGATATGCCCCGGTGCCGGCCGCACGTGCGACCTCGTACGTCTTGCGGCCCATGAGGACTGCATCGACGCGGGGCCAGTACTCGCCCGTGATGCGGTGCACGTCTTCACTCCAATGGAGCCAGTCGACGCGGTCATCCATCCGCGCCAGATAACCATCGAGGCTGCACGCAGCACCATACGTGACTTTCCTCATCGCGCTCCTGGGTCAGAATGCCAGATTGCGGCATTCGCCGCGTCGATCTCGGGGCGCGCACTCGCGAGAATCGCGGCCATGTCGAGCTCGGCGCGCCCGGTATCGCGGACGGCCGGTGTGCCTGCCGTCCGCTGCGCAAGCTGCGCAGGACCGATCAGCAGTCCGCTCGCCAGCACGCCGAGCGGGAGGAGGCGACGGGACCGGTGCAGGATGGTCATCGGGTAGTGTTCGACTGAGGGTCGAAAATCGGTGCAACGCCTCGCTACGTCGGCCGGGGCTCGGTGGCTCCCCCGACGCGCGCTGCCGCCTCCTCCGAGCTCACCACCGGGATGACCTCGAACTCCACCAGGTCGGCCCAGCGCGCCATCCACTCCTCCAGCAACCGCCGGTCCGCGCACGCCATCACCTGATAGCAGCGCGCCAGGTCGGTGGTCACCCAGCTCCCGACGTACTCGAGCCCGGCGGGCGCCAGACGCCCCTGCGAGTGGAAGCGCGCGTACACCGGGCGCGGATCGCCGCCCCGGAAGTGCTCGATCACGAGAAACAGCACGGCCCCTCCCCTGCCTCAGCGCGAGTCACCCAGTGCGATTGCGAGCTTTCGCCTTCGCACGCAGGCGCCGCATCAGCACTCGTCGTTGTACCGCCGCGTCTTCCTCGGAGCTGCGAATTCCACTGCCCACAGCTGTGCCGAAAACGAGCGTCATTATAGCGGTGAGTACCGCATCGAAAGTCGTGCTGCCGGTGCTGTCGGTCCGCGCGAGCATCAACGCTATAGCGGTGCAGACGATCCCGGCACCCATGTAGCCTAATACATACGCACCGACCAAAGTCTTGCGCAGCGGCCAGAAGGCCATAGTGACAGCGCCCGCAACTGCGAAGGCGGCCACATAGGCCAACGCGAAATGGAGATCGCTAGAGGTTGGAGTGGCGATGTGCGCCCCGAGCGCGAGGGCGAGGAGGCCACGTGCGAGTCCCACTGAGAGCAGGACAACGCCAACGAGCGCGCCGCCGCCGAATCCCCATCCGATTCGCATCGACAGAGGGACTTCGGGGCCTTCGACGTCAAGCGCGGTCTCTTCGGGGCTCTGTTCCATGTGGGCCGTCTACTTCCCAGCTAAGCCGCCAGCGAATCGAACAACAGCGAGCGCGGCGCGCTCGCAACCCACGCTGCATCGATCGTTCGGGCGAAGGGTTCCATCCAGGGTTGCATCCAACCTGGCCTCGCTTCCGAGTGCGCCGGCGAGCGCCGGCTGTCGACGCGAGAAGGTGATCGATCCGCGTGGAACCCGCCAGGTGCTCACGCTGGTGGCTCCCGGCTCTCGCCCGGTGCAACGTCTCGGCAGGTGCCAGGCGGAAGATACCGTACCCATTCCTCCGACTCCGCTACTGCCTTGAGCTCGCGGTTGCGGGCTTCCAGGAATCGCCGGAGGTACGCAGTGAGAAAGAGGCGCTCGGCAAACCGACCCAGGAACCCGAATGGCGCTCTGTACTCGAACACGTCCCGCATGACGGTGCCGTCGTCGAAGAGGTCGAAGAAGTGATCGTGCCTCAGCTGCTTGAAGGCGCCACGGAGCATAGTGTCCTGGAAGTGCCGCGGCCGCTCGTAGGCGCTGATACGCCCCGAGAGCGACTGCCAGACGCCGAAGTGGCGGGCCCGCCAAGTCACCTCGTCTCCGAGCTCGAGGAGGCCCGACGTCCTGCCGGCGATCGCGCGTTCGCCCGTCGCGCTGGTCGAGCGCACGTGCAATTCGACGCTGCGCGCCAGGTCGAAGCAGCGCGTAGGCGGCGCCATGATGCGCGTCGACAGCTCTATCCTGGCCACTGCAATGCTTGTTCAGGTCGACCGGCGCGCCGCAACTCTGTTGGCGATAAAGCTGAACCCCAGCAGAAGCATGCCAGCCACCAGGAGGCCGGCTGCAGCACCGACTATGTAAAAACGCGCCGGAGAGGTAGGTGAGGAGAAACCGGGTGGGAGCTCGCACGCCCGCTCTACTGCCACCCACCGGCCGCCGGCATCGAGGCAGGCATCCTGCCGAAGCCACAAGCTCACGCTGAGGGCGACGAATGCTCCGGCGATTCCCGAAAGGAGTGCGGCAAGGCGGCGACGAGTTTCAGAAGTCATGGTTTGCTCTTGGCGGCCGAACGCAAAGCTCAGCCGCGGCGCGCAGCTGACCAGGCAGCAAAATGTTGGTCGTCCCTCACACCCGCCAGCCGCTCACATGGTGGCCCTGAACGCGCCGTCCGCTGCAGCGACTGGCTATGCCGCCGGAGTGAGATCCTCTGGCCACTTACGGTCGGCAGAACTCGGACCCAAGGTGACGCCCGTCGGGTGATATGCAGTCGCGTATGACTCCAGAAGTGTCATACTGCAGCCGCAGCCGAAGGGTATCGATTGCACCCGCCCTCAGGTGAGCATCCTGCCTCAGTGTACGATACCCAACCATGGATACCTGGACTCGGTATGCGCCGGGGGGAACGGGTCCGAGGACGAAGCGGCCGGAACGATCGGTCAGGTCCGAGTCGCGTACGCTGGACTCGAGCTCGATCAGGCGCACCCTGGCCTGCTCGACCGGGCGGCCGCGCAGAGTCGAGCGGACCTCTCCGATCAGGACCGCCGCTTCGGGTGGTGCCTCGACGACCGGCCAGGGAGTATCCGAAACGTGATGGCACCCAACCATCACGGCAAATCCAGTGACGGCGATGGCGTAGCGAGCGAGCGTCGATCCTGATGGAATCATGGCAGAATACGCGATGACGGCGTGGAGCCAAAACGCAGAGCCAAGTGGCGAGCGATTACTCGCCAGCGAGAAGATGCAGACCGGCTGTGGTACTTGCCAGGCGCTCAGCCTTGATGACTTCCACAGATCTATGGCGCGCATTCTGCTAGTGGGACAGGGCAGGATGACCGAATCGATGGATGACCGAGCGCGCGAATGGGACCGAGAGCGGGCGGCGTTGCTCGATCGACCGATTTCGAGTCTCGGACTCACGCTGAAGGGCACGATGATCGAGCGGTTGGCGGAACGCCTGCATGCGGAGCTCGCCGACCGGGGCCTGGTCTTTCGCCCACCAATCTACCTCAGCGATGAGTGGGGTTGCCCGGATGGTATCGCGCGCATCGGCGTCCCGTTCTATCTCGCCGACGAGCGACTGCGTCGAATCGAGGAGGACCTTACGGGCGAGGTGGAGGACGAAACGGAATCGATGCGCTACCTGCGGCACGAGGCAGGCCATGCCTTCAACTACGCCTATCGTCTCTACGACCGGAGCGACTGGCATACCACGTTCGGCTCGTTCGCCGAGCCGTATCGAGACAACTACTTCCCCGACCCGTTCTCGACGTCGTACGTCCGTCACGTGTTGGGCTGGTATGCTCAGAAGCATCCGGACGAGGATTTCGCCGAAACGTTCGCCGTGTGGTTGACGCCGAACGTGGATTGGCGAGCGGCCTACGATGGATGGGGCGCACTGGAGAAACTAGAGTACGTCGACCGCGTGATGGCAGAAGTCGGCTCGTCCATTCCCGACATTCCCGACGCCAGCGAGGAGGACGCCGCGGTGGGCGACCTGCACCATACGCTCGCCGAGCACTATCACCCCCTTGGCGACGCACTGCCAATGCCGCACCCCGGACAATTCGATGTCGATCTCCTCCGCATTCTTCCGGCGGTCTCACCAAAGGACGCCCCTGCGGGGGGAGGGTCGTTCCTACGCGCGCACCAGCGTCAACTCGTCGGCCGCGTCGCGCACTGGAGTGGTGAGAGCACGGCGACGGTACGCACGCTCCTGAATCGACTCGCCGATCGCGCTGACGAATTGCGCCTCGGCGCCCCGAGCGACGCCGGGGGCGCGCTGATCGCCGTGACGGCTTTCATCATGGGTGTCATCATGCACTGGCGGATCGAACGATGAGAACCGTGATCCTGCACTCGGAAGACGCTCTCGGGCCGCCGGCCGATCCCGTGCTGGCACAGATCGCCGGTGCACTGGAACGTATCGGCCACGACACCGCCTTCCAGGTAGTGCTCCCCGACGTCGTCGCGCTCGCTACGGCGCTCCGGGCGGCGGAGCCGGAGCTCGTTGTGAACCTGGCCGAAGCGTTCGACGGTAAAAGTGCGCTCGAGTCGAATGTTGCCGCGCTTCTGAACCTTCTGGATCTGCGCTACACCGGGTCGAGTCCGGCGGGCCTCATGCTTGCCGGCGACAAGGCGCTGAGCAAGAAGGTGCTGTCGTTTCACGGAGTACGATCCCCGCAATTCGCAACCATGAATCGCGGGGATGTGGAGTGGGCTGGGAACCTCACCTTTCCACTGATCGTCAAGCCGCCGCAGGAGGATGCGTCGATCGGGATCACCCACGCCTCCGTCGTCCACAACGTACAGGAGCTGCTCGAGCGCATGGGCGAGGTGCAGGGCCGCTTTCACCAACCGCCTCTTGTCGAGCAGTTCGTCGAGGGACGTGAGTTTTACGTCGGCGTGCTTGGCAATTCCGACGCACGCGCACTACCGCCGCTGGAGATGGATTTCACCGGGTTCCCGGCGGATCGGCCGAAGATCGCGAGTTGGGCCGCCAAGTGGGGAGACCAGGGCGAGGGAGAGGGCGCCGAGTACGCGGGCACGCGCACTTTCGTAGCGAAGGATCTGACTCCCGAGCTCGACGAGCTATTGCGAACGACGGCGCTCGACGCCTTTCACGCGCTCCGCCTGCGAGACTATGCCCGCGTCGACATGCGCGCAACTGCATCGGGCGAGGTGTATGTAATAGAGGTCAATCCCAATTGCTACCTCGAGGAGGCGGGCGAGTTCGCTCGTGCCGCCGCCGCGGACGGCATGACGTACGACGCGCTAATCGGCAGGCTGATCGAGCTGGCGTCGGCGCGATATGCGCGCTGACGATCCGCATGATGGCTGCAGACGGAGAAGGCGCTCATGTCGCGATCAGGTAGCCGACCGTCACGGTACTGGTGCCTGTCAGCCCGGTCCGAGGCTCTGCAAGTACGCCGCGCACTCCGCTGGATTCGTCGGTAGCACCGCCGCGACGTAGGCCACGATCGCGAGGAGAGCGAGACCCGCGAGCCCCGCTCGCCGTCGCTCGCCCCGCGTGTACGCGAGCGCGGCGTAGACGCCAGCGCCCAGCACGGCGCTCAACCCGAGCCAGCATGCCACCAGCGGGGGCAGTGTATCTCCGCGCGCATCCAACACCCAACGCACGACCGGCAAGAGCACGCTCGCGCTGAGCGCGACAATCCAGGCGAGGCGGGCGAGGGCGGCGGTTCGCTCCTCGGTGTTGCCCTCCGGTGCGACGGTCGACGTGACGGTCATGGTGCCCTCCTCGAGTAAGCAGAAGAGAATTGAGTACGGCGCGCACGCGGCCGAGGCGCTCGGAGGCCTGCGGCTCGATTCCGCCCGCGCGCGCGACCACGTGGCCTGTAGTATCCAGCACATAGGCTCTTAGGCTCTCCATGGCGTTCCCTAATGCCCACGGTTCACCTGCAAGGGAATCAGATATGAGCGCCGCGCGAAACGGGCGCAATCCACAAGCCCTTGTCAGGTGCAACGAGCGTCAGGCCGCCGGCGCACCAGCGTCCACGAGTCGGGACTTCGGTCGAACGAAGTGTTTCGAGCGACGGTCCGTGTTCAGAGCCAGCGGCGACCCAAGCTGTGACAGAGGTGATCTACCGCCCGATGACAAGGGAACGGCGATCGCGCGAGTCAGTCAGCCAGTAGCGCAGTCTTGGGATCCACTCGGGCGGCGCGGACCGCCGGGACGCCGCTCGCAACGACCGCCACCCCAAAGAGAACGACGGCAACGACTGCGAAGACGACGGGGTCGTGCGGCGATTGCCGGAAAAGGAGTGGACCGATCCACCGTCCCGCCAAAGCCGCCACGATCATACCTATGAGCAACCCGGCAAGCGCGACACGGATACCGTCCAATACCACGAGGTGCACGACTCCGGTACGCGACGCGCCAAGCGCGACACGCACACCCAACTCGTGCTGGCGTTGCACGACGTTGTACGCGATGACGCTGTAAAGGCCGATGGCGGCAAGCACCAGCGCGAGCGCACCAAAGCTCGTGAATAGCGTCGTGCCAACGATCCACGAACGCAGTGTCGCGTCGACGATGTCCCCGAGTGGTGTGGTGGTTATGAACGACGTCCCTGGCATTTCTTGCTGCAGCCGCTGCCGCACCTGCTCGGCGATTCTGGCAGGGTTCCCTCGCGTGCGCAGGAAAAGCCCGCCCTCCTGCGGCTGCCACTGCGCCGCCGGCATGTAGTAGAAGTACAGCTTCGGCTCGACGTCGATGGACTGCGAATGAATGTCCTCGGCGACGCCGACTACGTACCGGCACTGAGCGGTTTCGACCAGGCCGACGCGAACGCACTTACCGATGGGATCTTCGCCCGGCCACAGGACCTTCGCCATGGACTCACCGACGACCAGGACGGGCCGTGCCCCGTTGATGTCCGTCGGCTCGATGGCACGTCCGCGCACGATCCGCGTTCCCATGGTCTTGAAGTAATCCGCCGATACGGCGTTGAAGTCGAATTCTCCAAGTGCGGCCGTCGAGTCGATGCCACTGACGAAGATCGGCCAGGAGGACATGCCCGCAAAGGGCACCGACTCTCGAAGCGACGCGAACGTGACCCCGGGGACGCCTTTTGCCGATTCGAGGAGCCGGAGCCGCAGTCCAGCCATGGCAGCGCTATCCAGCTTCACGTCGCGCATGTTGAGCGAGACGACGAGCACCGAGTCGGGGTCGAATCCCAGCCGCACGTGGCGCACCTTCTGCAAGCTCTGAACGAAGAGCCCGGTGCCCACGAGGAGTAGTGTGGACAGTGCGCACTGGATGAGAACGAGCGCGCTCCGTAACCGGCGCCGCTGATAGGTGCCTTCGCGCGCGCCCGTCTTGAGGTCGGCCGTGAGGTCGGTTCGGCCAACTTGCATCAACGGTGCGAGTCCTACCAGCATGCCGATACCGAGGGCCATCGCACCGATGAATACGAGGGTCCGGGAATCCGTCAGGACAGGCACGCGCTCCGCGCCCGGAAGAAAGAGCGCGGCCAGGACGCCACCTCCCCACATGGCGATCACCAGCCCCGCGCCGCCGCCAAGGAGCGCGAGGATGACGCCTTCAGTGAGGAGCTGGCCGAACAGTCGCGCGCGACTGACGCCGAGCGCGACGCGTACGGCGATCTCACGTCGGTGGCTGATGGTGCGGGCGAGAAGCAGATTGGCGACATTGGCGCAGGCGATGAGCAGGACGAGCACCGTGACGCCACTGAGCCAGGTTGCGGCACGCGTGACGTTCGAAGGCTGCGGTCCGCGCTCGGCCAATATCGACGCAGCGATCGCGCGCGGACGAAGGACGTCGAGCGGCGTCGCTCCTTGTACCTGGTAGCTCCTCCGTAGCGCGTTCGTGAGATCGGCGCTAGCCGCTGCGATGCTGACGTTCGGCTTGCGTCGAACGATGATGCCCAGTCCAAACGCCGTCCCGTATGACGTCGCCCAGTCAGGGTGGCCGCGGCTCGCGGCATAGGTCGCGACGGGCACGAACACCGCCGGCGGTTGATACGGCCACAGCCCGACGAAGCCATCGGGCGCGACGCCGATGATCGTGTACGTGACCGCGTCAATCTGGAGTCTCAAGCCCAGCACGTCGGTACGCGAGCCGAATTCCGTCTCCCACATCCTGTGGCTCAGCACCGCAACGGGCGCGGGAGTGGGTGGCGCGTCTTCACTCGCGGTGAAGTAGCGCCCGATGACGGGAGGCGCATCGAAGAATCCGAAGAAATCAGCGCTGACCACGGCCACATTACGAAGCCGCGTCTCATTCCCGACCCCGGTAGCCAGTTTTCTGAGCGCGAAGCCGGACGTGTGGGAGAATGACGTCGTAAATCTGGCCAGATCGATGTAGCGCGCGTAAATACCGCCGGTTTCCCTTTCCCGGCCGTCCGCTGTTCGATAGAGATACACGCGATTGACCATCGCCGGCTCGACCATGCGCGCCGGCGGCCGGAACAGCAAGCGATCGACGAGCGAGAACATCGCGCCGTTCGCGCCGATCCCGAGTGCGAGCGTAAGCGTCACTCCGGCCGTGAAGATCGGATTGCGACGAAGATCGCGAAGCGTGTACCTCGCGTCCTGCCAGATCGCTTCGAGCGATGGCCAGAGCCAGACGGCGCGTGCTTCCTCACGCATGAGCGTCAGGTTGCCCATCATCCGGCGGGCTTCGACTTGCGCATCCGCTGGCGACATCCCGCGTGCAATCAGATCGCGCTCGATCATGTCCCGGTGGTGCGCCATTTCGTCCACCAGATCGGCCTGGCGAGCAGAGAGTCGACGCCAGTGGGCGAGGCGGCGGAGTAGGCGCATTGACCAATCCTCAGGCGAGTTCCAACACGGGTTCCATCGCTGTCAGGACGCGCTCGACTCCCGCGCGCTCGGCGGCGAGGTACGTTCGGCCGGCAGCGGTCGCGGTGTGGTACCCCTGTGTCAACACCGCCTCCCATCGATAGACGATGGGAATATGGCATTGGGCGCGACTCTGTCAAGACCCGTCGCTAATCGATGGGAGCGAGGCAGGCTCACCAGGACGAGGAAGCGTGGGGGCGGCGTAGCTCCCGGGTCGAGCCGCGAAACGACTTCGGGAGATGCGGTGGCGCGGCTGCCCTACCATAGCGCGTTCGCCGCGTGGTCAGCGCTTTCGCTTCCTCGTCTTCGCGTTCGACTTCGTCTTCGTCTTCGGGCTTCGCTTCGTGCGCGAGCGCTGATAGCGCTCGACGTATTCGTCGACGGTGACGCGGGCGATGGTGTTGCCGACGACGTCGAGCGGGAGATCATCGAGTCTTTTGAAGTGAACGCAGGAGCCGCCCATGCTCAGCTTCTTGCCCGTCTTCTTGTAGGCGGTCTCGAACTCCTTTCTGATCCTGGGGTCGCCGTAGACGCTCATGAGGTAGATAGTCATGAGCTTGGTGTGCGCGCCGAGCGCCGCGAGCAGCAGCGGATGACCGTTGTGCGTGTTCGGTAGGGTAGCGAGCGGCACTACCCACGCGAGCATGCCCCAGTCGACAGTCTCCTCGTAACCCTGCGGCAGGTGCTCGTTGACGGCGTCGCGGACGGCATTGATGGCGTCCTTGCGCTCGGCGGGTACCGACGCGAGCCACTGACTCACGGTAAGCGCCGGACGTTTAATCATCGTTCGCTCCGATGTAGAAAGCGCCGGCGAGGGCGGCGCAAATCACTGGCTCCCTTGTCGGCTGCAACGTTCGTTAGACGGCACGGTCGGGAAATCGCACCTGAAGTTCCTGAACGAGGAGGGCCTCCACCTGTTCGGGAATCGCATCGGTACCCGCGAGGCTCAGACTAAGGCCAGGAAAGCCAAGCTTCTCATTGAGTACTACCATCCGCTGCATCAGCGGAGACAGTCGGCCTACGTACTTCTGTTCATCGTATAGTTCCAGACCGAGGAAGGCATTGCCCTGCTGGCGCCAGAGCTTGACGGCCGCGATGTCAGCCCACTGGATCACGCCGATTTTGAGAAACCGGTCCTCGATGCCAAGTTCGCTGATCGTGATTCGCGGGCGATTGTCGAGAAATTGCCAGAGAAACATCAGCGCACACCCGCCGAAGAAGACGATGGTGATCCACGGTATGATCCCGGATTCGCCATTGAGGAGCAGGAGTATTCCTGTCGCAGCGAACCCGCCAGCGCCGAGGAGGTAGATCAGCCAGCGTTTGCGGGACTGGGTGATGATGATCGGCTGCATCTCGAGAACGTGGTGTGCGGTCCAACGCAAAGTTTACCGAGTAGCGCTGGCCGTCCAAGCGCGAGATGGTCGATCCGAGTCGTTCTCGCCAGGCGCTCACGTGGTCGCCGGTCAGCGCTCGTCCGGTGCAACGCCTCCTCAGCCGGTACTTGTACTCTATCCAGAGAACGCTGCGCCGATGAAGAGAGCTATAGCAAGCACGAGGAGGACAATCCGCATCGTGCGATCGTCCTCGATTGCGGCAAACCAGCCAACATTGCGGACCAGGCGATAGAAGTAGACGGAGCGTGACTGCCCGGCTGCGGCAATGAGGAAGAGCGCTCCGCCGAAAGCATAAAGAAAGCGGTCGGCAGAGACTCCGAGATACAACTCGCTCGCCAACCCACCGCCGACGCCGCACGCCAGGATGGCGACGTAACCGAGCAGGAATGATCGCCACGTCATCTTACCCTGGAAGCGCCCCACCGATTCCTCTCTTGCGATATCGATCGTTGTCCCGCTAACGCTCTAACTAGGCTGCAAAGGACACGTACGAGTGCGCGCGGAGCGCGCAGAATCAATAGCTCCTTTGTCACCTTCAGCGTTCGTTAGGTGGCTTGCTCGGCGAATCGTCGGAGTGGGCCCCGCGCTCCATAGGCCGGCGTGCTCGCACGATTGCGGCAACGGCTTGATTCTGCGCCGTTCCCGACGCCTCGAGGCCCTGGATTACTCCCTCGATGTCTGGGGCGGGGCGGTTTTGACTCATCTTCCACTTCCCCTCGAGTCGATCGATGGCGATTTCGACGCCGACGATCGCTTTCATCTGCCGTTCAATGTAATCCGCCGGCGCATCGCTCACCTGCCAGCCCGGAGCCCGATTGGCCTCGTGCTGCCGCGTAAGCGCCTCGAGATGCTCACGAAGGAAGGCAGGATCATCTCGTAAGCGAAGCTCGCCTGACGCGTGCACCGCGACATAGTTCCACGTCGGAACGACGCGCCCGGTTTGCTGTTTGGTGAGATACCACTCAGGCGTGATATAGGCTTGTGGGCCGGTAAAGATGGCAAGACATGGCATCGGGCCGGCCGAAACGTGTCGCGCGTGTGGATTGGCTCGAGCGAGATGGCCGACGAGTGTGCCAAGGGAGCCCGTCCCGCGATCGAGGACGAGCGGAAGATGTGTTGCAAAGAGTCCGTCCGCCGGAGAGTTCGTTACGAGTGTGGCGAGCGGATTCGCCTCGACAAATGCGTGGAGCGTGGGCAGATCGCATTCAGCGAATGTGCTTGGGATATACACCGTGACCGGAGGTGCCTAGGAGGATGCAATCGATGGCCGGTGGAACGCGAAGCCCGTTAGCCACCTAACGTAGAGCTGACCCGCGAGCGGTATTAGCAAGATGGCCGCGCAGCGGCCCCAGTCCAGAGCCCGCTGGTCGGGTTCAGCGCCTCGTTAGGCGACTGGTGCGCCGTGCGTCGCCGCCGCCTCGGCGCGCCAGAGCCCTGGGTACTCGAGTACACAGCCGAATGCATCGACCGCCAGTTCACGACGAAAGGCTCCGCCCGCGCTCTCATATTGATAGCGATCGCTGGCCACGCGAGCGTACGTCTGCTCCAAAACCTCGACTGTCAGTTCCGGAAAGCGAACCCATGCGGCCCTCACCCGGGCGTGCGCCCCGATCGGCAATCCGAGACGTCGAATCGGCAACAGATTCGTCACTGGGCTGAACCCGAGATCAACGTCGTCGCAGCCGCGTAGAGCTGCGATCTCCATACCTTCGATCGACCACTCACCAGCGACGCTCCGCTCGATCTCCAAATGCACGCGTCTCGCGCCGATCGAGCCGCGAAGCGAGCACTGGCGAGTTGTCCAGTGCACGTCGCATCGGATCTCGTATTCGATGCGGCACGGGTTGCCTGTTTCCACAAAGAGCGCGACTCCGTTCACGAGCCATCCGTCGGATCGCAGAGCAACCGTCGCGATCTCATGTCCAGGCACATCGAGACGCTGCCAGAGGACTGTCTCGCCGTCGTTCACAATTTTCCTTGATCGGATGCGTGATAGTCGTTTAACGCAAAGTTCACCGGCAAGCGCTCGCTCACCAGGCGTGACGACGGTCAATCCGAGAAAATCTCGCCAGGCTCCCACCGGGCAGCCCTATCGCGCTTGTCAGGAGCAACGATTCGGTAGCTGGACCGCGGTTCGGACCTCATGATTCGGCTACCGGACCGAGATCGCTGCAATACTCGTCCGACCAACCGATGCTATCATCGAGATATTCGTCAATCTCGGAATCGTCCAAGCCGGCCAGCAGCGCGCCCAGTTTCAGGTCGCCGCGTGCTAGGGCGACAACGGCCAAGGCAGAACGAATCAGATCCCGATCACCGGCCTCCCGCAGGTCTTGGAGTGCGAGTTCGGCAAGCTTCGCCCAAGCCTGGCGATAATCCGTAGCAAGCCATGTCGGTAACGGCGGATTGCGCCGGGCATGTCGCTCCGTTTCTATCGTCGCGGCCAATGCGTAGACGTTCCAGTCACGCACGCGTGCCCCGCGCGCCAGCTCCACGAGGACCGGGAGCGCGGCGTAGGACGCCTCGCCGACGTCGCCCTGATGGTGGAGCTCGTTCCACAGCTCTGCCCACGCGGCGCGATCAGTCCAGTCGCCGGCGAGGCGACGGAGCACCGGAGTGGCGTCGTACGGCACGCGGTAGCCGCCGTGAAGCGAGGACCAGCGGGCATCATCGAGAGTCAGCATTCCCCAGTAGTATGTGGTCCGGCTAACGCTGCATTCTGCTGCGGGCGACTGCTTTCCAGCCACGATGATGCACGGGTTCTTGCGATCTCGCCAGCCGCTCACTCGGAGCTCGCCGGGTCGAGCGGGCCGGCGTACGCCACCTCCAGAGCCGCAAAGAAATCGCGCAGCTCATCAGATCGCTTGTCAGCTTCAGCGCTCGTCAGGCCCCCGGGTAGACCGGACCGGCCTTCGATTCTCCCGGTCCGAGCGGCCTCCTCTTGACGTCGACAGGAGCGGCTGGTATGCTACTGTAGTCAGCTACAGAAGACAGCCCGGAGCTCATCATGCCATCCCGGCCACAAACTGACGCCCTGCACGGATCGCTCGACCTACTCATTCTCAAGACCCTCTCCATTGCGCCGATGCACGGATGGGGGATCAGCCAGCACGTGCGGCAGATCTCGAAGGGAGTGCTGGAAGTGAACCAGGGGTCGCTCTATCCCGCGCTCCAGCGTCTCGAGAAAGAGGGCCTCGTCACCAGTGACTGGGACACGACCGACAACAATCGGCTGGCGCGGTACTACCGGCTGACCACGACCGGACGCCGCGCCCTCGGCGTCGAGCTCGAGAGCTGGCGGCGCTTCGCGGCCGGTCTCCAGGCAGTCCTGGACGTTCCCTGATTACCCGGCGCGCGTCCCCACCCCGGAGTATCCCCACCATGACCTGGTTCCACGCGGCACGAGCGCGGCTGCGCCTTCTCGCCCCGCGAGCCGCCGAAGCCCGCATCGACGACGAGATTCGCTTCCACATCGAGATGGAAACGCAACGGATCGCGCGTGAGCAGCAGGTCGGTCAGGATGAAGCGAGGCGACGCGCGCTCGCGACGTTCGGCGGCGTACAGCAGCATCGCGAAACGCTCCGCGACGGTCGCGGCACCGCCTGGCTCAGCGGGCTGTCGCTCGACTTGAAATTGGGCTTCCGCATGCTCGTGAAGTATCCGGGACTCACCCTCATCGGTGGGCTCGCGATGGCGTTCGGCGTCTGGTTCGGGGCCGTCACGTTCCAGATGTTCGGGGCTATCACGAGCACGAAGCTCCCGCTGCCCGATGGCGATCGCATCGTCCGGATTCAGAACTGGGATCTGAAGACGAGCAAGGACGAGGATCGCGTCCTGTACGACTATCAGCTGTGGCGCGCCACGCGGTCGATTACCGACCTTGGCGCGTATCGCGATGCGAGTGTGAATCTGGTGGGCGCGGACGGCGCGGCGCAGCCGGAGACCGCTGCGGAAATCACCGCGTCTGCGTTTCGCATTGCCCCTGAGCGTCCCCTGCTCGGCCGAGTGCTCACCGAGTCGGACGAGGCGGCGGGCGCGGCGCCCGTGGTACTGCTCGGCTACGAAGTATGGACCAGGCGCTTCGATCGCGACCCGCAGATTGTCGGGCGCATGGTGAAGCTCGGGGACAGCTTCGCGACGGTCGTGGGCGTGATGCCGGAGGGATTCGCGTTCCCAATGGCGCATAACATGTGGTTGCCGCTCCACATGAACAGTGCCGGCGCGGAGCCACGGCGTGGGATTGCCATCAAGGTGTTCGGTCGACTCGCCAACGGCATGTCGCTCGAGAACGCGCAAGCGGAGTTTGCGTCGATCGGCAAGCGGCTCGCGGTCGAGCACCCGAATACACACGCACAGCTTCAGCCCTACGTGACGCCGTACGCCCAGCTCGGTGTCAACAACACCGACAAGCTGGCGATGATGGGGCTCAGCTACTTCTTCGTCGTCGCGCTCATGGTGGTGGTGTGCAGCACAGTGGCGCTGCTCCTCTTCGCGCGCGCCGCGTCTCGCGAGTCGGAGCTACTCGTTCGCAGCGCGCTCGGCGCGAGCCGTCGCCGCATTGTGACGCAGCTCTTCGCCGAAGCGCTGGTGCTCGCCGGCGTCGCGGCGGTCGTCGGCCTCGCGTCGGCGCAGTTCTCGCTGACGCGCCTGGGGCGCCCGTACATCGAGATGAACTACGGGATGCTTCCATTCTGGGTGGACTTCGATCTCTCGCCGACGAGCATCGTCTCTGCACTCGCGCTCGCGGTGATCGGGGCGGTGGTGGCGGGAGTGATGCCGGCGCGGAAGATCACCCGGGGACTCGGCACGCGACTGCGCGCGGGAACTGCCGGCGGCGGCGGCGTGAGCTTCGGCGGTGTGTGGACGGCGGTCATCGTCACGCAAGTGGCGCTCACCGTCGCCTTGCCGGCGGTCGCGATGCTCGTCCGCGGCGAGACCAAGCGCGTCGAGGCGTACGACGCCGGCTTCGCAACGAAGGAGTATCTGGGCGCCACTCTCGGTATCGAAGATGCGCTCGAGGAAACGGCGACACCCGAGGCCCGTGCCGCGCTCGAAGGGCGGGTCACCGCTTCGCTCGACGCGTTGCGCCAACGGCTGGAAGCCGAGCCCGGCGTCAGCGGCGTGACCTTCGCCGACGCACTGCCGGCGGAGGATCACAACTATCTCCGGGCTGAGGTGGTTTCTCTGCCGGGGGCCGCGCCCCGGTGGGTGGCAGCGGCCCGGGTCCATCCTTCCTACTTCGACGTGCTGCAGGCGCCGGCGGTGAGCGGACGTCTATTCACGACCGCCGATCTCTCGGCTGATGCTCGTGCCGTGATCGTCGATCGGGCATTCGTAGACCTCGTGATGTCCGGACGGAATCCGATCGGCCATCGAGTCCGCCTCGGGTCGGGGGCGGCGTCCGACTCGAATGGGGCCCAGTTGCCGTGGTACGAGATCGTCGGCGTGGTGAAGGAGCTCGGGATGGCGAGCGCCGCGATGCCCCAGCGGGTGCCCGGCCTGTATCTGCCGGTCGCTCCGGGAAGCCAGGGGGCCAACAAGCTGATCGTGCATGTTCGCGGCGATCCGCTGTCGCTCGCACCGAGTATTCGCGAGCTGGCCGCGGCGGTCGACGGAGCACTCCGCGTCGAGCAGGTGATGCGACTCGATCAGGTGACGACACCGTTGCTCTGGTTGTTCAATCTGTGGCTCCGGATCATCATCGGCCTGACGGCAGTCGCGCTTCTGCTCTCGCTGTCGGGGATCTATGCGGTGCTGGCCTACGTCGTCGCCCGCCGGACGCGTGAGATCGGGGTCCGCGTGGCGCTCGGCGCGAGCTCGCGCCGAGTGATCACGTCGATCTTCAGGCGCCCGCTGACGCAGGTCAGCCTGGGCGTGATCGCGGGGAGCGTGTTGATCTTCGTCGCATCGATCGGCGTTGGGAACACGACGCAATTCCGCGGGAGCGGGGTGGGCGGGGTGCTGACGCCTGGCGAGCTTGTGCTTCTGGGCGGCTACGCGATCCTGATGCTCGGTGTCTGCATGCTCGCCTGTGTGATCCCGACGATGCGCGCGTTACGTGTGCAGCCAACGGAGGCATTGCGGGCTGAATGAAGTCCAACGACTGGGCTGCACGGGCGGCGGCTGTCCAAGTACAGTAAATTCGCCGTCGAGCTCCGGCGCCCACGGGTAGCCGCCCGCGACCACCTTGCCATCCGCCGAGACGAGCGCAGGTGGCACATCCTCGCCCTCAGCGCGGGCGGGAGGGTGCCGGCGTCCGCAGGAAGCGCTCCGCGTTGCGGTAGAAGATGTCCGCGCGCTCATCATCCGAAAGGAACGGCGCCGACTGGATCGCCTCGATCCTCGGCGCGATGTTCGCCGCCCACTCCTGCGCGGACAGGCCGGACCCGAACATCAGCCGTTTGCCGAATCCCGCGCGCATCAGCGCGTGCAGGTAATCGTAGAACTCCTCGCGCGGGATCGCCGGGTTCCCGACGAGATTGCCGAGATCCGCATATAGATCGGGGTAGCTCTGCATCAGCGCCACGGTCTCCGCCAGATACGGCCACCCCGCCTGCATGAGGTAGACGCGGAGCCTCGGGTGGCGTACGAGGATCTCCTCGACGTCCTGGAGGCGCGCGGCAGTCGCGCGATAGTGTGTGCAACACGGCCGCAACGCGGTTCCCGCTGGCGCCAGGCCGGTGAACACGGCGACCGGCACCTGCGCTGCCTCGCTGAGCTCCCAGTATGGCGAAAGGTGAGCGCCCGCGAGCGGCTCGCCGAGCCACGCAGCGTCGATCTCGCCGAACACGGCGAGACGCCTGGCGCGGAACTCGCGCCGCACGATCTCCGGCGCCGGCAGCTCCAGGCCGGGACCGTATGACACGCCCGCGAGCACTCGATCGGGCGCGAGCGCAGCGACCGTTTGTACGGGCGTCAGCGCGCCGCTCACGACGGCGCGCTCCAGGTGGTACGCGTCAAAGGCCGCGAGCAGCGAGTCGCGGAAGGCCCGACTAGCGGGCAGCGAATCCCAGGCGTGCACGTGCATATCGATAAGCCGCACTGGACGGCTCGCCGCCGGTTGCGCAACACCGACTCGCGCAAGGAGCGACATCAGGATCACGGCTCGGCCAAGCACCATTCTGTAACCGCTCGAGAAACTGTGTAGACGCCTAACGCGGAGTTCACCGGCAAGCGCCGGCCATGCAGGCGAGAAGATGCAAGCATTGAGTTGGACTCGCCAGCTGCGCACACGCCAGCCCGTCCGCACTTGTCCGGTGCAACGACTCGTCAGGCCGCGGGCGCCGAGCCGGTGGTCAGGCGCGCTCGGCTAGCCGCAGGGGCGCTGCCACTCATTCCGCTCGGGAATAACTCAGCTCCAGGTCCTGCTCCCAGGTGGCGTCGTCCCTCGAGAGCGCGCTCACCCCACGCAGTGTATTGCCATCCGGTCCGATGGTGAGGACGAAGCGCTGCGAGAACCCGGGCGCCGTCCGCCACCACCGTACCGCGGCGCCGTCGACCGCCACGTCGAATCGCCGCGCCACCGCGCGCTCGTCGAAGTACAGCATCGTGAGCGCGTTCGCCTGGTCGTCAGTGCCGATGATGGCAATCGCGCTCGGGATACCCGGCTCGTCGATTTCCGATCGCATGCAGAGGAACGCGCCGCCCTCGTACCACTCGAACGCCGTGCGGCCGTGGAGCGCCACGCCGGGCATCATCGCGTGACTCCCCATCGTCGTCCACACGCCGATCAGCGGCGCGAGTGCGGCGAGGTGGGGATTCGGGATCATCGCTTCGCTGGCGAGCCGTGCAGTCATGTCGACGGGACGAATGAAGGGAGACCTGATTGCGGCCTGACGCCCTGGCTCAGTTGCGGGGCGCACCTCACCGAACTTACCGCAACGGCCGGACCCGGGTGCGCCCCGTCAACAGCAAGGCCTCGTTAGGCCGCGCTGGCAGCGTCGCTGACGCTACTTGCGTTCGACTAAACTCGGAGCTCCTGGTCTTGGATGCCGGCCCACTCGAGCGCTTGCGCTCGTTCGCCGAAGGAGCGGTACTCGGTGATCTTGCCGTTGCGGAAAACAAAGCCATCGGCAAACCGACCGCCAGTCCAGTCGATTGCGTCTTTCAGGCGAATCCACGCGTGAAGGTAGACGACGACCTTCTCTCCCTTGATCAAGAACTTCTCGGGCTCACACCTCCCTTCAGCCCACGTTCCGCGCCCCGTCCTGACATGCTCCTGCACTTCCGCGATGCCACGATAGGTGCCAGCGGTTGGAAACCCATCGGGTTCAATGCGCACGATCTGTGGATCGAAGTCCCTGGTCATGGCCTGCATGTCGTTGCGATTAATCGCAGCGAAGAACTGCTTCAGCGCTTCGACTTCGGGGTTCATGCGCCCGCCTCGAGGTGATGGTTGTTGTGCGGCCTGACGCAGAGCTAAGCGGCGAGCTACTGCTCGCCAGCACAACAATGGTGACTATGAGATGCTCTCGCCAGGCGCCAAACCAAGATGACTTCCATATATCTCGTGCCCGTCCGTTCCAGCGTCTCGTTATGCTGCTCGAGCACCGTATGCGGGCCGGGCGCGTCTCGCCAGCCACGCGAGGGTGAGCGCGTTCGCTGCGATGCCTATCAGCGCACCGGCCGCGCTGACTGTGAAGACGGCAAAGCCGAGCGAGCCACCGTGCTCGTGGCGCGCGGGCAGGAGGAAGAGCACGTATGCCACAAGTAGAAAGTACAGGATGGCGCAGTGGCGGAGGTGGTCGAGGAGCCGTGGTACGGCACAGCGTTCCAGTCGACACGCGAGCGCCGTAGCAGCGGGGAACGCCGCTGCGCCGAGGGTTAGAAGCGCACCAGCCGCATCGATGTCGCCGACTGCCCGCCATGTGTGGTATGTAGGGTCGATGGCCATCATGTATGCCATCGTGCCCCCGCTCACCAAGAGGAGCGCGACCGCCAGGAGAGCACCACCCGCCCACGGGGCGAGACGCTCATCGCGTACCGAAACTGACAAGCCACCCTCCGTCGAGAAGCGTGTAGCGGTCTAACGCAAAGCTAAGTGGCGAGCGATAGCTCACTAGGCGCGAAGATGATCGATCCGAGGTGAACTCGCCCGGCGCACACATGGACACATTACCGCGCTTGTCCGGTGCAACGTTCCGTCAGGCTTTCCGATCGGGATCTCGCCGAGCGTCAACGGTCCGCAATCCTGCGCCCAAGTCCGTCGCGCGCACGACGGGCTGGGGCTTCCGATAGTAGAAGTTGCCGAGGATGAGACCAAAGAGGACCGCCAGGATCGCCACCCCCGACCACTCGGCCGAGCCCCAAATCCAGGGCGGTCCTTCGGTTGCAGTCGCGATGCCGAAGAACACGACAGTGGCACCGAGTGTGGCTACCAGTACGGCACCGAGTCGCCAGGCAGAGAGTGGGGCGAACAACCCGACGATCGCTCCGGCTGTGAGCCCCCCACCGACGTAGACGAGCACCACGGTCGACAGGTGGACTCCATAGGCCGCGAACGGTGCGTCGCCGCGTCGAACGTACAGGAGAACGACGTAGGCGACGTAGAAGGCGGCGATGCCGAGGCCCACGACCGCGCCGGCACGGGCGCGCTCGAGAGCATCACCGAGCAGACGACGCGGCGAAGAACTACTCAAGCCTGCAAGCTCCGTTGATGACGATAGGCCTAACGCGAAGCTGACTTGCGAGCGCTTAGCTCGCCAGCATTACAATGCTTATGGGTCGAGGGGCTTGCCAGCCACTCAACCATGATGATGACTATTCTTGATCGTCGCGCTCGTCCAGTTCAGCGCTTCGTCAGGCCTCCGGTGCGCGAATCCCGAAGAAGGAGTCAGGGGGCATAAACTCGCCGCTTATGTAGCGAGCGAGCAGAGCACCGAGAGCTCGGAGGGCGGCGCGCTGCTCCACACTCGGCGCGCCAGCGTGGTACGACTTGCTAGCACCACGGCCAGCCGCCCAAGCCTGCAGAAGAGCGATGTCTGCCTCGTCGAAGCCCATCGACAACGATGCGTCGCGGCTGTAGACCGTGTCCAGGTCGAAGCCCTCCAGATCCAATTCCAGCTCCAGCCGGTCGGCAAGGCCTGCCAGCTCGCGAATCTCGCGCAACAGAGAGGGATCCTCTCGCACGGGCGGCGGGAGCATCGCCCGGAGCTCGGATTCGAGCTTACGAACGGCTGTCAGGCCGCCTTGGAGGATGGAGACGCGCTCCTCTGGATTCATCACGATTCCTGCTGAGGCCTTACGCAGATTCCACGGCAAGCGCCGGCTCTCCATGCGAGACCATACTTGATCCGAATTGTCCTCGCCAGGCGGCCACCGGGCACTCCTGCCGCGCTTGTCCGGTGCAACGATTCGTCAGGTGGGCCGGTCGCGATGCCGGGACAACTGGCGGAGGCGCCGCCGGTCGAGCCATCGGAAGGTCGGGCCTGCGAAGCGCTTCAGCAACCGCCCGAGCCAGGGCACTTCCCGTCCGCCAATCGAGACTCTAACACCCACGAGCGCCCGCGCCGCACACACAGGGCGGGATCCCAGGTCTTCACCCGGCGCGGCGGCGAAGCGCCACTCGTGGTCGCCACCGAACATCCGCGCCGGACTGAACTCGCGCTCGACCTCAGTCTGCGAGCGCAGTGTGAGGGCTCCGTCGGCAACATCGGCGGTGTATTCTGCGGGCACGTCCGGCTGGTCGAAGGGGAACTGCACGCGATGCGTGTCGATGCGGCGGTAGTAGTGCCGCGCCATCGTAACGGCGGTGGGCTGCACTTCGGGAGGCCGGTAGCCCTGCAAATCCCAGTCGAGGAGACCGTCCACGCCCAGGGCAGCGGCGAACTTCGTCCCCGGCTCGAACCGGATGCTCCCGCCGGTAATGACGTACTCGGCCCCGGCTATCGGAAGCCCGATGGGCAACGGCCGACCGTCGACGTGCGTCAAGCGGTAGAAGCTCACATCACCTCCCCGACACGCATGAGTCGCAACGACAACGCTCGACCTATGAAGGGCTTCGTGCCCACAGAACGCAGAGCTAAGCGGCGAGCGGCCGCTGACCAGCACAACGATGCAGATTGTTCGAGGCGTTCGCCAGGCAATCGACCACGATGACTTCCGTTCATCTCGCGCTCGTCCACTTCAGCGTTTCGTTAGGCCGGCGTTCCCCGAAGTCAGGGTGGCAACGAGTCGACGACCAGGCGATACGTCTCCTTCGCGTACGGCCTCTCGAGAAGCTGCCAGTGCCCGTCGGCAACGCGCACGAACACAAAGTGGCCGTCGCCGTATTTGACCGCCGATCCGGAGGTGCCCGCACGCGGGGTCGTGACCGTCGCGATCACAAGCATGCGCACGCTGGTACTATCGAGGCGCGGTCGCCAGAGTCTCCAGAGCGCAACCGCCGTGCGCTGCGGAAGAAGCGTGTCGGGCGCCGACGTGAATGGCTGGAGCGCAACCGCGCACGCCTCCTCCGGACATGGGTGCGAGGCGGTGGGCAGGATCGCCACAAGAACGCTGTCGTGTGGCGGGAGCCGGACGACCATCTGCGCTGCCGCCCCGACTGGCGAACCTAGACTGGCGCCGACTAGACAAGTACAGGCGGCGCGTCGGATGCTCCACACGGGTATTACTCCTGTCGTGCTTCTCCGTCCGGCATAACGCCCGAGTTAATCTGCAAGCGAACCAAATATGAGTTGCGGCGCCCGCCGCAACAAATCAATGAATCGCTTGCCAGCTTCAACGATCGTAAGGCCGACCGCGCATAGCGCGTTGAACCATCGAGCCGCCAAGTACTCTGCACCAGCAGCCGTAGCGTTATTTCGGGATCAGCCGAGATCAAGGTTGAGCGTCGCCAGGTCGACTCCCTTCTGCGAGTTGAGCCTTTAGTCCAGAACGAGCACGAGCTCGGCGAAGTCCTGGCCGGCGTCCTCGACGCTCTCCTCGCGCTCGACAGAGAAGCCGCACTTCTCGAGGACGCGGATCGAGCCGAGGTTGTGCTTGGCCACGTGCGCGTAGAGAGGACGCTCGCTCACAACGTGCAGAAACGCAGTGAGTGCTCGTGTCGCGACACCCTTGCCCCAATGCTCCTTGCCGAGCCAATAGCCGACGAGGCGGACACCGTCCTGGGGCCAGCTCCCGATATTGCCCGCGACCTGGCCGTTGACGAGGATCGTCCGGTTCACGGCCGCCGGGTTGCCGAGGACATTTGTCGCCCAATGGGCGTCGAAGGCTGCGCGGTCGCGGGCGGGGAAGGCGGCCATGCGCGCGGCCTCGGCGTCGAGCTGGTGCTCGTAGAAGATGGGCAGGTCCGTGGGCTCGATGTCGCGGAGTTGTATGTCGTCGCCCACTTCTCTATGCCCGAATAGAGTGTTGGTCCAGCGCTCTCATTGCCTTCTGCGATCTGCGAAACGGCAGTGCGTCGACTGTAAGCGGCGCCACCGGGGATCCCTGGGCC
>DASSNL010000149.1:0-8815 GCA_035688075.1 Gemmatimonadaceae bacterium
ATGATGGCGTTGTGCAGCCGACGGCGCTCGAGGATAGCGTTCCCCTCGGGTGAGATCAGGTAACGGACGTCGCCACCGAGCGGCCACACCCCGGCTACCGTGGGCGCGGGAACGAGATACACCCACCAGTTGCCGTCTGGCGCCGGCAGGATCGCCACGTTGTAGGGGCGCTTCGCCCCCCGGAAGTCGGCTCGCGCGGTGTGGCTTGCTCGGTACGCACGCGAGAAATAGCCGGTGTCGGCGATCGGGTCCTCGCGCGCCACCGCCGCATAAGGGTGCGCCGAGTCCGCAGGTTCAGTTGGCAGCGCCTCGTACGCAATGTAGAAGGTATCGCGCGCGGCACTCGCGTGGCCGAAGGCGACGACCCAACCGGAGTCCGTAGGGCGGGCAATATAGTCCGTCACACTCCCGGGAGGAGGGTGCAGCGCCAGCACAGCGTCGGTGCCATGCCAGGCGGCGTAGTCGTAAGCCGCAAGGGCGCGACCGCGCGTCGTAATCGCCGCGAGCGCCGAGTCGGTGGGCGGTGTAGCCGCTTGGGCGCGCAGGCCGGAGCCGAGCGTGAACAGTATGGCAAGGGGGGCGATTCGCGACACGTTTCGCTCTCGGGTGACGGGGCTAACGGGGTCAGGTACTGCGTCGTGCATGGAGTAGCCGCTGTCTACCTATGCACGACGCAGTACCTGACCCCGTCACGAATCGGTCATCACTTCGTGTCGTTCGTCGTATCCGCATCCATGAAGACGCTGCCATCGTCGAGCGAGACGGACGCGATCTGCTTCCGCGTGGGGATTCTCACCGTGGCCCGCTTCTGGTTCGCCTCCCAGATGGCGGGGGTCTGGTGGAGAGTCTGGCTGCTCCCGTCGGTGTACTTCACCGTAAGATCCACGGGCGGGAGCATACCACCGATGTTGTCGAGCGCCACGGTGTAGCCGTTGCCGCTCTTAGTCACGCCGGCGACCGCGAGATCGATGTAGCTGTTGTCGAAGTACCAGCTCCGCCAGAACCAGTTCAGGTTCTTCCCCGAGATGTCATTGACGGTGTTGAAGAAGTCCCAGGGGAGCGGGTGCTTTCCGTGCCAGCGCTCGACGAAGCCATGCAGCACCTTGCGGAACATCGCGTCACCCAGGAGATCCTTGAGCGCGAGGTAGCCGAGCGATGCCTTCCCGTAGGCGTTGGGTCCGTACGCGGCACCGACGAGCGCGTCCTCGGGGGTGATGATCGGGACCTCCATCAGCGGCGACGGGTTGCGGATCCAGCCGGCCACGCGGAACTGCTTGTAGAAGCTCGTCGCGCGCTCCTTCCCGAGATCGTTCTGGCCGATGAGATACTCGAAGGTGGTTGCCCACCCCTCGTCCATGAAGGCGTAGCGCGTCTCGTTGATCCCCATGTAGAAGGGGAACCAGGTGTGCGCCATCTCGTGCTCCACCACGAAGCGCGAGAACACCGTATCGGGCGTGCTCGCGTCGTTCACCATCATGGGGTACTCCATGTCGGCGAAGCCCTGCACCACGGTCGACTTCTCGTACGGGTACGGCACGCCGGGCCAGTTGTGCGAGAGCCAGCCGAGCGCGTGCCGGCCGAACTGCACCATGTGGTGATAGTCGGCCGCCGTGTCGTTGAAGGCGGCCTGTACGCTCGCACGCCTCCGCGTGGAGCTGTCGACGATCACGCTCGCAGCGTCCCAGTCATAGTGATCGCTCACGTTGAAGGCGACGTCGGGAACGTCCTTGGCGGTGAAGTGCCAGGAGTTGACCGGCTGCTGCACGGTAACGCGCTTCGCCTGCCAGTCCTCCTTCGTCGCGACGTGAATGGTGGTGTCCGATTTGAACGACGCCTCGTAGCGCGCGAGCGGCTCGGGCTGCAGCACCTCCTTCGCGTTCACGAGCGTGCCCGTCCCCCACACCGTGTAGTTGGCGGGCGCCTGGATGGTCACGTCGTAGTCGTTGAAGTCGCTGTAGAACTCCTGCTCGTCGGTGAAGTTCATCGTGTCCCACCCGTTGTAGTCGTCGTAGACGGCCACGCGCGGGTAGAAGTACGCCAGGTAGTACGTGGTGGAGTCGATCATTCCCTCGCGGCCGCTCTCGAGGGAGATCTGGTAGTGCCAGTCGAAGGCGAGCTGCACGGAGTCGTGCGGCATGAGGGGCGTGGGGAGGCGCACAGGCTGCCAGGTGAAGTAGCGGTCGGAGTCCTGCCAGGGCACGGCCTCGCCGTTCACCGCGAAGGAGTCTATCTGCACGCCGGGGGTGAGATAGTCCGCGCTCGCTCCGCCGTTCCGCGGCGCACCGGGCTTGTGGATGTTGAGAAAGAGCTTGATGACCAGCGCGTTGAGGGTGTCGGGGCTGTTGTTCATGTAGGTGATCCGCTCGCTCCCGCGCACCGTGCGGTCAGGCGGCATCACCTTCATGGTCATCGTGTAGCGCCCGTGGTTCTGCCAGTATTTGGGGCCGGGCTTTCCATCCAGCGAGCGAGTGCCGTTGGCGATTGCCTCTTTCACCGTGCGAGGCATGTAGAGCGTATCGGCCGCCGGTGTCGTCGGTGCCGCGGCGAGCGCGCCGCAGAGCGAGACGAGGAGCGACCATTTCGCTATCGAGGATGCCGTGATGCCGAACGGTGAATTGATCATTAGCGGTAACTCCCCTCTCTCGGGATGATGTTCATTTGCCGGCTACTGCTGTCCCACGCTCAGATGCGCACGAACCGATACATCAATCGTATTATCGGATACGCTTCCGCCATGCTCGCTGCGGTGAATCCTACAGTGTAACCATCAACGCGTTTCACGCCGGGGATCGCCTCCAGGATCTGTGGCAGCGTGGTGTCGCTGAAGCGCATCCGCACCCGCACCGGACTCCCTACGTCGAGCTGCTTCCCGGCTCCGCTCCGTGAGAGCGCGCGCTTCGCGGCGGCCCCCAGCCGTTCGTGCACCACCTTCGGGTGGATGAGCTTCGCCGAGACGTCGGTCACCGCCCACTTGGTGGTGACGAGCTCCGCGCCCACGTTCTGACCGAACTGCGCCACGAAGCCCGAGTCGCCGCTCGCGAGGAGCACAGGCACTCCGAGCGCTGCCGCGTAGGCGGCGTTGAGGCCGCCCTCGCCCACCTCCAGGTCGTTGAGCCAGAGACCCTTCACGCTTCCGGTACCCGTGTGTGCGAGAAAGGCGTTCGGCGTTCCAGCGCGCGCGTGGTAGCCGATGAAGAACGCAGCATCGAAGGTGGAGTCGAGTCCGGCCACCATTCCCACCGGCTTCACCGCGCCCTGTATGTACGTCACGCGCGGATCGAGCTCGGTGTGCAGCAGGTTCTGCATGTCACCGTGCGAGTCGTTCACCAGCACGGTGGCTGGCCCGCTCTCGAAGATCGCGGCGACGACGGCGTTGACCTCGTCGGTCATGAGGCGACGCGCGACATCGTAGTCCTTCCCGTTCGCCGAAGTCATCGCGGGAGTGCCGACTCCGCCGATCCCCTCCATGTCCACGGAGATGAAAACCTTGCGCGGCTGTTGGGCGGCGGTGGTGGTCGCGAGGAGAAAGAGAAGTGCGGCGGCGACAGCGAACGCGCGTGAGGTGCCAGCCGCGGCGATCGCTCGGACGGCGCGGTGGAGATGCGCGGCTGCAACTGGTACGCGCTCGGGCGCGAGTGACGAGCTCCGGCGATTCTCGGGGCTGCTCATGCGGCGTTCCTCGGGAAGGGTGGTCTGCTCGGGGATTCTCGATCCGGAAGATGCCGGCCGTTCGACGGGCTCGCCATAGCGGCGGGGTCAGGTCTGGAATCGTGCGCCATGTCATCCCCGCGAAAGCGGGAATCCATGTTACTCGAACAGAACATGGATTCCCGCTTTCGCGGGGATGACGATATTGGATACGGCCGGCTGCTACGCCGGCCGTATCGATTCACGATTCCAGACCTGACCCCGTCGTTTCACGCAGAATCTCTCCCAACACGCTCGTCGCTCGCGCGATGCGATGCTCGGCGGAGCCGCCGAAGCCGAGCAGCAGACCGTTCCGGGGCAGGGGGCCCGCGTAGCAGGTGGAAAGCGCCGTCGCGGTGAGACCGCGCGCGTTCATCCTCTCGAGCACGTCCAGGTCGCTGATACCGGCCGCGAGGAAGGTCGTGATGTGCAGCCCGGCATCGGCGTTGTGCACGTGGAGCCGCCCGCGGCAGTGCCGCGCGACGCCATCGATCAGTGCGGCGCGTCGCCTCAGATAGATCGCCCGCATGCGACGCAGATGCCGCGCGAAGTGTCCCTCCTCGAGGAAATCCACCAGCGCGAGCTGGTAGAGCGTAGGGGAGAAGATGTCGAACGCCTCGCGCGCGTCGACGAACTTCTGCCGCAACACCGGCGGTACCACGATGTAACCCACGCGGAGCGCGGGAAAGAGCACCTTGCTGAAGGTGCCGATGTAGACCACGCGCTGGTGCGAGTCCATCCCCTGGAGCGCGCCGAGCGGGCGACTCACGTAGCGGTACTCGCTGTCGTAGTCGTCCTCGATGATCCACGCTCCGCGGTGCGCGGCCCAGTCGAGCAGTGCGAGGCGGCGTGCGGCGGTGATCGAGACGCCGAGCGGGTACTGGTGCGACGGAGTCACGTACGCCGCCCGCACGCCGTCGTGCAGCGCGCGGAGCGCGGCGACGCTCATCCCCTCGTCGTCTACAGGAACGAGCGCGAGCTCCGCGCCGCCCGCGCCGAACGCGGCGCGCGCCAGCGGATAGCCCGGCTCCTCCATCGCTACCCGGTCGCCGCGCTCGAGGAGCACCGCCGCGCAGATGCGCAGGGCAGCCTGCGAACCGGAGACGACGAGCACATCCTCGGCCTCGCAGCGTACCGCGCGCGCCGTGCGCAGGTGCTCGGCGATCGCCGCGCGCAGCGCGCGCACCCCGGCCGGCTCGCCATACGCCATGCGAAGGGGTGTGAGCGCGCGTGCGTGCCGGGCCACGATGCGCGCCCAGATCGCGTGCGGAAACTCATCGAGCGCGGGCAGACTCATGCGAAATGGGCGGAGACCGCCCTTGTAGGGCGCGCCGCGCGTTGCGCGCCCCCGCTCGCTCCGGGCAGCGCGGATCGTGGCCGCGGGTCGCGGCGCGGCACTCCCCCGGCGGTCGTGGAGCGGGACCGATCGAAACGCGTCGTCGGGGAGCGTCTCGCTCACGAAGGTGCCCGCGCCCACGCGCCCCTCCAGGTAGCCCTCGTGCAGAAGCTGCTCGTAGGCGGTGAGCACCGGGAGGCGCGATACCTCGAGCTCGGCCGCCAGCGCGCGTGTGGACGGCAGCCGCTGTCCCGGACGCAACAGTCCGTCGAGAATCGCACGTCGCAGTCGCTCGTAGATCTGTCGGTGCAGCGGAACGCCGGCGCTCCGGTCGAGCGGGATGTGCGGCAGGATGTGCGGGCTGGCGGCGGTCTTCATGGTATTTGGTATTCCACGGCCTGAGGGGCGCTCAGAATGGCTATGCCCCAAAGCTAATAAATGGCGCTGGTGGGTGGACCGCTCTGCGGCATAGTATCCGGCGTCGACGCCGGGTTCCGTGCTCGTGCGAACACCGCTTCATCCAGGTCGATCCATGTCATCACCTTCGATCACGCACCGGCCCGGAGCCGCCGCTCCAGGATCTGCCGCGCCGAATTCGGCGGAGCCGCGCGACGGCACGCACGACTTCGACTTTCTCGAGGGGCGCTGGCGCGTTCATCACCGGCGCCTGCGCCGCCCGCTCTCGGGCTCGAGCGACTGGTACGAGTTCGATGGGAGCGCGGTGGAACGAACGATGTGGAATGGGCGCGCCAATCTCGAGGAGGTCGACGCCGAGACACCCACCGGCCCGCTCCGGGCGGTGGCGCTGCGCCTCTACGACCCCGCCTCGCGGCAGTGGAGCATCCACTGGTGCAACAGCGCCGTGGGCACGCTGGACACGCCGATGATCGGGGAGTTCCGCGATGGGCGAGGCGTATTCGTCTGCCAGGAGCGATACGACGGGCGCTCGATCCTGCAGCGCTTCATCTGGACGAGCGACGGCCCCGACGCGTGCCGGTGGGAGCAGGCATACTCGGCGGACTGCGGGGAGAGTTGGGAGACGAACTGGATAATGGAGTTCACACGTGATGTATAGCGCGATCTGCAGTGCACCCTGCCTGGTGGTGGAGCCGGCGCACATCTCCGACGTGGAGCTGGTCGCGCCGCTCTTCGACGCATACCGCCAGTTCTACGGCGCGGCGCCCGATCTGCCGGCGGCGCGGGACTTTCTCACGCAGCGGCTCTCCTGCGGAGAGTCGGTGGTTCTGATGGCGATACTGGAATCGGGGGATGGCGAGAGCGACACCGTGGCCGGCTTCGCTCAGCTCTATCCAACGTTCTCATCGCTGGCGCTGCAGAGGATAATGGTGCTCAACGATCTCTTCGTCGCGCCCGAGTGCCGCCGCCTCGGTGTCGCGCGGCGCCTGGTGACCGAGTCGATCGAGTACGCCCGGCGAGCCGGTGCCGTGCGCATCGAGCTCGCCACGCAGCTCACCAACGAGAGCGCGCTCGCGCTCTACGGGTCGGAGGGGTTCGCCCGCGACACGGAGTTCCTCCACCTGAGTCGGACGACGGGGTCAGGTCTTTACAGCGGTTCCGGCTCGGATTGATAGAGATGCGGTGGGTTCGGCCGATGCCAGGGCCTCTCGGGCGCATCCCAGCTATGACCTGGCTATCAACTCGCGCCGGAACCGCTCTAATTTCGAGCGGGCTGGGCAGTCGCCCAGCCCGCTCGAATTTAAAGACCTGACCCCGTCGCGGCGTTGTACCGTTTCGGTACAGCCTCTGCCCCGCGGCGATACGCTGGCGACGGAAGTGATGCAGGCCACAATTTCCAAACGCTGAAAAGACAACCACTTACGGCGGGCATTCTCCTTCCTCCGCCGGGTGCGCGGGTTGCCTTTACCGGTGCCAGACGAACCGGTGCAGGAACCCGTTCCACCCGCAGCTCGGAGGATCCGAATGCTCCATTCACGTAAGCTTTCACTTCGCGCCGCCATCGCGGCGGCGCTCCTCGGGACCCTTTCCGCGTCCAGCGCAGCCGCGCAGTCGAGTATCGCCTCTTACGGCGTGACGGCTGCGGCCTTCGACTGGCAGGACGGCCACCAGGAGCAGGCGCTCGGCGCCATCGTCCAACTCACCCCCACGCGCTGGCTCACGCTCGGCGCGAGCCCCACGCTCCTGCGCGTCACCGGCGTGGATGGGAGCGAGAACCAGTTCGGCGTGACCGATCTCCCGGTCTACGCTGGCGTCGTGCACACCTTCGCCGCGCCGTGGCGTCCGACCATCGGCGTGGCGGGCGTGGCATCGCTCCCCACCGGCGACGCGAGCCGCGGCTTGGGGCGCGGCAAGTCGCTATTGACCGCGCAGGGCGCGCTCGCGCTCTCTCCCATCTCCACTGTAGCTCTCCGCGCCGGTGCCTCGCGGCTGCTGCGAGTGGGCGGCGCGGCCCCGAGCGGCGTTCCTACCACATCGCTCTTCGGCGACGTGGTGCTCCTGGCCGGCGCGCGCACGAACCTGAGCGTCGGCTACGCCGCGGAGCTGCGCGGCGACGCGCCAGCCGCCTACGACCCCGCGCGCGCCATCAACGCCGCGATGGTGCACTCGCTCTTCGGACCTGTGGTGCTGGGTCTCAGTGCCGGCCACACCATCCAGGGCATGGGGCCGCGCTGGTCGTTCGCCGTCGGGATAGGAACCGCGTTCGCGGGGCTCTCGCCGGTGGGAGCCACGTCGCCGAGCGCGCGTGGTGCAGGCGGGATGACGAAGCCCTCCGGTGCGCTCCCCGCCATTGGCGGCGCCTCGTGCCGGCTCCTGGGCGGCTGCTGATCGACACACGGAATTTCCTCGAATCACACGAACCACATCACTTCAACCGATAACGGAGACAGGACAATGTCGAAGACAAGTGCTCACATCACCATGGCGATGGGCGCCGCGTTGATCGGCGCGATCACTACGACCGTCAATGCGCAGGTAGCAGGCGTCGTGAACGGAGCGGTTGGCGCCGGGGCGGTCGTCACCTCGACCATGCCGCGCGTGACCGGGCAGCTGCAGGGAGCGACGAACGCTACGCTGAACGGCACCGTGAACGGTGCCACGAGCGCCACCTCCAACGGTGCAGCGAATGGCGCGGTGAATGGCGCCGCCAACGGCGCAGTGAAGTCGGCGACCAGCGCGACGGCCAACGGGTCCGTGAACGCCGCCGCAAAGGGCGGCGCCAGTGTAGCCGCGCAGCCGGCGCTCGCCTCGGCCGCGCAGATTCGTCAGTCGGTCGGCGTGGCGACGAGTGCGCTCCTCGAGAAGATCGAGCTGACCGCGCAGCAGAGCGCTCGGGTGAACGCGTATGCGCGCAGCTACGCCGAGGATCTCCAGGCGGATGCGAAGGCGCGGGCGGAAGCGAATGCCGACGCGGCCGCGAAGGCGTCGGCCAGGTCTGAGGAGCGCGCTCGCGCACAGGGACGCACCCGGGCAGAGTACGTGCGGGAGCGTGCGGCGGAGTTCCGCTCGCATGTGCGCAGCACGCTGACGGCCGAGCAGCAGACCCGCTTCGACGCGAACGTAAGCGCCGGCGCCACCGCCGAGGTGAACATGGATGACGCCGCGAGCGCAAGCGTGCAGGGTGAGGGCTCCGCGAAGGCGGGTGCGTCGCACGAGAGCAGGTCGGAAGCGAAGCAGAGCTCCGACGCTGGCCAGGGCGCGAAGCAGGGGAGCGAGAACGGTCGGCCCGTCAAGCAGGATCCGAAGTCGCCTCACCAGCCAGACGGCGCCGTGCAGAAGTAACAGTCGCACTACGACCGAGTGAGAAGCGAGAGA
>DASSNL010000156.1:0-10308 GCA_035688075.1 Gemmatimonadaceae bacterium
GCGCTTCGTGCGCACACCGATTCTCACATGCTCGGCGATACTCGGCGCGCTGGTATGCGCGGCTGCGGTCGCGCCGCGCGCCGTCGAAGCCCAGAGCTCGAGTGCATCGAGCTCGAGTAGCGCGCAGCCCTACGACTCCTCGCTCTTCGCCGCGCTGAAGTGGCGCGAGATCGGACCGTACCGCGGCGGGCGCTCGGTGGCTGTGGCCGGGTCGGACAAGCGGCCGTACGAGTACTGGATGGGCACCACGGGCGGCGGAGTCTTCAAGACCACCGACGGCGGACATAGCTGGAAGCCGATGTCCGACAAGTATTTCGGCGGAACCATCGGCGCGATCGGCGTGAGCCCGTCGAACCCGGACATCGTGTACGTGGGCACGGGCGAGTACGACATCCGCGGGAACGTCTCGCACGGCGACGGCGTGTGGAAGACGACCGACGGCGGAAAGACGTGGACGCACGTGGGGCTCGAGGAGACGCGGCAGATCTCGCGCGTGAAGGTGGATCCGCGCAACCCGGACGTCGCGTACGTCGGCGCGCTCGGACACGTGTGGGCGCCGAACCCGGAGCGCGGCGTCTTCAAGACGACCGACGGCGGGAAGACGTGGAAGAAGATCCTCTTCCGCAACGACTCCACGGGAATCACCGATCTCGTCCTCGACCCCAACGATCCCAACACGATCTACGCCGCTTTCTGGCAGGCGGGGCGCAAGCCGTGGCTCCTGGTGAGTGGCGGCGCGGGGAGCGGGATCTTCAAGAGCACGGATGCGGGCGAGCACTGGACGGAGCTCACGCGCAATCCGGGTCTGCCGAAGGGGATGATCGGCAACATCGGGATCACCGTCTCGAAGGCGAACTCGAACATCCTCTACGCGAACATCGAGGCCGACTCGGGCGGTGTCTTCCGCTCATCGGACGGTGGCAAGACGTGGACGCGCACGAACGAGGAGCGGAAGCTCCGCCAGCGTGCCTGGTACTACACGCGCATCTTCGCCGATCCCGCTGACACGAACACTGTCTACGTGCTGAACGTGGGCTTCTGGCGATCCACCGACGGAGGGAAGACGTTCAAGTCGATCCGTCCTCCGCACGGCGACAATCACGACCTCTGGATCGCGTCGAACGATCCGAAGCGGATGATCGAATCGAACGACGGCGGCGCGAACGTATCGTTCGATGCCGGACAATCGTGGAGCCAGCAGGACTACGCCACCGCGCAGTTCTACCACGTCACCACCACCACCGACTTCCCCTACAAGGTCTGCGGCGCGCAGCAGGACAACTCCACGCTCTGCGGTCCGAGTGCCGCGCGCGGCGGGATCACCATGGCCGACTGGTACCAGGCGGGCGGGGGCGAGTCGGGTTACATCCAGGTGCGTCCCGACAGCACGAACATCATCTATGCCGGGAGCTACGCCTATCTCTCGCGGCTGAACACGAAGAACGGTCAGGAGCGCGACATCATCCCCTGGCCCGACAACCCGATGGGGCACGCGGCGGCGGACCTGAAGTACCGATTCCAGTGGACTTTCCCGATCCTCATCTCGCCGCACGATCCGAACACGCTCTACATCGGATCGAACGGCGTCTTCCGCACGCGCAACGAAGGACAGAGCTGGGAGGCGATCAGTCCCGATCTCACGCGCCACGACCCGGCCACGCTCGGCTCTTCCGGCGGTCCGATCACGAAGGACAACACGTCGGTGGAGTACTACGCCACGGTCTTCACGATCGCCGAGTCGCCCCTGTCGAATGGCAAGGGGACGATCTGGGCGGGCTCGGACGATGGGCTCATCCACGTCACGCGCGATGGCGGCGCGCACTGGACGAACGTCACGCCGAAGGATCTTCCGCCGTGGACGCGCATCTCGATCATCGAGGCGTCGCACTTCGACCTCGGCACCGCCTACGTGGCCGCGAACCGCTACCAGCTGGATGACAACCAGCCGTACCTCTTCAAGACCACCGACTTCGGGAAGACGTGGACGCGAATCGACGCGGGGATAGCGCGCGATCAGTTCACGCGCGTGATCCGCGAGGATCCGGAGCGCCGCGGACTTCTCTACGTGGGCACCGAGCGCGGCGTGTGGGTGAGCTTCGATGACGGCGCCGACTGGCAGCCGCTCCAGCTCAACCTTCCACCCGTGCCGGTGCACGATCTGTCGGTGACGCGCGGCGACCTGGTGGCCGCGACGCACGGCCGCTCCTTCTGGATCCTCGACGACCTCTCCCCGCTACGTCAGCTCTCGCGCGAGATCGCATCCGCGCCGGCGCACCTCTTCGAGCCGCGCGACGTGTATCGCGTGGAGTGGGGCGGCGGCTTCGGCGGTGGAGCGGAGCCATCGGGCGAGAACCCGCCGAGCGGCGCCGTGGTCTACTTCACGCTCGCGAACGCGAAGGAGAAGGTGCAGCTGGAGTTCCTGGACGGTAGCGGGAAGGTCATCAGGACTTTCTCGAGTGAGCTCGACAGCGCCGGCCGCGCCGACAGCGTGCGTGCAGACAGCGTGAAGCGCTCGCGCACGGACAGCCTGAAGGCCGCGGGGCTCTCGGCGGATTCCATCAAGAAGCTGGAACGCACCGGCGAGGAGAGCGAGGCCGGCCCGCGCCGCCGCCGGGGCGGGCCCACGCGCGTGCCGAACAAGAAGGGGCTCAACCGCTTCATCTGGGATCTGCGCTACCCCGACGCGAGCAGCTTCGACAACCTCATCATGTGGGCGGGAAGCACGCGCGGCCCCCAGGCAGTGCCGGGGAAGTACTCGGTGCGGATGACGGTGAACGGCCAGAATCAGACGCGGAGCTTCACGCTGTTGAAGGATCCGCGCATCTCGGCCACGCAGAAGGATCTCGAGGCGCAGTTCGCGCTGCTCATGAAGATCCGCGACACGCTGAGCGCCGCGAACGATGCGGTGAAGACGATCCGCAACGTGAAGTACCAGATCGATGAGCGGAAAGCGAAGGCGCCGAAGTCGTTCACGTCCGCCGCCACGCCCTTCGTCGCGCGCATCAGCGCGATCGAGGATTCCATCTATCAGACGAAGAACCGGAGCGGCCAGGACCCGCTGAACTTCCCGATCCGACTGAACAACAAGATCGCCGCACTCGGCGGCGTCGTTGCCAGCGCCGACTTCCGGCCCACCGATCAGAGCTACGTGGTCTTCGATACGCTCACTACGAAGCTGAGCACCCAACTCGTGGCGCTGCATCGGTCGCTGACCAACGATCTGCAGAAGCTCAACGCGATCCTGAAGAAAGCCGGTCAGCCCGAGATAGTCCCGCGTCCCGTAGAGCTAGCGCCCCAGAACGCCGAGGCGGATGAGTCGGGGGAGCTCGATGCCGATATGGAGGCTGATTTCCGGTAGGTGGAGGGGCACGTCGCGGTTCATCTCGGCCTGGATGCTTGGTCTGCGGGGGAGAGGGCAGCCCGCGGTTCACGCGGAGGTCGCGGAGGGGTAAGGCGAGAGGACGCGGAGGGGCTCCTCTACGATCTGGCCTCCGCGCTCCGTTCTGACATCACTGTAAGTGAGAGTCGGGTGAGTTTTGGGGGAACTGCTCCCGCACTTCGAGTCCTGCCCACTCGGGCAGAACCGGAGGTGAGGGAGCAGTTCCCCCATTCACGCTGAGCTATCCCTATCGAGATCTCGGAAGAGGACCGGAGTACTTGTCTCGCAAGGGTTCTCTCCGCGTCCTCTCGCTTCACCCCTCCGCGACCTCCGCGTGAACCGCGGGCTGCCCTCTCCCCCGCAGACCAAGCATCCAGGCCGAGATGGAGGCAGACCAGCTACCGCCCCCTCCTCGCCACGACGCCCACTGAGAGTGCTCTGGAATTGAGCCCGGGGTTCACGTGGCCGGTGCCGGCGTTGGAGGTGTGGTGCCAGCTGTAACCGACGACTAGGCCGAGTCGCTCGGGGAGGTTCACCTGGACGGCGGCGCCCAGCTCGGCGGTGAAGTTGAAGCGGGTGGCCTCGGGGTCGGGGATGCGCTGCGTGAACCAGAGCGCGCCGCCGTTGGCGTACGTGAGGAATTGCACGGGGCTGGTACGGAATAGCCGCAGCTGGAAACCCACGGGCGTGATGCCGAACCCGTACGTGTTCGAGAAGCGGGGGACGGTACTGACGTCCAGCGCGGTGAAGTCTTCGCAGCTCTTCCCCTGCACGCAATTCACCGACGTGCGCGCTACGTACTCTTCCGGATTGCGCGTGCTGATGGCGAACGGCACGATGCTCGGCGCGTACTCCACCGAGAGGAGGTGGTTCGACGTCAGCGTCCAGCCCACGCGCAGGTCCACGATGTACAGGTTGCGGTATTCCGCGACCGGCATGCGCGTCGGGACCGCCGAGTGGCGTGACGTCACGAGCCGCAGCTCGAAGAACGCCGGCGATGAGAGTCCGCCATCCTCTTCGCCCACCGCGCTACCGCTGTCCCTTACATCGACAGTCGATGTATCGGGCGACATCCCCGCACCATCTGCATCGACATCCGATGTATCGGCCAGCACGGCCGCCAGGATCGTGGGCGCCGCCTGCTGGGCACCCGAGTGTGCGGCCGCGCCAAGAAGTACGGCGGCCGCCAGGGCGGAAGCTGTGAGCTTGACGTGCATCCGATGCAGGGGTTCAGTAGGCGGTACGGCCGGTGCAGCTACCCGCGGATCTCGCTCGGACGAGTGCAAAGATGAAGCCGTGACGGTCGATGTGCCCGCGACCAGCTGAAAGCTCGTTCCAATGTGCTCTCTTTCTTTTCATCTTGCGGGCCGCACGCCACAAGATTGCGGGAGGACGACTACGCGCCGCACTTCTCCGTTCGTCGCGCACGCTCGCTGACCGCGCATTGCCGGCGAGCCAGGAGTCGAGCGGCCGAATGCGAATGGAGCCGGCATCCCCAAGCGGGATGCCGGCTCCATTCGTACCGTGAACATCAGTCGCCAGCTGCTACGGCGCTGGGCACGGGTTCGGGTCGTTCCAGTTCCGCTGCGGCTGATTGCTCGGCGCTGGAATGTTGGGGTTGGCGTTGCGCTCGGACGAGAGCGGGTAGAGCAGCCGTCCGGGGATCGCCTGTGCGTTGCCGGCGGGATCGAGTGCCGGCAAGCACGTCCTCTTGTAGTCGTTCCACGGCTCGATCTGCTGGAAGAGCGCGATGTACTTCTCCGTCATCACGTCCTCGAGCGTCACGCTTCCCGCAGTCGGAACTCCCTCGGCAGTGCGCTCGGCGTTGTACGCCGCGAGCGCGGTTCCCGCATCGCCCTCGTGCAGTGCCGCCTCGGCGCGGATCAGCTGGTTCTCGGCGAAGGTCACGATCGGTTGACGGAAATCAGGCGCCAGGCGAGTACCGCTGACGTCCGATGCTTCGACCGCGCCGCCACCCGGGGGCGCACCCACGATATCTCCCTGCGAGTTGGGCGCGTAGTACGCCTCGAGCCGTGGGTCGTTCCTGCTCTCGAGCAGGTTCACCATGAACTGCCCGGCGCCAGTGTAGCCCGAGCGCTGGATGACCATGAACTGATACCAGAGGTTCCACTCGTTCGGGTCCTGACTCTGGTACGAGCGGAGGTCGTTGTCCGGTGTGGAGATTCCGGAGTCGGTCTGCGCCAGAGCGAGCGCGTACGCCGACGGATCCTGCTCGGCCACGTGCATGTAGTAGCGCGCTTTCAGCGTGTGGGCCAGCTCCGTCCAGATGGCCGGGTCGCCTCCGTACCAGAGGTCCACTGCTCCGGGGCCGAGGCAGGTGCTACCCGTGCACTGCAGGAATGTTATCGCCGTATCCAGCTTCGACTGGATCGTCGCGTACACCTGCTGCTGCGGATCCAGCTCCGGTGTCAGGATGCTGTCGTTGACCGCCTGCGAATAGGGTATGTCGCCCCAGACGTCGGCGGCGGTTCCCACCGTGAGCGCCTCCAGGACGTATCCCATGCCGGCATAGAGTGAATCGCCGACTTCGAGCGCCTGCGACTCCAGGCTCCTGACGTCGATCAGTCCTCCACCGGTGTAAGTGAGATTCCAGTCCGGAGAGAAATCGTCCTCAGTGAACTGATACAGATCGAGGACGCTGTACTGTCGTTGCGTTCCCGCCATCGACTGCACCCACATGCTCATCAGGCGGGCGAGGTCGCCGGTCTGGACGACGGTCTGTCCGGTCTCCACGCCCACGAGGAGCTGATCCCGGCCCGCGGTAGTGGGATTGTTCGGGTCGGTCTTCGCCTTCGGCGACGTGAGCCAGTCGCTACACCCGGCCAGCAGCATCGCCGGAAGCAGCACGCTCAGCGCCAGCTTTGCGTATCTATTTGACATGGTCTCGGTCTCGGCTCGGGTTAGCGGTTCAGACCCAGCGAGATCACGAACGAGCGCGTCTGCGGGTTGTTGAAGTAATCGATCCCCTGGATGAGTACCGCGGCGCCGCCGAGATTGCTCTCGGGGTCGATGCCGGTGTAGTCGGTCCAGGTGTGCAGGTTGCGTCCCGCCACCCTGAGGTCGATGCTCGAGAGACCAAGGTTCTTCGTCACCCACGGCTGATCGAAGGTGTAGGCGAGCGAGACCTCGCGCAGCTTCACGAAGCTCGCGTCCTCGATGAACTGGGCCGCCACCGGGCCGAAGCCGCCACCATTGCCGCCGTACCAGTTCTCGTCGATCGTCACAGGCGTGCCCGCTCCTGGTCCACCCACCGGTCCGGCCATGAAGTCCTTTCCGAAGGTGCGTTGGACGTTACGGTCGAGGGTGAACGCGCTGGTTCCGAAGGTCGTCAACGCGCCCCGGGTGCCGTTCCACGTCTCCCCGCCATGCCTGATGTCGAGCAGCCCGGAGAGCTGGATCTTGCGCCAGGTGAGCGCTGTCCTCACGGCGCCGGTCCACTTCGGGTTTCCGTCCGCTATGACGCGGTTGGTGGGGTCCACCACCGGGAAGCCATCCTCGGCGATGTAGAGCGCGCCCTTCGGCGCGCTACCGCACCCCTGATCGATGTTCACGCCGCCAATCACGAGGCCGCGGCCGCAGCGCGCGAAGTCAGCACCGCGAAGCACGCCGAGCCCCGAGCCCTTCCACGCCGTCGCTTCGGTGCCCTCGAAGAAGCCACCGGTCGTAAGGTCTACGAACTGCTGGCCGCCCAGGTCGAGCACCTGGTTCTGGTTCCGCGCCCACTGCAGGCCGATCTCCCAGGTAAGGTCCGGGTTCATGATGGGCCGAACGTTGAGCGCTACTTCCACTCCGCGGTTGCGGATCGTGCCTGCGTTCTGCGCCTGGTTCACGAAGCCGGTGGAGTTGGCCAGAGGTGCGAGGAAGATCGCGCCCTCGGTGCGATCGTTGTACAGCGTTATCGACGCATCGCCGCGCGCACCGAAGAACCCGAGATCCGTACCTACCTCGATCTCCTTGGTGCGCTCCGGCCCCAGGTTCGGCTGCGCCTTGGTGGTGCCCTGGATCACCCCGCCGTTCCCACCCTGATTCTCGAAGAGTTGGGAGCCCCAACCAGCGTCGAAGATGAAGTTTCCCACCAGATAGACCTGGTCGGTGGAATAGGCCGGCGGCTCGCTCCCCGTCTCGCCGTATGCCGCGCGGAGCTTGAAGAAGGAGAGGGGGCCGGGGTTGCTCTCGGTGTTGTCTATGACCGTGAACGCGGCGCTCGCCTTGGGGAACCAGTGCCGGCGCGAGCTCGAGCCGAAGCTGGAGAATCCGTCGTTCCGGATGGCCGCCGTCAGGTGCAGCCGATCGAAGAGGTCGGCCGTGGCCTGCGCGAAGTACGACTCGCTGTGGACCTGTGCCATGGAGTCGTTCGGCGTCCAGTTGATGGTATTCAGCAGGTTGAAGGGCTGCGGCGCCACGAGAGTGATCCCCAGCACGCGCACCTGCTGGAAGTTGCGCGAGTTGATGTTCTGCCCGATCGTCAGCGATCCTGCGAAGCTCGGACTGAACGTGTGCGTCGCGGTGGCGATCAGGTTCTGGTCGAGCTGGTAGTTCGTGAAGTCCGTGCGGTACACCTGTCCGCTCGGCTGTCCCGAGCTGGTGAGCGGGAAGCCCTCGAGTCGCTGGTCGGTGTAGTAGTCCGCGCCGAAGGTCTCCTTGACATTCAACCAGTCGAACGGATCGTACGAGATGTTCACGTTCCCGAAGGTGCGCGAGAGCTCGCTCTGGTTCAGATCCTCGTGGAGGACGAAGAACGGATTGTCGTACCCGCGGCTCATCGTGGCTGATGCCAGCGACGGGAAGGGGAACCGATACGACCGATGCAGCCCGGTTTCCGGATCGAGGTACTGCCGGTTGTTGAACTCGGGCGGCGTGCGTAGCGAGCCGAGGAGCAGCCCGTCGACGTTCGATCCCATCTGGATGAAGTCACCGCGCGTGTCCACGTACGACACGTTCAGCCCGACGTCGAGGTTATCGAAGACCCGGTGCGAAGCGTTGATCCTCGCGTTGGTCTTGTCGTAAGAGTTGTTGGGACCTACCATGGTGCCCTTGGTGGTGGTCCGTCCGCCCGCCACGAAGAAGAGCGTGCGGTCGTTGCCGCCGGAGATCGAGATGTTGTTGTCCCAGGTATGCCCGGTATCGAAGATCTCGTTCCAGTGGTCGTACGTCGGAGTACCGGCCGGGAGCTCAGGGCCGAAGCTGGTGGTAACACCCGCGTAGCAATCGAGTCCGGCGGATGGATTCAGGCTATTACAGTCCGGCCGCTGAGGGACGCCGTTCTCGTCGAGCCCACCGAGGCCGAACTTGGTCTGCAGCGGAATCCCGTTGGTCACGTCGTTGAACGAGTAGCTCGAGCTCAGCGTGTAGCGGGTCGGGCCGGACTGGCCCTTCTTGGTGGTGATGAGCACCACGCCCTGTCCCGCGCGCGCGCCGTAGATGGCCGCGGCGGCGGCACCCTTCAGGATGTCGATCGACGCGATGTTGTTGGGGTCGATGTCCGAGGCACGGTTGGGCGACACGGTACCCTGGAGGCTCGTGCCCTCGGTGTTGAGGGTCGAGTTATCGATCGGTACACCGTCCACGACGAAGAGCGGCTGCCCCGTGCCGCTTATGGTCTTCGGACCGCGGATGCGGATGTACGACGATGCACCGGGATCACCAGCCTGGGACGTGACTTCCACGTTCGGTGCCTTGGCCGCGATCGCGTTGACGATGTTATTCTCGTTCGAGCGGGTGATGGCCGCCGAGTCGACCGTGTTGATCACGTTGCCGAGCTTTTCACGCGTGGTAGTGAGCCCCTGACCGGTGACGACTACCTCACCGAGCCGGAGCGGGTTGGCCACCAGCGTGAAGTCGTGCGTGTGAGTACCGGGCGTGAGGGCGAGAGTGTCCGACGCCTGACGGTAGCCGATCAGTCGAACGGATAGCGTCACCTGCTGTCCGTTGACTCGTGCGGCGGGTACTACCAGACGGTAGGCGCCGTCGGTACCGGTGAGCGTGCCCTCGCGTGTCTGCTCGATGAAGACGCTCGCGTTGGGGAGCGGCGTGCCTCCCTCACTCGAGACGCGTCCAGTGAGCACCGCCTCCTGCTGTGCGCGCGCGTTCGGCGCGAGCAGCGCCAGCGCGCCCAGTAAGGCGCTGAGTTCCAACAACCGACGTCGCATGATTCCTCCGGGTCGCTGCGGTTGTTCTGGATCGTGATGCGGGGGTGGCGTACGGGAGGACGGGAGGAAGGTGGCTCGCCAGGGCATCGGCGTTCGCGCTGCCCGGGGCGGGGCAGTGGTGCACGCGATTACCGAAAAAAAGAAAAGTCCTGCCAGCGCGTCGCACTCCGGCGCGCGATGCAGATCGCGCCGAGCTCGAACGACACTCCAGCAGGACGATGCGGTCCATGAACCCCTCCCAGCCCCTACGACGAACCCTCGCATGGCGGACACCGCACCAACGATCTGCCCCGATGCGCGTAGCACCACGGCAGAAGTTGGGTCGCGGGTCCAGCGTTGGCGCAGAAACTATTCGGGCATGGAACCCGCCCCGGCAACGCTTCAGGGACGAAGCGGACGTGGCGAGGGATGAGTGGGCTGGGAGGGGGGATGGGGGAGGGTGGGGGAAAGAAAGCAGAGAGCAGAAAGCAGACAGCAGTGAACTGCCTCGGGGTTGAGGGCTGTAAGTAAGAAGCCGTCATCCCCGCGACCTAAAGCCGTCATCCGCGCGATCTAAAGCCGTCATCCCCGCGAAAGCGGGGACCCATGTTCAGACCGGCTGACATGGGTCCCCGCTTTCGCGGGGATGACGGCTTTAGGTCGCGGGGATGACGGCTTCTTACTTACAGCCCTCAACCCCGAGGCAGTTCACTGCTGTCTGCTTTCTGCTCTCTGCTTTCTTTCCCCCACCCTCCCCCATCCCCCCTCCCAGCCCACTCA
>DASSNL010000160.1:0-3013 GCA_035688075.1 Gemmatimonadaceae bacterium
CGCGCGATGGCAGCGCGAGCTCGCTGACAGGATCGATGTCATTGTGATCAGTCGTGACTCGCCCGAGGCCAACATCGCGAAGGCCGAGAAGCACGGCTTGCGTGATGTGCTCCTGCAGAGGAAGCGTGAAGTGGGCGAGGCGTATCAGGTCGAGAGCACCCCCGCTGCCGTCCTCGTGAGCGCCGATGGAAAGATCGCGAGCCGGCTCGCCTACGGGCCGGATGGCATCGGAGCTCTCGTGAGGCAGGCGCTGTCGTGGCAGGAGGGTACCGGCGGGAGGCTAGAGCCAGCCGTCACCGATGGACACTTCGAAGCCACCGAGCCACCCGCGCCAGTCATCGGTCAGCCGGCGCCCAGTCTGGCGCTTCCCGATCTCGAGGGCGCGACGATCGATCTCGCCGACTTTCGAGGAGCGCCGACGCTGGTTCTCTTCTGGAGTCCTTCGTGTGGCTTCTGTCAGGGGATGCTCGGCGAGCTGAAAACGTGGGAGCGGAAGCATCATCCCCGATCGCCGCGGCTGCTCGTCGTATCGACGGGAACGGCTGATGCGAATCGCGCCATGGGACTTGCCTCGCCCGTGGTACTCGACTCCGAGGGTCTCGCGATGCGCGCTTTCGGTGCGGGCGGTACGCCGATGGCGGTGCTGGTGGATGCTGGCGGCAGGATCGCCTCCCCTCTGGCGGCCGGGTCGCGGGAAGTGATGGCGCTCGCCCGAGCGCGTCACGACGAAGCAGTGAGGATTGGCGTGGTCTGAGGAGATGAGAGCCAGGATTCTGCGCGGCCTCATCCTGGTCGCCGCCGTAGCGCTGACGAAGAGCGCCACGGCCCACGCGCAGGACGGCCCGCCCGCCCAGGAACGTGACCGAGCAGAGGCGCTGCGCGTTTTCGTGGACTGTCGGGGCGTCGAGTGCGACGAGGACTACCTGCGCACGAAGATCGACGTCGTCACCTACGTGCGCGATCGCCACGACGCGCAGGTTACGGTCCTGATCACGATGGAAGAGACGGGCTCGCTGGGTGCCGAATACACGGCCCGCTTCATCGGACAGGAGGAGTTCGCGGGAGAGGACGACACACTTCGCTCAGTCCTTCCTCCGGCACAGACCCAGGATGAGCTCCGGACTACTCTCGCCGATCTACTGAAACGCGGACTGGTCCGCTACATGAACCACACGCGCCTCGGCGACCGGATACGGATCTCCTTTGCAGCGCCCGCAGCGGCGCCCGCGAGCCGGCCGCAGCGAGATCCGTGGAACCACTGGGTCTTCTCGACGACGATCAACGGCTCCGCCACCGGCGAGCGGTCCACCAGCCTGGCGAGCCTCAATGCATCGCTCTCGGCCGATCGCACGAGCGAGGATTGGAAGATCAATACCTCGATCCAGGGCGGATACAGCAAGGGGCGCATCGACGCTGGCGCAGCGGGCGAGTTCACCACGCTCCAGCACAGCTATGCGTTCGACGCACTGGTGGTACGCAGCGTGGGTGGCCACTGGTCCCTGGGTGCGCGCACTACCCTCACATCTTCCACGTTCCTGAATCAATCGCTGACGACCCGGGTGGGACCGGCGGTCGAATACAACGTATTCCGCTACGCCGATGCCACCCGCCGCCAGCTGACCGTCCAGTACTCCGTGGGCGTGACGGCGCTGGATTACATCGAGGAGACGATCTTCGGCAGGATGTCCCAGAGGCTCGTGGACGAGCGGGTTCTCGCGACGCTGGTGCTCAAGCAACCCTGGGGCTCGATCAGTACCTCCCTCGAGGGCTCTCACTTCCTGAACGACCTCGGGAAGAGGCGCGGCATCGGCTTCACCAGCATGGATGTGCGACTCTTCCGCGGGCTGTCGCTACTCGTGTTCGGTGGCTTCGAGCTCGTTAGCGATCAGCTTTTTCTGCCGCGGCGTGATGCATCGACCGAGGAGCTTCTGTTGCAACAGCGAGAGCAGGCTACGTCATTCCGCTACTTCAGCTCGATCGGTATCAGCTACACTTTCGGGTCACGCTTCGCGGACGTGGTGAACTCGAGGTTCGCGGGCTCCAGCGCTGGCACGAACATCATCCAGTGAAGGGCCGGCATTATCGGGTCTTCGTCGGCGTCGGCTGGCTATCGAGACGGCTCAGCGCGTTCACCATTGCGCGTACTCGCCCGGCGTCGCTCTCCCACCAGTCGACTTCCAATCCGCGCAGGCGACCGTTGCGATGGCGGCTCGGCGACGAGCGCATGCCGCGCGCCGAGCCGTGAAACTCGTGCGCGTTGCTGCGCACGGCCACCTCGCCGATGTTGCCGGCGTCGATCCCGGCGCCGGCCATCACTTTCAGACGTGAGCCGGCCTGCTTCACGAAGCCGGCGATGCGTTCCGCTCCGGCGAGGGCATCGGCTTCGCCGCCGGAGGTCAACACCCGCTCGCAGCCTAACGCCATGATGCTGTCTAACGCCGGCACCTGGTCGCGCGCGGCGTCGAAGGCGCGATGGAAGGTGACGCCGAGCGAGCCGGCAGCGGCGATCAATTCTCGGCAGACCGTTTCATCCACGTCGCCGTCGATATCCAGCGCGCCGATCACCACGCCGTCGCAACCGAGCCTCACGCAGCTCTCGATGTCACACAGCATGACTTTCACTTCCGCCGCGTCGTAGCAGAAGTCGCCCGTGCGCGGGCGGATCAGTACGTAGAGCGGGACGCGCAGGCGATCGCGCGCGATGGCGATCGTGCCGTACGATGGCGTGGTACCGCCTCCGCCCAGGTTGTCGCACAGCTCCACGCGGTCCGCGCCGCCCTCCTCGGCGGCCAGCGCCGAGCCCAGTGAGTTGGCGGCGATCTCGAGGACGAGCCGGCTCACTCTCCGTTCGATCCGTAGATCGAAGGGGACTCGATCAGCTTGTCGTGCGGTCCCGGCGTGCCGTCGTGCACGGCGTAGACGAAGCCGGGGTGCAGCGCGTATGCGCCGACTTCGCCATCCCTATCGATCGCGAGGAAGCACACCTGCAGCGTCTTGCTCGCCGCCGGCCGCT
>DASSNL010000170.1:0-17138 GCA_035688075.1 Gemmatimonadaceae bacterium
GCGCTTCGACGTGATCCTCGTGCCCAACGTGCGTGGTACGGTAGACCGGCTCATCCACGGCGTGAATCGCGACTTCGGTCCCATGCCCTTCCAGAAGACGCGCGAGACTCCCTCCTTCGGCACGCCCGCCTCGAGCCCCGACATGACCGGCGGCCCGGGCTTCGAGGGACTCGCAGCGCTCCAGCACTTCGTGGACGACGGTGGCACTCTGATCACGCTCGCCAACGCTACTCGCCTCGCGGCGGAAACTGGTATAGCGGCATCGCTCTCGCCCCACGCCACGCGCACGCTCTTCCACCCCGGGTCGGTCGTGCGCGTCCGCTCGCGCCGCTCCGCCTCGCCGATCATGTACGGCTACCCGGAGATCACCACGGTATTCCGCGGCAACGGCCCGCTGTACGAGGTCGAGCCGCGCGACAGCTCGATGCTCGTCCTGCAGTACGGCACCAACCTGCCGAAACACGAGCCAGACGGTCCGATCATGGGCGTCAAGGAGCAGCCCTCGCACACCCGACTCGATTCGACCACAAGCGGCGAATCGAGGAGTGACAGCGCGAGCGCAGCGACGAGCGAGCACGATTCCTCCTCCGCCGCCGACACCGGGAAGAAGGGCGACACTGATTCCTATGTCGTCTCCGGCATGGTGCGCAACGAGAAGGAAATCGTGGGCGAGGGCGCGATCTTCGATGTACCGGTGCGCAAGGGACGCGTCATTGCCTTCACCTTCGACCCGCTGCACCGCTACCTCAACCATCACGACTTCCCCATGGTATGGAACGCGATCCTCAACTGGAACGATCACCCGGACGCGAGCAGGAAGGCGCCCGTGGCCGCCGAGGATCGCCAGTAGGATGGGCCGCTGTTCCACCGGGGCGCTCACCGTACTGCTTGCACTCTCGCTTGTGCCGACGGTGACTTCTTACGCCGCGGCCCAGCGCGCGACTCATCGGCTCGTCGCGGGCGACAGCGCTTTCCTCCTCGATGGCAAGCCCTTCCAGCTCATCTCCGGCGAGATGCACTACTCGCGCATCCCGCGCGCGTACTGGCACGATCGGCTTCGTAAGGCGCGCGCCATGGGGCTGAACACGGTCTCGACCTACGTCTTCTGGAACTACCACGAGCTCATTCCGGGACACTACGACTTCTCAGGCCAGCGCGACATCTCTGCCTACGTGCGTGCCGCGCAGGAGGAGGGACTCTTCGTGATCCTGCGCCCCGGCCCGTACGTTTGCGCCGAGTGGGATCTCGGCGGCTACCCCGCGTGGCTCCTCGCCGATTCGGCCGTCGTATTGCGCAGCACCGATCCGAAATTCACCGGGCCCGCCGAGCGCTGGCTCGACCGACTCGGCAAGGAGCTCTCTCCGCTCCTCGCCACTAGCGGCGGACCGATCATCGCAGTGCAGGTGGAGAACGAGTACGGCTCCTTCGACGACGACAAGAATTACCTGCGCTGGCAGCTCGAGGCGCTCCGCCACGCCGGATTCGGCGATGCGCTTCTCTACACCGCCGACGGCGATGTGCAGCTACCAAAGGGAACGCTCGCCGAGCTGCCGGCGGTAGTGAACTTCGGTCCGGGCGAGGCCGACACCGCCTTCGCGCGACTACACGCATTCCGCCCGAACGAACCGCGCATGAGTGGAGAGTACTGGGCCGGTTGGTTCGACCAGTGGGGTCGCCCGCATCACGATACCGACGCCGAACAGCAGACGCGCGAGCTCGACTGGATGCTCTCGCACGGCTACTCGGTCAACATGTACATGTTCCACGGTGGCACTTCGTTCGGCTTCATGAACGGAGCGAACGGCTCCCCCCGCGCGCACGACTACTGGCCGCAAACCACGAGCTACGACTACGACGCAGCGCTCGATGAATCCGGACGTCCGACGCCCAAGTACTACGCGTTCCGCGATGTCATCGCGCGTCTTCGCCCTGGAAATGCGCTGCCGCCCGTCCCCGACTCTCCACCGCCCATCGAGCTCCCGCCCTTCGCGCTCGACGATGTCGCGCCGCTCGCCGCCGTGCTCGGCGAGGGCGTCGAGATGGAGCGGCCGAAGAGCATGGAGGCGCTGGGCCAGTCGTACGGTTACATCCTCTACCGCACGCACCTCCCCGCTGGGAGCGACGCCCGGGCGGAGCTCGCGATCGACGAAGTGCGCGACTACGCTCGCGTGTACGTGAACGACTCGCTCGCGGGGACGCTCGACCGGCGGCTCGGTCAGGACCGGCTCACGCTTTCCGTCCCAGCCGCCGGTGCCACGCTCGACATCCTCGTCGAGAACATGGGGCGAATCAACTTCACCAAGGCGCTCCGCGACGAGCGGAAGGGGATCACCCACGCGGTTACACTGGGAGGACGCGAGCTGACCGGGTGGACGGTCTTCCCGCTCCCGATGAAATCGCTCGATGGGATTCCCTTCCGCAGCACCCCGGCGCAAATCGTGGATGGTCCCGCATTCTACCGCGGTACGCTCACCGTCGATCGCCCGGGCGACACCTTCCTCGACATGCGTGACTGGGGGAAGGGTTCGGTGTGGGTCAACGGCCACCACCTCGGACGCTTCTGGCGCATAGGTCCTCAGCAGACTCTCTACCTCGCCGGTCCCTGGCTGAAGCAGGGGGTGAACGAGGTGATCGTGTTCGATCTCGACGTCCCACGCAGGCGGACGCTCGCCGGCCTCCCGAATCCCATCCTCGGCGAGCTGGAACAGTGAGCCGCTCCGATCACCGCGATGAGGGCGAGCGCGTGCCCACCCGGCGACAATTCCTCGAGCGCGGCGCTTACCTGGGGCTGGGGCTCGGTGTACTCGGTGCCCTTCCCCGCTCCCTGCTCGCCTCATCCGGCGAGGAGCGGGTGACTGCCCGGCGGAGCGACGACGAAGTGTCGCTCGGCAACGATGTCATCTCCACGAGCTGGAGCACATCCGGTGGCGTGCTCCGCGCCACGGGGATCGCGAGCAGGAGAAACGGTGCGCGTCTCGCCGTTCCTGCCCGCGTCTTCTCGCTGACGCTCGCCGATGGCACGCGCCTCGACTCGAATCGACTACGGATCGTGGCCGAGCCGTCTGTCGAGACCATCTCTCCGCGCGCCGATTCATCGTGCTTCGCCGAGCGTCTTGCCGGTCGCCGGGTAATCGTTTCGCTCAGGGATCCGGACGGGCGACTCGAAGCGACATGGCGCGCCGAGCTGCGTGAGGGATCGCACTACCTTCGCCAGGAGGTCACACTCCGCGCGCTCGGTGCACCACTCCCCGTACGCGAGATCGCGTTGGTGGAAATGAGCGCGCCCGGCGCTACGGTCACCGGGAGCGTCAAGGGAAGTCCGGTGACCGTCAGCGACTGGTTCATCGGCTTCGAGCACCCGCTCTCCGAAACCAGCGTGAACGGGGAGCGCGTGCGCTGCTTCCTCGCGAGAGAGCTTCCACTCCGCCCCGAATCGCCCGTCAGCGTTTCGTCAGTGACCGGGATCGCGCGCCCCGGGCAGATGCGGCGCGACTTCCTCGCCTACGTGGAGCGCGAGCGCGCTCACCCCTATCGCACCTTTCTGCACTACAACTCCTGGTACGACATCGGCTACTTCTCCAAGTACTCGGAGCCCGAGGCGCTCGCGGTCATCCAGGCATTCGGTACCCAGCTCGTACGCGAGCGCGGCGTGGTGCTCGACTCCTTTCTCTTCGACGACGGTTGGGACGACCCGAAGACGCTCTGGGGTTTCCACGCTGGATTCCCCGATGGCTTCACCAGGGTGCGCGGGGACGCTGCGCGCTTCGGCGCGGCTCCCGGCGTCTGGCTATCTCCGTGGGGTGGCTACGGCGACCCGAAGAAGGCGCGTCTCGAGTACGGTCGGCGCGAAGGCTTCGAGACCAACGAGGGCGGCTTCGCGCTCTCGGGCCCGAAGTACTACGGGCGCTTCCGCGACGCCTGCATGCGCATGGTGCGCGAATACGGCGTGAACCAGTTCAAGATCGACGGCACCGGCAACGCATCGCACGCGATCCCGGGGAGCGTCTTCGACAGCGATTTCGATGCCGCCATCCATCTGATCGAGGAGTTGCGCGCGGCGAAGCCAGACATCTACATAAACCTCACCACCGGCACCTACCCCTCTCCCTTCTGGCTGCGCTACGCCGACTCGATCTGGCGCGGCGGCAACGACCACGACTTCGCCGGCGTGGGCTTCGACAGGCAGCAGTGGATCACCTACCGCGACGGCGATACCTACGAGAACGTGGTGCGGCGCGGGGCGCTCTTCCCGATAAATTCGCTCATGCCGCACGGGATCATCTACGCGCGCCACGCGAAACGGCTCGACATCGATCCGCACCGCGACTTCAGCGCCGAAATCCGATCGTACTTCGGCACCGGCACGCAGTTGCAGGAGATGTACGTGACGCCCGTCCTCACCTCCGAGGAGTGGGATACACTCGCCGAATGCGCGAAGTGGTCGCGCGCCAACGCGGCGACGCTCGTCGATACGCACTGGATCGGCGGCGACCCGAAGCAGCTCGAGCCGTACGGCTGGGCATCGTGGGCAGGCGACAACGGGATCGTGACGCTCCGGAATCCGAGCGACCAGCCGCGACGCTTTGCGTTGGACGTGGAGCACGCCTTCGAGCTCCCCCCCGATGCGCCGCGGAGCTACACCGCACGCTCTCCATGGGCGCGCGACAGAGGGAGTGAGCAGCTGCTGCTCACGGCCGGACGGGAGCATGCGATCGATCTCGCTCCCTTCGAGGTGCTGACGCTCGAGGCCAAGCCGCGGTAGACGATCGGCTCGCACCTCGTTCCCTTCGCGGCGTGGGTGCTGCCCGCGCTGAATCCCGCCGCGCGGGCCACGCGTAGGTTCCTCGCGTCGACCCGCTCCCGCCACGGGAGCTTCACCCGGCCCTTCGGTACTGGAACACGACAGTGGCACACTCGATAGCGACATCGTCGCTCCGCATCGCCCTGCAGACGCTGCGAGCCAATCCTCTACGCACCGTCCTCTCCACGCTGGGCGTTGTGATGGGCGTAGCATCGCTGGTGGCGGTTCTCGCGATCGGAGATGGCGTGGAGGAGTTCGCGCGGTCGCAGCTCCAGCGGACCACCGACCTGCAGACCGTTACCGTCGCCCCGATCACGTACGACCTGATCGATCACGTGCGCGTCCCTCGGAGCGGATACCCGACCTTCACTCTGCGTGACAGCGATTCGCTCGCCACGGCGCTCTCCGACGCGGCAACGGTATCGGTAGTGGCTAGCGGGAACGGGCTCGTATCGCGCACCACCGCGTCGAAGCCCCGCGCCGCATCGATCACCGCGACCGTGCCGGCCGCCGCGGAGCGCCTGCGGCTCGGCTTCGTAGCCGGCCGTCTCATGAACGACGCCGAGCTCCGCTCCAACGCGCATGTGATAGTGCTCTCGCACGGCCTCGCGGCTGCGCTCGCAAATACCGATTCGACTTCCGCCGCATCGCCCGCCGCGCTTCTAGGGCAGACCGTCCAGCTGCAATCGCAGCCATATCGCGTCATCGGTGTGCTGGCGGCCGAGAAGGGGATGGAGGAGCGGCTCGCAGCGATCGTCCCCTTCACCGTCGCACGCGACGCGACCATGCCTTCCGGCGACGTCGAGCATCCGATGCTCCTGGTTCGCGCGGCGAGAGTGGAGGGCGTGGACAGCGTTCGCACGCGTACCGAGCGCTGGCTCTCCGCACGCTACGGCGCGTGGCAGGGAAAGGTGCGGGTACGAACGGAGGCGGCCAGCAGGTTGAAGCAGGCGAGCCAGGGAATCATGATCTTCAAGCTCGCCATGGGTTCCTTCGCGGCGATCTCGCTGATCGTGGGCGGCATCGGGATCATGAACGTGCTCCTCGCGTCGGTCCTCGAGCGCACTCGCGAGATCGGGGTGCGGAAGGCGATCGGCGCTCGCCAGCGTGACATCCTGCTACAATTTCTCGCCGAATCCGTCGCAATAAGTGGAGTGGGAAGCGTGGTCGGCGTCCTCGCCGGCCTCGTCGGTGCCTTCGGCGTGACCGCCGTGATGCGCGCGAAGACCGAAGCCGTGGTCTTCGCCGCCTTCACCTGGCCCACACTGTTGCTGGCCACCGCCATCGCCATTGCGATCGGCCTGGCCTTCGGCACCTACCCCGCCCTCCGCGCCGCCCGCCTCTCCCCGATCGACGCGATTCGGCACGAGTGACGGAGGAAGAGGGCGACGACGACCGAGAGCAGAAAGCGGAAAGCAGAAAGCAGTGAAAACCTCGAACGTAAAGAAGGGAACGGCCGCCCATCCTGGCTCAGCGTAGAGCTCGGTGCTCGCGGCTCCGATTTGCCAGGGAAGCCTTCCCCTTGCAGGATAGAAACGTCGGCCAGCGGAATCACGCCCCTCCATCGGTGCGAACGTGCGCCACGAGGGACGCAAAGTCGGCCTCGCTCGTTGTGACTCCTGAGCTCTGAGGTTTTCACTGCTTTCTGCTTTCTGCTCTCTGCTTTCTCCCCACATCGTCCTCACCCCAATCTCACCCCAAAATGTCCCTACGCCTCGTCGGAGCAGTCGCGATCGCCATGGTCCTGGCAGCGTGCAGTAGCGAGGGGCCAACGGCGCCGAAGAAGATCGAGCAGTTGCCGCGGCCGTTGAGCAGTGTGGAGCAGCAGATCGCCGAAGGGAGCACCGGATTCGGGCTCTCGTTGTTGCGCGAAGTCAACGAGCAGTCGGAACCGGGGACGAACGTCTTCATATCTCCGCTGAGCGCGTCGATGGCGCTAGGGATGACGGCTACCGGAGCGGCGGGGGAGACGCTCGACTCGATGCGCACCGTGCTCGGATACCAGGATGTGGATCTTGAGGAGATGGACGAGTCGTATCGGAGCCTGATAGATCTGCTGCGGGGACTCGATCCCGGTGTGGACTTCCGCATCGCGAACTCGATCTGGTACCGCGACGACCTCCCGGTGGAGCAGAGCTTCGTCGATGCCACGAAGAAGTACTTCGACGCCGAGGTCGCGGCTCTTGACTTCGGATCTCCGGGCGCCGTCGGTACGATAAACGATTGGGTGAAGCGCAGCACCAACGACAAGATCGACAAGATCGTGCAGGAGATACCGCAGGAAATAGTGATGTATCTGATCAACGCTATCTACTTCAAGGGAAGCTGGACGGCGCAGTTCGACAAGGCGCAGACTAGGGACGAGCCCTTCTTCGCGGACGACGGCTCGCAGCCGAGCGTACCGATGATGACGGTCGAGGGCGCCTTCGATGCGGCGGCGACGAGCGAGTACAGTGCGGTCGAGCTCCCGTATGGCGGCGGCGCCTACAGCATGGTCGTTGTGGTACCGCAGCAGGGATACAGCGTCGATTCGCTGATCGCGCGGATGGATGCTCCCGGCTGGGAGGCGTTGCTGGCCAGTTTGCATGACGCGAGCGGAATCGTGCAGATTCCGAAGTTCCGCCTCGAGTGGAAGGGCAACCTCAACCAGTCTCTCATCGACATGGGGATGGGCATCGCGTTCGACCTCGGGAGGGCGGACTTCACCGGCATCTCGCGCGGCGGAGGACTTGCAATCTCCACCGTTGATCAGAAGACCTACGTGAACGTTGACGAGGAGGGGACGGAGGCGGCTGCCGTGACGGCGGTGGGTATCACGACCACCTCGGCGCCATCCGCGCTCCTGCGAGCCGATCGTCCCTTCCTCTTCGCGATCCGCGAACGGTTCTCGGGTACGCTGCTCTTCATCGGCAAGATGGCGGTGCCACCGACCTGATTTCCTCGACGAGGCAGGACCACCATGGCGGATGCGCTCGTTATCGATCCGGAGCATGCGGCGCTGCTCAGCATGGATTACCAGCCCGCCGTCCTCGGCGCATACCCGGGTGACAGCGAGGCGCTCATCGAGCGTGCCGGTGCGGTGCAGCGCGCGGCCAGAGCGGCCGGCATGCTCGTCGTGCACGTCGTGGTGGGCTTCCGCCCCGGCTACCCGGAAGTGAGTGCTCGCAACGCCGCATTCACTACCATCAAGCAGGGCGGGCGCTTCACATCCGCGGATGCCGGGGCGAGCGAGCCGGTGATCCCGCCGAAGGACGGAGACGTCGTGGTAACCAAGCACAGGGTCGGCGCCTTCACGGGCACCGACCTGGACATGATACTCCGCGCCCAGGACGTGGAAACGCTGGTGATGTTCGGCGTTTCCACCAGTGGCGTGGTGCTCTCCACGCTGCGGCACGCGGCCGACGCCGACTATCGCTGCGTCGTGGTGCGCGACTGTTGCGCCGATCGCGATCCCGATGTGAATGCGTGCCTCCTCGACAAGGTCTTTCCACGCCAGGCCAATGTCGTGGAGTCCGAGGACTTGATCGCCGCGATCGGCGCGGGGGCGTGAGGCAGGAGGGCGCGACGATAACCTGGCGCGTGCGACAGGCCGTGTGCAGTGTAGCTGAATGAGCTTCCACGACTACTTCTCCGACCACTCGAGGCTCTATGCCGCTGCCCGGCCGAGCTATCCGGAGGAGCTCTTCCGCTTCGTGGAGTCCATCGCTCCTGGTCATGAGCGGGCATGGGACTGCGCCACCGGCAACGGTCAGGCAGCCGTAGGGCTCGCGCGCTACTTCGCGGAAGTGGAAGCCACCGATGCCAGCAGTGACCAGATCGCCAATGCGATCGCCCGGCCCAACGTCACCTACTCCGTGCGCTCCGCGGAGGCTAGCGGCTTCCCGCCGCGCTCCTTCGACGCCGTGTGCGTGGCGAGCGCAATCCACTGGTTCGACTACGAGCGGTTCTACCCGGAGGTGAAGCGGGTGCTGCGACCACGCGGAGTGATGGCCGCCTGGGGATACGACCACCTGCGCGTCTCGCCGGAGTTCGATGCGGAGTTCGATCGACGCGTCGAGCGCGTCATCGCGCCATACTGGCCGCCGCGCAAGAAGCTGCTGCACGACGGCTACCGTGACGTCCCCTTCCCCTTCGAGCGGATCGAGCCACCGCCTATCGAGATGCACGCCGACTGGAGCTTCGATCGGCTCATGGCGTTCGTCCGCAGCTGGTCGGGCGTGCAACGCTGCATCGCGGCGCAGGGCGAGGAGTTCTTCACGGCCGCGGCAGCGGCGCTGAGGAGCGTGTGGGGCGACCCCGGTGGAGTGAGACGTTGCCGGATGGACCTCTACATCCTCGCCGGACGGCACCCCGGGTAGCGGCTCGATGCATGCATATGTTCCGCTCGTTCGCTGTCGGAGGGCGTGGCCAGGTTGACTGCTGTTGAACCACCATTCAGAGGAGAATCCCAGATGGCGAAGCACCCCACACTGCCGGCACGGTCTACCATGATCGCGCAACGCGCTCCCCTCGTCGTCGCACTCGGCGCGGCACTGTTGGCCGCGCTCAGCGCCTGCCGTGAGCCAGTCACCTCTCCAGGCGGCCGGAACCCGGCCGTGGGCCGAGAGATCTCCAGCGGGGCGATCGGCGTAAGCCCGCGCCAGTTCTTCTTCCTGCTGCGCGACCTCGAGCCCACCGATTTCCAGGGGAGCTTCGATCCGTCGCTCTCTCCCGAGGTCACGGTCTGCCTCTGGGAAGACGGCGCCTGCCAGTCCACCGCGGTCGGCCCCGTGACCATCGGCGAGGGAGGTGCCGCATCGCTGACCGTGAACAGCAAGCGCGAACGCTACACCTTCCAGTGGAAGACGAAGGGTGCCTCGCTCGAGCCGGATGCCATCTATCGGCTCGTCGTTCGCGTGGGCGGGATGCAGCTCGGCTATCTCGACATCGCGACGGGTGAGAAGCAACGCGAGCTGCGTGATGTGAACCGACGCGAGTTTCTCCCGCTGCGCGTCGGCGGCAATGTGAACGTCGCGTTTCGTATAGAGGATGGACCTCCAATACCCGAAGGCGTTCCTGGTCGCTACGAGAGCGACCCGGAGACCTGCGTCGACGGTTGCCTCGTACATGCTACTCCATGGAACTACTTCTCCGTGGTGTGGGGCGGAGTGGAGCTGGGCGACCTCGGCTCGTACGGCGAGGCGACGGTTGGCTTCCTGGCCGAGTACGATGACCCGGATCCCGACATCCCGCCGGTCCCCGCTCCGGGGTCGGTGGCCATCGATCCCACCGGCACCTGGTCGTGGCGATACGCCGACGAAGGCGGTCTGGAGATCTGGGTGGACGGCGAGCAGTGGGGATACTGGGGAGGCTCGGCCGAAGCTGCCTGGCTGTCTCCACTCCATGCTCCTATGGTGTCCCTGCACAGCGGTCTCACGAGAATCAGCAACTGACCACTTGCAATCCGCGCATAGCCGCACGTCGCGCCACACGGCGTGCGGCTTCCGTGGAGCGCTCGCTCCGAGCCAGCGTTGACGCACGGTGCATCAGGGGTGATCTTGGAGCCGCCGAGCTGACGGCAGCGACTTTTCGCCGCGGGCGGCGAGACTCGCCACGGACCCAGAACCAGTAGCTGCTGCTGTACTCGTGAAAATCCGCGGGAAGCGCTTTCGCCTTTCGACCGCCCAGACCCTTTCGCTGGTGACGGTCGTCGTATTGGTGGCCGTCCTGGCGATCTGCCTGGCCGCCATCAGGGTGACGCTCACCCGCTCGGCGGTCGAAGCCGCGCAGTACCGGGTCGAGCGCAGCGTCAAGCAGCTAGCCGCCGTCGCCGCCGCCAGTGTGGCGCGGAGCCGGGCCCATTACACTCCCGCTACGAGCAACCCGGCGGTGCTCGCGGCGCTCCGCGAGCGGGAGCCGCCCACGGGCGCGCGGCTCGATTCGATCAACGCCGCCCTCGAGGCCGTGCGCACGGATGCCGATTCGGGACGACCGATCGAGCTCTGGTCCACGAAAGGGAGAAGGCTCGCCTCCGTGGGCGACGACCTCACGGAGCATCTGCCGCTGCAGCAACCATCGGAGCTCCCCGGGCCCGCCCCGATGCTCCGGCCCGGCATCGACATGAGTGACCTCGCCGACTCGGTCCGCCTCGGAACGCTCTTCCGGGTCGGCAACCACACCCGCTACTGGGTCGCCATCCCGGTGGTGTCGAGGGGGAAGACCCTCGGATTCCTGCTCAGGCAAAGCCAGATCGCCAGGAGCCCGCAGACGGAACGGACCGTCCAGGAGCTGAGCGGGAGCTCGACGATCGGCTACTTCCACAACGTGGACGGCACCATCTGGACTACCATAGGCGGCGCGCCCGCCAATCCTCCCCAGAGCACGTCCACGACGAATGGGCACCGCACCCGGCCGGTTCTCGGTTCGGTGATCTACGCCGACGAGCGCATACCCGGGACCCCGCTAGCTCTGGCGATGGAGGTGCCGCGGGCGGCGATAGTCCAGCGAGCCACCGCATCGCTTCGTCGACTCGCGCTCCTGAGCGGCGCGTTGACGTTGCTGGGAGCCCTGGTCGCCTGGCTCATAGGACAGCGGGTGGCGAGACCGCTCAGGGAGCTCACCGTCGCCGCCGAAGCCGTCGCACGCGGCGACTACACCGCGCGCGTTCCTACCGAAGGGAACGAAGAGGTGTCGCGACTGGCAGCGAGCTTCAATCACATGGCCGCTCAGGTCGGCGAATCGCGCGCGCTCATCGAAGCACGCGAATCGGAGCTCCGCGCCCTCGCCAACACCATGCCGCAGATAGCGTGGATGGCCGATGCGGACGGCACGGCCACCTGGTACAACGAGCGCTGGTACGAGTACACGGGTTTCACCAGCGAACAGGATTCTCCTACGATGGGCGCTTCGGTGCTCCATCCCGAGGAGATCTCCGATGTCATGCGTGTATGGAAAGCATCGTCGCGTTCGGGAAAGTCGTTCGAGATGGAGCTACGCCTGCGTGGCAAGGACGGTACACACCGTTGGTTTCTAACCCGGATCACACCCGTTCGCGGTCGTGACGGGACCGTGCTGAGATGGTTCGGCACGAGCACCGACATCCAGACTCTCAGAGAAGCCCGCGAAGCGGCGGAAGCCGGCAACCGGGCGAAGTCCGACTTCCTCGCGGCGATGAGCCACGAGCTCCGCACCCCGCTCAATGCGATCGGCGGCTACGCCGAACTGATAGACATGGGACTCCGCGGTCCCGTGTCGGACGAACAGCGGCGCGATCTCGCCCGCATCCGCGCGAGCCAGGAGCACCTCCTCGGGCTCATCGGCGGGCTCCTCGATCTCAGCCGGATCGAGAACGGTCACGTGCACTACGACATCCAGAGCATCGCCGTCGCTCCGATGCTGGCGGACATCGAAGCTTTGGTGCTGCCCCAGGCGACCGCCAAGGAGCAGCTGCTGACGTGCGAGACGCGCAGCCCCGACCTCGCCGTTCGCGCGGACCGTGAGAAGCTTCGCCAGGTGCTGCTAAACCTCCTCTCGAACGCCGTCCGTCACTCCCCGGTCGGTGCCTCGATAACCGTGGTCGCCGAGCGCCGCGATATGGAGGGAGTCGTCATCGAGGTGAGCGACACTGGGCCGGGGATTCCACCCGAGCGACACGAGGCGATCTTCGAGCCGTTCGTGCAGCTCGACCGGTCGCTCACGCGCAGCACCGAGGGAGTGGGGCTCGGTCTCGCGATAAGCCGCGATCTGGCTCGCGGAATGGGCGGCGACATCACCGTCGTCAGCGTACCGGGCGATGGCGCGTGCTTCGTGCTGACGCTGCCGGCGGCGGTGATGGACAGCCACACGCAGCTGGCCCGGTCGGCGGAGATGGCGGCGGTAAAGGTGGAGCGGAACGCATAGCGCTGCGTCGCACCAGCGGGATTGGTGATCGGCTCGACCACCGGTAGCTTGCCCCCATGCATGTTTTCGAAGCCATTCAGAGCCGCCGCTCCATCAAGCGATTCACCGATCGCGCCATCACGCGCGAAGAGCTGGAACGACTCCTCGCCGCCGCCGCGCTGGCGCCCAACCACCGCCTCACCGAGCCGTGGCGGTTCTACATCCTCGGGCCCCAGGCGCGCCACGCGTACGGTCTCGCGCTCGGCGATCGCAAAGCACGCAAGCTGACCGATCCGGAGGCGATCGCAGCCCTGCGCGAGAAGGTGGCCTCCGAGCACCGCTCCCTTCCCTGCATGATCGCCGTCGCCATGATCAGGCACGAAGATCCAGAGATCAGGGAGGAGGATTATGCCGCGGTCATGATGGCGATCCAGAATCTCGCCCTCGTGGCCGTGGACATGGGACTTGGCACCCACATCAAGACGGGCGCCGTGATGGAGACGGCAGCCGCACGCGAGGCGGTTGGCGTGCCGGAGGGTCAGCGCATCGTGGCGACCATAAACGTGGGCGAGCCCGCCGAAGTGCCGGCTCCGAAGCCGAGACGCGAGGGGCGGGAGCACACTACGTGGCTGCCGTGACCTGGCGGAGCACAGCGCGAAGTCGCAGCCGCGGCCATCCCGCTTCGATTCGGGTGCTCTAGCTGGGCGGCGCAGCGTGAAAGAAAGTCCCACGATCCGTTAGGATCGTGGGACTCGAAGTAGCAGGGGCGGGACTCGAACCCGCGACCCCGGCATTATGAGTGCCGTGCTCTAACCGGCTGAGCTACCCTGCCGTTTTCTCTCCTCCCCACCCAACTCGCTACGCGGGCGTAATCTAACCGCTACCGTAGCGCGCTCAAAGTCCTGCAGGAGAGCCGGCATACACTCTGCCCAGCGGCCCCACGCACTCCTCGTGCTGGCCGTGGCCTCGCACAGAGATGGTGGATGCACGATGGCCCTGGCCAGCGAAACAACACTGACCAGGGCTCATCCCCCACACCACCCTTCCACCCCAGCCTACGGAGTCACTACCACCACGCCCACGAAGTTCGGATACGCCGACGGTGGGTGGTTCTTGCAGTGATACGTGAACGTCCCCGCGGAGTCGAACTTGAACGTGAAGGTCTGCCCCTCGGTACCGCCATAGCCGTAAGGATCGCTCCCCGATGGCCCAGAGAGATTTCCGGCGTCCCATACCATGTCGTCGCTCACCACATGGTGCGCGGAGGGCCCTTCGTTCACCCACTGGATGCTGGCGCCCACCTTCACGGTCACCGTCTCGGGCGAAAACGAGAAGTCACTGATGGTCACGTTCTTCCCTCCCGAGGGAGGCGGCGGAGGATTGTTGTTGTTATTGTTGTTCTCGGTTGGCGATGAGCCACCGCACGATGCGAGGACGGCCACCAGGCCGACCGCCGCCAGACGAGCGAATCGCATTGTCACTCCCCCGTTTGAGTACACTGAGCTTCCATCTGCGCACAACGTGGGAAGTGGACCGACCCGCGACAATCAAAGTGGGGTGAACCGCGCCGAGCGCGCGGCGACGGTAAGCCGGCACGGGGCGAACGAAACCCGACTCGCGGCTTCTCGCCACGGCCCACCCCGTTGCAACCCCGTAGCTACGGCCGGTGTCTATTGGCAGGAGCAACGCTTCAGACCACCGTGCGGATGACTTGATCGCGGGCCGTCGAAACCGGGCCCCCGGCCTCGCGTAGTGCATCCAGTAGCGCACGGCGCCCCGCTCCGCTGCACGACCGCTCACATCCGGGGAATCTCATGCCCAACCTGAAGCTCGCCTTCCGGACGCTCATCAAGTCTCCGTTCGTAACCCTCGTGGCGATTCTCTCGCTCGCGCTCGGGATCGGGGCCAACGCGGCCATCTTCTCGCTCTTCAACCAGCTGCTCCTCCAGCCGCTCCCGGTGGCGCACCCCGAGCGGCTCGTCAACCTCTCCGCACCCAGCCCCAAGCCCGGCTCCACGTCGTGCAACCAGGCTGGCGACTGCGAAGAGGTCTTCAGCTACCCGATGTTCCGCGACCTGGAGCGGGCCGCAAACCTCCCCTTCACCGGGATCGCGGCGCACCGCGCCTTCGGCGCCAACGTAGCGTTCGACGACCAGACCTTCAGCGGCCAGGGAATGCTCGTCTCCGGATCGTACTTCCCGGTGCTCGGCCTCAAGCCGGCGCTCGGCCGCCTCTTCACGCCGGCCGACGATCGCAACGTGGGCGCCAACTACGTGGCCGTTCTCAGCTACGACTACTGGCAGTCGCGGCTCGGCGCGAGGACGTCGGTCCTCGGCGAGCCGATCATCATCAATGGTCAGACGATGACGATCATCGGCGTCGCGCCGCGCGGCTTCGACGGAACCACCCTCGGATCGCGCCCGGAGGTGTTCGTGCCCATCACTATGCGCGGCGTTATGGAGCCCTACTACCAGAACGCGGGCTTCGAGAATCGTCGCGCGTACTGGGTCTACCTCTTCGCGCGCCTGAAGCCCGGCGTATCGCTGAAGCAGGCGTCGAGCGCGATCAACGGCATCTACCACCCGATCATCAACGACGTCGAGGCGCCGCTCCAGGAAGGGATGAGCGACCAGACGATGAAGCGCTTCCGGACGAAAGACCTCGTCGTCACCGACGGACGCCGCGGACAGAGCTCCGTGCACAGCGACTCGCGCACGCCGCTCATCCTCCTCTTCGGGATCACCTCCATCGTTCTGCTCATCGCCTGCGCCAACATAGCGAACCTGCTCCTCGCCCGCGGGGCGGGCCGCTCGCTCGAGATGGCGGTGCGCCTCTCGCTCGGTGCATCGCGCCGGCAGCTCATCACGCAGTTGCTCACCGAGTCGGTGCTGCTCGCGGTCATAGGAGGCGTGGTGGGAGTGGTCGTGGCGTACTGGACGCTCGCGCTGGTTACGAGTCTCCTCCCGAACGACACCGCTACGAGTCTCAACGTTCATCTTCAGACATCCGCCATCGTCTTTACCGCGCTCCTCTCGCTCGGCACGGGGATCCTTTTCGGGCTCTTCCCCGCGCTCAACAGCACGCGCCCCGACCTCGCCTCGGCCATTCGCGACGGCACCGGGAAGCACTCGGGCACCCGCTCCGCGGCGCGCTTCCGCACGACGCTCGTGACGGCGCAGATCGCGCTGTCCATGGCGCTGCTCATCTCGGCGGGGCTCTTCATCAAGAGTCTCCGCAACGTGAGCGAGGTGGATCTGGGCCTGCGCGTCGAGGACATGGTGACCTTCTCGATCTCCCCTTCGCTCAACGGGTACGACAACGCGCGCTCGCGCGCACTCTTCGACCGCGTGCACGAGGAGCTGGCTGCCATACCCGGCGTTTCGGGCGTGACGGAGGCTCTCATCCCCGTTCTTTCGGGAAGCAACTGGGGGACCGATGTATCGGTGGAGGGATTCAAGAAGGGACCCGACACCGATGCCAACTCGCGCTTCAACGAGGTGGGCGCCGGCTACTTCAACGTCCTCGGCGTCCAGCTCCTGAGCGGCCGCGAGTTCACGCGGGCCGATGAAGCGGGAAGAGCGCGCGTGGCCGTAGTGAACGAAGCGTTCGCGAAGAAGTTCGGCCTCGGTCGCGATGCGGTTGGGAAGCTGATGGGCGACCGCGGGAACGACTCGCTCGACATCCAGATCGTCGGCCTGGTGCGCGATGCGAAGTACTCGGAGGTCAAGGACGAGATACCACCCCAGTTCTTCGCGCCGGTGCGCCAGGACACCACGGCCGGCTTCCTCACTTTCTACGTCCGCAGTGCGCGCGCGGGTGGCGCCGAGCAGCTCCTGCGCTCGATCCCCGGCGTGATCAAGAAGCTGGACCCGAATCTACCGGTCGAGAACCTGAAGACCATGCCGCAGCAGGTGAAGGACAACGTCTTCCTCGACCGGATGATCAGTTCGCTCTCCGCGGCATTCGCGCTGCTCGCAACGCTCCTCGCTGCAGTGGGTCTCTACGGCGTCCTCGCCTACTCCGTGGCGCAGCGCACGCGCGAGATCGGCGTGCGCATGGCGCTCGGCGCCGACGCCGGCCGCGTTCGCGCCATGGTGCTCAAGCAGGTCGGAACCATGACCGTTATCGGCGGCGTGGTCGGCGTAGCCGCCGCCATCGCCATCGGCCGCGCCGCCAGATCGCTCCTCTTCGAGCTGAAGGGCAACGACCCGATGGTGGTCGCGCTCTCGGCGATCGTCCTCACGATCGTCGCCCTCTGCGCCGGCTACATCCCCGCCCTCCGCGCCTCGAGAATCGAGCCTACGCAGGCGTTGAGATACGAGTAAGGAGAGCAGTGAACGACGGGGTCAGGTCTTTAATTTCGAGCGGGCTGAGCATGTGCTCAGCCCGCTCGAAATTAAAGACCTTGTATCTACAGGGGAGGAGCTAGTAGTGGTTGATATGCAGGGGTTGGGGCGACAGCTCGACCAGACCTGGGTGG
>DASSNL010000187.1:0-5311 GCA_035688075.1 Gemmatimonadaceae bacterium
GAGGGGTAAAGCGAGGACGCGGAGGGGCTCCGCTGCGAGATGGCCTCCGCTCTCGGTTCCGACATCTCTGCGAAGGGGAGTCAGGTGAGTTTTGGGGGAACTGCTCCCGCACCTCGAGTCCTGCCCACCCGGGCAGAACCGGAAGCGGGGGAGCAGTTCCCCCAAAGCTCACTTCACTCTCGCTCGCAGTGATTCACGAGCGGTGAGCGGAGGCCCGTCCGTAGAGTGGTTCTCCGCGCCCTCTCAGTTCCCCCCGCGACCTCCGCGTCCGCAGGTCCGCGCGATAAACTCAGCTGCCACGATGGCCCCCACCAGCCGAGATGGACCTGGAATAAGGTCCTGACCCTGTCCCCCTCAGTACCTCGACGAACCTATCTCGACATCCGACGCCGACCAGGCACTCCGGAAGGCCGCGGTCGTGCGGTCGGCCGCGGCGGTCTTTCCCTGGGCGCGGAGCGCCTGCGAGAGGCCGAGCAGCGACCAGCCGTTGTTCGGGAAGCGCTTCAGGTCCTCGCGGTATACCCGCTCGGCGTCTGGCGCGCGGCCGGCGGCGAGGAGGGCGGCGCCGAGCTCGTGTCGCACGGGGACGGTCCAGTCGGGCGGCTCGCCGTAGGTGAGGCCATCTTCGATCGCGGCGGCCTCGCGCAGGTGATTCACCGCTCCTGCGTGGTCGCCGCGAGCGGACGCGATGTTGCCCGCGAGCACGTGCTCGGCGATGCCGAGGATCGTGGGCGAATCGTTGAACTCCAGTCGCGCGCCGGCGAGTCGCGGGTCGGTGGCCGCGGCGTGCACGCGCGCGAGCTCCGCATCCGCTGCGCGGAGCCTCCCGGTGGCGGCCAGCGCGCGGCCGCGCGCGTAGTGCCACATTCCCCTCGCGTGCGGCAGCTCTTCAGGAGGGGCGGGGGTACGGAGGATCTCGTCCCAGCGAGCGAATCGCACTCGAAGCTGCAGCCGGCGCGTGATGTGCTGCTGCAGGAAGGTCATCCCCGGAGCCGTGAGCATGTCGGAGGGGACGACGGACGCCTGTCTGTCGGCGGCGCCGATGGCCTGTTCCGCTCGGCCAGCCATCGAGGCCGCGAAGGCCAGGAAGTCGAAGTTGTGCGGATAGTAGCCTGCCGTGTACACGCTGACGCCCGGGCGCTGATCGCGGATGTACGTCTCATCCGCGTGCACGGCGTGCTCGTTGGCCGTCACCGCATCCATGTAGCGACCCACGCGTATATAGATGTGTCCCGGCATGTGAACTATGTGGCCCGCGCCGGGCATGAGCGCGGCGAGCCGCTCCGCGCACGGCACCGCGCGCTCAGGGTGCGCCGCTTCCACGGCGTGGATGTAGAAGTGACACGCACCCGGGTGTCTCGGGTTCGAGGCGACCACCTGCTCGAGTCGGGTGAGCGCGTCTCCCATTCCCGGTTGCAGCGAGCCGTCGCGCGTCCAGTAGTTCCACGGGCGGAGGTCCATCAGCGATTCGCTGTAGAGCACAGCGATGTCCTGGTCGCGCGGATGCGCTCGTGCCACTTCGGCCATGGCGGTGGCGTACGCCGAATCGAGGGCGGCTCGCGGAGCGGTCACCCGTTCGGGCGGTGCGTAGCGGTTTGCGAGCGCGTCGATCAGCGCGCGCTCGACGCTGGATGCATGTGACCTAAGCGCGAGCGCGCGCTGCAACGCTGCATGCGCCGCGACGCCACCGGCCGAGTCCATGGGCAGGTTGATGTTCGGACCCCACGCGATCGCTTCGCCCCAGTAGCACATGGCGCAGAGCGAGTCGAGCCGCTGCGCCGCTCGAAACGCACGGATCGCTTCGGGGTGATTGAAGGCGTAGTAGAGCCGCAGCCCCTGATCGAAGTACTTCTGGGCGGCGGGCACTGTCGTGGTGATCTCGCGATGATGGTCACCGAGGTTGCTGTACAGCGGGACAGTGTCGGTGGACGCGCCGCCGGTCTGGCCGGCCAGTGCGAGCGCGACGGCGAGAGCTGACAGGAGCATGTTGCACCTCCTCCTGGGACGACACTCGTGCCGCCCCTGCGTGTATGGAGAGTGGGACACGGGCGCCCGGGGGCACCACGGTAGGAAGCACGCATGCCTCTGTCAATACGAGGAGATGGAAGAGAGCAGGAAGCAGAAGGCAGAAGGCAGGAACTGCAAGGAAGCAGGAAACAGGAAGCAGGTAACGGCACACCGAAGAAGCCGTCATCCCCGCGAAAGCGGGGACCCATGTTCAGTCTGGCTAACATGGGTCCCCGCTTTCGCGGGGATGACGGCGTTCGGTGTGCAGTTCCTGCTTCCTGCTTCCTGCTTCCTGCTTCCTGCTTCCTTGCCGTTCACTGCTTTCTGCTTTCTGCTGCCTGCTTTCTGCTCTCTGCCATCTACTCTCTCCTCATCAGCACCAACCCCACCCCCTCGCGGTAAAAGTCCGGGACGCGCGACTCCTCGACGAAGCCGGAGGCGTGGAGGAAGGCGAAGTAGTCAGCAAGAGCGGGACGCTCATCGGGGAGCTCGGTGAGTATGAAGCGCGCGGAGCGCGCTTGGAGGTCCGCAACGATGCGCTTCAAGAGTAGAGCACCGAGGCCGCGGCGACGGTGGTGCTCGCGCACGACTACGAGGTGCAGGCGGCCGGCACCCGCAGCGCCGGCGTATTCGCCGTAGATCGCTGTGGCAGCGAGCTCGCCGGCCGCATCGGCCACGAGTCCGCGTTGTTCGGTGCCAGGAGCGATGGCGGCCGCCTCCACCGCGGATAGCAACGGCACGAGGTGGGTAGCAACGGGCACCGCGTCACGCAGCAGCGCGCGCGCAGCGTCTAGGTCGCTCTCGCGGAGCGGTCGAAGTGACGCGGTGAGCATGCTGGTGGGGAAGGGCGCGGGCGCGAATTCCGCCCGCGCGCCCTCGGCGCATCAGATGTGGATCGCGCGTCCCAGCACGCCCAGCGCGGCTTCCTTCGTGGCTTCGCTGAGCGTTGGGTGGCCATGGATGGTGATCCCGATGTCCTCGCTCGAGCCGCCGTACTCGAAGGCAAGCACCACCTCGCTCACCAGCTCCGAGACCGTGGGGCCGATCATGTGCGCGCCGAGGAGGGTGTCGGTCTTCGCATCGGCAATGAACTTCACGAAGCCCGTGGTCTCGCCCGCGGTGCGCGCACGGCCGTTGGCCGAGTAGGGGAAGCGGCCCACGCGGTACTCGCGGCCGCTCTCCTTCACCTGCTGCTCGGTGAGCCCCACCGTCGCGATCTCCGGCCAGGTATAGACGATCGCGGGCACGGCGCGATAGTCCATGTGCGCCGGCTTCCCCGCGATTACCTCGGCGGCCACCACTCCCTCTTCCTCCGCCTTGTGCGCGAGCAGCTGCCCGCCTACGGCGTCGCCGATCGCGAACACGTTGGGGAGGTTGGTGCGCATCTGCGCGTCGACCTTTATCTCGCCCCGCTGGCCGAGCGCGAGGCCGAGCGCGGCGGCGTCGATCCCGTTGAGCGACGGCTTCCGCCCCACGCACACCAGAACGTGCGTGGCGTCGAGCGTCTCCTTCTGACCGTCCTTCTCCACATCCACCTGGATGCGATCGCCCTCGCGCCGCGCGCCGGTGACTCTGGTAGCGGTGCGTATCTCGAGCCCCTGCTTGCGGAAGGCCTTTTCCGCCTCCTTCACTACCTCGGCGTCGTTGCCGGCGAGGATGTTGGGGAGGAGCTCCACGACGGTGACCTTCGCGCCGAGCCGCCGCCATACGGAGCCGAGCTCGAGGCCGATCACGCCGCCGCCGATCACCACCAGGTGCTCGGGCACCTGCGGGAGCGCGAGCGCCCCGACGTTCGAGAGGATCCGCTCCTCGTCGAAGCGGAGGAAGGGAAGGTCCACCGGCACCGATCCGGTGGCGATGATCACGTTCTTCGCCTGGTAGGTGGTGACGTCACCCTCGGCGCTCTTCACCTCCACGACGTTGCCGGGACGGAGCGTTCCCATCCCCTTCGCCCAGGTGATCTTGTTCTTCTTGAAGAGGTATTCGATCCCCCGCGTGTTGGCGCCAACCACGTCTACCTTCCGCTTCTGCATCGTGTCGAGGTCGAGCGCTACATCGCTCACCTTCACGCCGTGCTCGGCGAGGTGGAGCTTCGCGAACTCGAAGTGCTCCGACGACTGCAGGAGCGCCTTCGACGGGATGCACCCCACATTCACGCAGGTGCCGCCGAGCGTCTTGTCCATCTCCACGCACACGGTGGAGAGTCCGAGCTGGGCCGCGCGGATCGCAGCCACGTAGCCGCCCGGCCCGCCGCCGATGATGACTACGTCGGCGGCGGTGGGGTTCGAATTGGAGTCTGGCATGTCAGTCTATGAGCATTGCTGCGGGATCTTCCATCAGCTCCTTGATGCGAACCAGGAAGAGTACCGCGGTCTGGCCTTCCACGAGGCGGTGATCGTAGGAGAGCGCGATGTACATCATCGGGCGGATCTCTACCTTGCCGTCGATCGCCACCGGGCGATCCTGGATCTTGTGGAGGCCGAGGATGCCGACCTGCGGATAGTTGAGGATCGGCGTGGAGACGAGCGATCCGAAGACGCCGCCGTTGGTGATGGTGAAGGTTCCGCCGGTGAGGTCGTCCATCGTGAGCTTCCCGGCGCGCGAGCGCTGAGCGATCTCGGTGAGCTCGCGGCTGAACTCGAGCATCCCTTTCCGCTCCGCGTCCTTGATCACCGGCACGACCAGTCCCTGGTCGGAAGCGACGGCGATGCCGAGGTTCACGTAGTGCTTGTAGAGGATCGAGTCGCCCTCGATCTGCGCGTTCACCGACGGATAGGTCTGCAGCGCCATGATCGCCGCGCGAGCGAAGAAGGGCATGTACGTGAGCTTGACGCCGTGCTCCTTCTCGACCTTTGCCTTCATCCGCTCGCGCAGCCCCATCACCGCCGACATGTCCACCTCGTTGAAGGTGGTGAGGTGCGCGGTGGCCTGCTGCGACTCGAGCAGATGCTCCGCGATGCGGCGGCGGCGCGTGGTCATCTTCTCGCGCGTCTCGCGCTCGCCGGTTCCGTTCCCCCAGGCCGGACGCGGCGCAGCCGGTGCGCGGGGCGCCGCGGGAGCGGGTACTGCCGGCTGCGCGGGAGCCGCGGCCGCGGAGGGCTGAGCGGCACCGGCACGGGGTGCCGACGCGGCGCGCATGACGTCTTCCTTCGTCACGACGCCGCCGCGAGCGCTCCCCTGGACGCTCGATATATCCACGTTCTCTTCCGCGGCAAGGCGCCGTGCGGCCGGGGCGCTCTTCTGCGGACCGGCTCCCTGGGGCGCTGGTTGCGCCGCCGCGGGCGCGGCTTGCGAGGCGGCCGCC
>DASSNL010000202.1:0-20354 GCA_035688075.1 Gemmatimonadaceae bacterium
GCTCCCGGGGTTGAGGGCCCTACCCCCGGGAGCCGTTCACTGCTGTCTGCTTTCTGCTCTCTGCTTTCTTTTTTCTACTTCACCGGCTCATACCGATACGCCACGATCCCCGCGCCCTGAGCGGTGAGGGTGAAGGGGGCGCTGTCGTTCGGCTTGAGCGAGAGCGAGGCGGTCTGCGTGGCCACCACGTTGCCGCTCTTGTCCAGGAACTGCACGGCGAGGGAGACGTCCTTCGGCTTGGCGCCGAGGTTCTCCACCTTCCCCTCGATCGTGCCCTTGCTGCTGTCGTTCGAGAAAGAGGAGAAGGTGACCTTCACCGGGAGCTTGTCGGAGGCAACCACGTACTTCGAGACCGAGTCGGAGAAGGCCTTCTTGGCCTTTGGATCGGTGGCAGCCTTCGCCATCCCCTGGTAGCCGATCGCCACGAGCTGGTAGTTGTCGGGGTTGTCGGGATCGATCTCCGTAAGCTTCCGCGCCACCGGCACCATCTTGTCGAACTGGTTGTTCTTCCAGTAGGCGTTGGCCAGGTTGAAGAGCCCGGGTCGCAGGTACGGGTTCCCCTGCTCGCCCAGCTCCATGAGCTTCACCGCCTGGTCGTACTTCTCGGCCGCGTAGGCCTGGACACCAGCGTCGTAGAGCTGCTCGGGCTTGTAGTTCGTCGGGTTCGCCGCCATGTCGGTCCAGACCGAGGCGAGCGACTCCGTATCGCCCGCGGTCTGCAGCGCCGCGGTCAGACCCGCCTGCGCGGGCTGAGCGTTGGGCCCGTTCGGGTAATCCTTGAGGTACTGCCGATAGAGATCGGCGGCGCTCTTCATTGCCGCCTTCTGCTGATCGCCGGAGAGACCCTGCGCGCCACGGAAGGAAGCGAAGGCTCTGGCGAACTCGCTGAACTCCTTCACGTTCGCCACGTTCGAGTCCTTGGCCACCATCGCCGTGTCCGAGAGCTGGACGGCCTTGTCGAAGGCCTCCTGCGCGGTCTTCCAGTCCTCCTTCTGCTGCGCGATCTGCCCCTGGAAGTAGTAAGAGAAGGGTGAACCGCGATAGATCACCATCGACTTCTCGAGAACCGCCTGGGCAGAGTCGAGCTTGTTCGCGTTGATGAGCGGACCGACCTCGTTGATCATCTGCGCCCACGGCTTCTGCCGGTAAAACTCCGTCTGCTCTTTGCAGGCGGGGCTCGCGCTCTCGACGACGGTGAACAGGCTGTCGGCCTTCTTGAGCAGATCCACGCTCTGATCGCCGCCGTTCTTGAAGCCGAGGGAGGCGCCCGGTGCCACGGGAGGCTGGCCCGGCTGCTCGTACCACATCACGAGTGCGGAGCCGAGCACCAGATTCCGCTGCATCTGGTCGTCTCCGTAATTGTCCTTCTTCGTCAGATCTTCGACGGCGTCGGAGAGCTTCTTCTTCGCGTCTTCCGGCTTGCTCTTTCCGAGCTGCAGCACTGTGACGGTGTTGTAGGCGTCGCGCACATCGCCGGACTTGACCGACTCCATGCTGCAGGCGTCGCCACCCTCCTGCTTATCCTGCGCCCGCGTCGCGGTCGCGGTGAGCGCACCGAGGGCGAGTGCCCACGTGGCCGCCCTGCCCCATACGTTCATCTACGGTCTCCTGGTGAGGATGCGTGTGACGAGCCAACCGGGCTCGCAATCGGAAATACACTACCGAGCAAGAAGCCGTTCCGCTTCCGCATGTGCAATCGCCGCTACGTCGCGAAGCGCGCGTCCCGTGGCGGCAGAAACCATTGCGAGATCATCGTGCCCAGGCTTCGCACGTCGCGCGCCCGACGGAAGTGTGACCAGTTTCACGCGAACGTCGTGATCCAGCACACGTATCATCCGCTCCTCGCGCGGCAGCGCACTGCGCGCCACGCGAGCCCGGCGAACGCCGATGGAGCTGCTGTGCACAAAAAGGGCCCGTTCCATCTCATCCGCGGAAGATGGCCGACACAGCACCTCGATCCGCGTACCCGGCCGCCCCTTCTTCATGATCGTAGACGTGAGCACTACATCGAGCGCACCACTCTCGCGCAGCAGGTCGGCCACGGCCGCCAGCTGCTCGCCGTCCATGTCATCGATGTCAGTCGCGAGCTGCACGAGCTCGTCGATCTCCACACCATCGCGCGCGCTCTCCTCCGCGAGGATTATGCGCAGCGCGTTCGCGCGCCCACGAGGGTTCTTCGTTCCCGCGCCGAAGCCGCTGCGCGTCGGAGTATACGACGCAGGCGGCGGCCCGGAAGAGAGCGTGCGCACGAGTGCAGCTCCGGTGGGCGTGACCAGCTCGCCCGACCCCTCGGGACCCGGACGTATCTGCTGCCCCTCGAGCAGCTTCAAAGTGGCCGGAGCCGGCACCGGGAGCACCCCGTGCGCCGCGTTCACCGTCCCTTCACCGACCGTGAGCGGACCACAGTACACACGAGTCACGCCGAGAAGCGCGAACCCCCACACCGAGCCAGTGATGTCGAGGATCGCATCCACCGCTCCTACCTCGTGCAGGTGCACGTCCTCCGGCGCGACTCCGTGGATCGCGCCCTCTGCCTCCGCGATGGCGCGGAACGTGGCATCGGCGCGCGAGCGTACATCGTCCGGGACTCCGGCGGCCGCGATCAGTTCGCGGATCTCGCGGATGCCGCGCGAGTGGGGCTGCGGCGGGATGTCGAAGTCCACCTTGGTGCACGCGAGGCCAGCGCGCTTCACACTCTCGATGCGCACCTGAACGCCGTCCAGACCCAGCCGGCCGGGGAGCGCGCGCAGCCAGTCGGCATCGAGTCCGACATCCACGAGCGCACCCAACGTCATGTCACCGGCGATCCCGCTGAAGGGGTCGAGTATGGCGATCGGCATAGCCGGAGAAATTAGCGATGCGACGATGCGCGACGCTAGTGCGCGACGCCTACCGCATTGCGTCCATACCGGCGAGCGAGGATGCGGTGTGCCCAGGGCGAGGCGCGGACACCTGGCTCCCGATTGTCATTGTAATGGTTCGGCGGTAGAATCGTGTCGCCCGCCGCCGATTGTGTGACCAGGATTGGCGTGCACAGCCAGAGGAGATTTAGATGACTCTCTCGCTCTCTGCCACTATCACGATCGGCGCCCTCCACGAGCCGATTGCGATCGCGGCGCTGGCCGTCGCGCTCGTAGGCTGCGCACCGGACGCGCTACCGCAGGCTAGCCACCAGGTGAATGCGATCGCGGATTCGTCGAGCGGTATGGTGCCCGCCGGCTCGAATGCGGTAAACGTCGTGACACGCGACTACGCCTTCGAGATGCCCGACACCATTCCCTCGGGGCTGACTGCTTTCCTGCTCCACAACGACGGGAAGGAGCCGCACCACCTGATGCTTTACCGGCTCGCCGACGGGAAAACCATACGCGACGTGTTCGCGGCGCTCCAGGAGGGTGGCGCGCACCCCGCCTGGATGCATGCGGCGGGCGGACCCAACGCCGTACCGAACGGGGGAGAGTCGATCGCCACGGTGACGGTGGAGCCGGGAAATTACGTGGCCTTTTGCCACGTGAAGAGTCCCGACGGGAAGATCCACTTCATGAAGGGAATGCTGAAGGCCGTCACGGTCACGCCTTCGGAGAGAAAGGCGGCTGTATTCCTGGCGCCTGACATCACCGTCACGCTCCATGACTACAGCTTCGAGTTCTCGAAGCCACCTGCTCGCGGGAAGCACCTCATCGCCGTCACCAACGCCGGCTCGCAGCGGCACGAGCTGATCCTGTCGCTGCTCCATCCCGGCAAGACTTCGCGTGACTTCGTGGCCTGGGTGAACACGCAGAACGGACCGCCCCCGGTGACGCCGTACGGAGGGATTACCGACATCGAACCGGGGAGGACCGCGCTGATCCAGGTGGACTTCGTCCCGGGCAACTACAGTGCGGTATGTCGCGTGCGCGATTCAGGAGATGATCAGCCGCACGACGTGCACGGGATGCTGATGGACCTCAGCGTGCCGTGATCGCGCTGCGCCGCGCGCTGCACGAACGAGACTTGTACCGCCCCGCGGCGCGCGGATCGCATCCGGGGACGGTACGAGGCGGGTACTCGCGCCGCCCCCTTCAGGTCAGCTACGATATCCGGCTCCGCTCCCTGTATTGAAGATGACCACCTCGGCGTCACGGGCTATCCGACCTGCGGCGAGGAGCTGCGCGCACACGGCGAAGGCGCAACCACCCTCTGGCGCGGCGTCTATGCCACTCGCGTGTGAGAGCTGCGCCGTTGCCGCGCGGATCGCATCCTCGCTCGCCGCTCCGGCCAGGCCATCGCTCTCGTAGAGCGCACGCAGGATGAGCCGATCGCCGAGCGGCCCAGGCACGCGCAGCCCGCTCGCGTGCGTCTCCGGATTCTGCCACGGCTCGGCGCTCGTGGCGCGCGCCTCGAACGCGCGCACGATCGGCGCGCATCCCTCGGCCTGCGCACTCACCATGCGCGGAAGCGGCGCGCCCGCATCGAGCCAACCGATCTCGCGCAGCTCCGCGAAGCCCTTCCACATCCCGATCAGGCCAGTGCCGCCGCCCGTGGGGTACACGATGACATCGGGGAGCCGCCATCCGAGCTGCTCGGCGAGCTCCAGCCCCATCGTCTTCTTGCCTTCGATACGATACGGCTCACGCAGCGTGGAGACGTCGAAGTAGCCGCTCTCCTTCGCGAACGCTTTCGCCTCGCGTCCCGCGTCGCCGATGTGGCCGGGCACGGTGACGAGATCGGCGCCGAGCGCGCGGATCGTCCCGAGTATTCCCTTCGGAGTGGTAGCGGGCGCGAAAACTTTCACCGGAAGCCCCGCAGCGGCGCCGTAGGCGCTGAGCGCGGCGCCCGCGTTCCCCGCGGTAGGGACAACGAGCCCGGGCACCCGCCCCGCGCGCGCACGTGTGACCGCGGCGCTCATCCCGCGCGCCTTGAAGGAGCCAGTCGGATTGAGGCCTTCGTCCTTTACCCAGAGTCGCCGCACGCCGATCTCGCGCGCGAGCCTGGGCTGCTCGAGGAGCGGCGTGCCACCTTCACCGAGCGATACCGGTGTCTCGCCGTCGCAGAGCGGGAGAAGCGCCGAATACCGCCACATGTCCCAGCGGTCGAGGAGCGAATCGCGCGACGCTGGAAGCTCAGCGTAGCGTACGAGATAAGGCTGGCCGCAGTCAGGGCACACCGTGGCCAGTGCATCCCCCCGCTCGGTGTGGTCGCACGCCGAGCAGGTGAGAGTCCATGTTGTCATGCGGGTGAATCCGTGGTGAGAGTCGGGAATTGGTGTTCGGTATCAGGCTCGGAAGCCGTATCCGTTGCGTGCTCGGTTACCGGATCCGTCGCCGCGCGGGCGGCCAGACCGGGCTCCGTTTCCGTCGCTGTGGCCGTCGCGGCTTCGTTCGCCGCTCCGGCAGTCGCATCGGTCGTCGCCTCGGCCTCCGGCTTCCGGTCGTTCAACACATCGAGTACGCGCTTTGCCGCCGCCGCGCTGAAGCCGGGGAGCTTCGCGATGTCCTCTTCCTTCGCCTCGCGAACCCCTCGCACACTGCCGAAGGCGCGGAGCAGCTCGCGCCTGCGCTTCGGCCCGATGCCGGGGATGCTCAGCAGCTCCGACGTAACAGTGCGCATGCTGCGCCGCTTTCGGTTGTAAGTGATGGCGAAGCGGTGCGCCTCGTCGCGAGCGCGTTGCAGCAGTCGGAGGCCCGCCGATCGGCGCGGGAGTCGGAGCGGCTCGGAGCGGCCGGGGAAGTAGATCTCCTCCTCCCGCTTCGCGAGACTGATGGTCTGCAGCGCTCCGAGGCCCAGCTCCTCGAGCGCCGCGCGCGCGAAGGAGAGCTGGCCCTTACCGCCGTCTATCACGACGAGATCGGGGAGCGGCTTCTCGCTCTCCAGCCGTCGCGTGAAGTAGCGCGTGACTACCTCGTGCATCGAAGCGAAATCATCCGTGCCCTCGACGGTCTTGATCCGGAACTTCCGATATTCGCCGCGCTTGGGCCGGCCGTTCTCGAACCAGACGCACGATGCTACGGTGTCCGTCCCCTGCGCGGTGGAGATGTCGAAGCAGACGAGTGAGCGCGGGAGCGTCTGGAGACCGAGGTCGCGCTGGAGTGCGTACACCGGGTCGGTGGCGCGCTCGGTGGCGACCATGTCGGAGAGCCGCTGCTCCTCGAGGAGATGTCTCGCGTTCTGCTCCGCGAGATCGGTCAACTGCCGGCGCGGCCCGCGCTGCGGCACCCAGATCCTCGTCTCCGGAAGTGCTTCCTCTATCAGCTCGCGGTCGTCGAACTCGAAGGGGACGAGCAGCTCACGCGCGTGCTCCTCGGCCGGGAGATAGGCGCGAACCAGGTAGGCCGCGAGCACCGCCGAATCCTCTTCACCAGCCAGGTTCTCGAGGAACTGGTGCTCGCGCCCGAGGAGGCGTCCGGAACGCACGCGCAGCACCGTCGCGCATGCTTCGTCGCCGTCGCGCGCATAGCCCACCACGTCGCGATCACCACCGCCCACCTCCATCACGACGGTGGGACTCTGCATCTGCTCGAGGTGTGCGAGCACATCGCGCAGCTCCGCCGCGCCCTCGAAGTCGAGCCGCGCTGCCGCCTCCTCCATCCGCTCGCGGATACGGTGCGTGAGCTCGCCGGTGCGCCCCTCGAGAAAGAGCACTACCTCGTCTATCATCTGCCGGTACGACGCCTGGCTCTGCGCGAGGATGCACGGCGCCTTGCACCTGCCGATGTGATAGTCGAGGCAGGCGCGCTCCGGCATCTCGCGCGGCATGTCGTAGCTGCACGATCTCACCGTGAAGACACGCTTCACCACTCTGAGCGCGTGCCGTATGGCTCCCACGTCGGTGTACGGTCCGAAGTAGCGCGCGCCGTCGTTCTCCAGTCGGCGCGTCACGAGCAGCCTCGGGAAGGGCTCCTGGACCGTGACCTTGATGTACGGGTACGACTTGTCGTCGCGGAGCGCGATGTTGAATCGCGGACGGTGCTCCTTGATGAGATTCGCCTCGAGGATCAGCGCGTGGGCCTCGGATGGCACCACGATCGTCTCCACGTCGGCGACCCGCTGCACCAGCGCGCGCGTCTTGAGGCTCGTGGCGTGGTCGCTCGCGAAGTAGCTCCGCACGCGCGACCGGAGCCGCTTCGCCTTCCCCACGTACAGCACCTCCCCCCCGGCGTCCTTCCAGAGGTAGACGCCCGGTGATTCGGGGAGATGACTGATCTTGCTGGCGACGCCTTCGGGCGCTTCGATGATCGGCATTTCGCTCCAACGGTGCTTCACGGGCCGCTGTACGCGGCCTCATGAAATATAACCGTTCAGGAGCGTGAGCCCCGGCGCGTGCAGGAGCGCTAGCGCCGCACCTTGGCGCTTCAGTGACGCACGATGGAGCGGATGATCGTCCGCGATTCGGGGAGTCCCATCGCACCGGTGATGACGAAGTACACCACTCCGTACGGAGCGAAGGCAGCAATGGCGAGCAGGATAGGATGCCCGGTACCGAGAGCGAGCTTCACTCCCCACGCCACTGCGGCCGAGATCGCCGCCGCCACCCAGAGACGGCCGACGAATCCGACCGAGAGACCGGTACGCCCGATCTTGCGATTCAGTCCGCGTCGGAGCAGCGAGAACTCGACCCACCCCGCAAGTCCCGCCGAGCTGGTGAGCCCCGCCACGCCCCAGCGCGGGTCGATCCCGAGCAGCGGGGGGAGCGGGATCGCGAAGAGGTAACCGAGGGCCATGGTGAGCACCACCCGCACGATCGCGAAGCGAAGCGGCGTGCGCGTATCGTGCAGTGCGTAGTACGTGGACGAGTACAGGCGCCCGAGCGTGTTGGCCAGCAGTCCCACCGCGGCACCGGCGAGTATGGCCCATACGTAGACCGAGTCTCGCCGGGTGAACTCGCCGGTCTGGAAGAGCGCTCCCGCGAGCACATCGCCGAGCGCGAGGAACACCATCGCCGACGGCACCACCAGGAAGGCGATTCGCCGCAGTCCGGCGTCGAGACGGGTACGCAGCGTAGCCGCTACCTCGTCGGCCCCGCCGTGAGCGCTCGACATCGTGGGCAGCTCTGCCGCCGAGATGGACATCCCGAATAGACTTACCGGAAGCATGTAGAGCGTCTGCGCGGTGGTGAGCCCGGCCGCTGCTCCGACCGGCAGCAGACTCGCCAACAGCACATCCACATAGCCGCTCACCTGCACCACACCTCGTCCCACGAACACGGGGCCGAAGTTGCGAACCACGGTGCGCACGTGCGACGACGTCACGTCCAGTACCGGTCGGAAGTGCGGGAGGAGTCGTAGCACCACCGGAAACTGCACCAGGAGCTGCAGCACGCTCCCCACGACGGCGCCCCACGCGGCGACGACCGCGAGGTCGAACTCGCCCACGCGACCGCCGAACCAGGCGAGCGAGCCGATGATCGCGAGATTCCACACCACCGGCGCCGTGTACGAGAGAAAGAAGCGCCGATGGCTGTTCAGCACCCCGAGACACCACGCGCAGAGCACGAGAACCCCGACACCTGGAAAGAGAATCCGCACCAGGCGCACGGTGAGATCGCGTGTCGCTCCCTCGAATCCAGGAGCGATCAGGTCCACCAGGATCGGCGAGGCAAGAATCCCCAGGAGCACGAGCAACGCCATCGTGAGCGCGAGCAGTGTTCCTATCGCGTTCGCGACGCGCGTCGCCTCCTCCTCGTTGTCCTGCGCGAGGAGTCGCGCATACACGGGGATGAACGACGCAGAGAGCACCCCCTCACCGAAGAGATTCTGCAGGGAGTTGGGGATGCGGAACGCCACGTTGAAGGCGTCAGCCGCCGCGCCGAGTCCGAGGTAGTGACTGAGGAAGCGCTGGCGTACCAGCCCGAAGAGGCGGCTGAGGAGAATCCCTGCGGCCACGAGAGCCGCGAAGCGCCCCGTGCGCTCGGCGCTCCGCGCGGGGCTGCTCGGTGCGCGCACCTGAGTCGTCACCGTTCGTTCGCTCTTCCCGTCGCGGCGAGCGTGCCTTCCACCAGCGAGGCGGCGTGCTCTCTCGCGCCCTCGAGCATCGCTTCGAGGAGTCGCTCGCCGTGCCGCGCGAGCATGGGCATCAGGTTGAGCATCCGCTCCTGGGGCCTGCCGAGCGGAAAGAGCGCCGCGCGCGCGGTCTCCACGTCTCGCACGAGCTGCTCGTGCTTCCTCTTCGACGCGGCCACCACTCGGCGCTCGAGTCGGTCGAGACGATGACCGATGCTGTTGCGGGCACCGGCGAGCACCGGATCGGGCACCAGCGGCGCATCTCCGTCGGCTACCGCTCTCGAGAGCTCCTCGGCAGCGCTCTCGAGCGCGGCGCGATAGCCGGCAAGCGCGCCACGAACGCGATCCGGGAGAAGATCCCGCGCCAACCGCCCGAGCGTGGCGTCTGCGTTCTGAAAATCTTCCACCTCCAGCCCGTTGCGATCGAGGATGCGGCGCACGTGCGGCTCGACGATCAATCCCGACCAGCGTGGCAGCGCCAGCGGCTGCGCCGCGCCCAGCGCATCGGCCACCGCACTCACCTGCGCGAAGTAGCCCAGCTCTCCCGGCCCCGCCGCATACGCCACGGTGGGCAGGATGAAACGCTCGGCGACAGGCCTCAGGAGCACATTGGGCTCCAGGATATCGCGCGATGCATCGTGAGCCGGGTGTTGCACCGGCACGATGGGAATCCGCTCTCGAGCACCGCTCTTCACCTCGAATACGAGCGAGAGCCCATCGACGTGCGCCACCTGCGGCTCGTGACCTGCCTCGCGCATCTCGCGCTCGCGCTTCGTCAACTCGGCATCGACCACCTGGGCACGCTCGAGCGAACGGAGCATGAGCGGCCGCTCGGCCTCCCGCACCGAGGGGTGCGCCGCATCGAGTACCGCGATTCCGAGCGGTTCCAGCACCCCGCGCATGAGAGCGACGAAGGCGCTCCCCACCGTGGCGTCGCGCGCGTACGAGGAGCGAACCAGCTGCATCACCGCAGGATCGGCAGCCGAACCTGCCGCCCGCTCGAGGACGCGCGCCTGCGCCGCCACGTCGCCGAGCGGCGTCTCGCTCATCTCGAGATCTGCGACCGGCGGCGCTGCCATCTGCAAGCGCTCCACGCTCTCGCCGATCGCCACGTACGTCACGCTGGCCTCGGCGAAGTCCGCGTCGTACGTGGCCGCCCAGAACACCGGAGCGGTTGGGATGCCGGTAGCGCGCTCGAGGGCGTCGGCCAGTGCGAGCGCGCTGAGCGCCTTGCTGAAGGTGTAGATCGGACCGCCGAAGAGACCGGGCTGCTGCCCGGTAGTCACTACCACGCCGCCACTCCGCGCAACTCTGGCAAGCCGCTCAGCGGCTCGCCCGGAAGGAGCGAGCGCCTCACGCAGCGAGCCGGTCCAGTCCGCGCCGGCGAAGTCGCGCCGCACCGACTCCGCGCGTGCTCGCCACTCCTCGACTCCAGCAGGCACCGCTGGATACCAGTCCTGCGGCGCTTCGCCGCTCAGTGCCAACCGCGCGAGCCCGGACGATCCGAGCGCGCGTGTGAGGACGCGGAAGTCCGTCATCGCCCGAAGCTCGTCAGCGCCGAATGAAGTGGGTACAACATCTCACTTGTGGTATGGCTCCCCGCGAAGGATAGTGCCCGCCCGGTACAGTTGCTCGACGAGTACCAGGCGGGCCAACTCGTGTGGCAGAGTCCAGCGTGTCAGTGCCATGCGCATGTCGGCGCGCGCGAAAACCCCTTCGGACAGCCCGTACGCACCGCCGATGATGAAAGCCACGTCACGCGTGGCGCGCTCGCGCTCCTCGCGCAACCACTCGGCGAACTCCTCCGAGCGGTACATCGTTCCCTTCTCGTCGCACGCCACCACGAACGTCCCCGTCCCTGCCGCATCGATGAGTCGCTCACCCTCCCGCTGCCGCACCTCGCCCTCCGCCCTCGATCGCGCCGACTCCTCCTTCACCTCCACCACCTTCAACGGCCAGTACCGCCCCGCCCGCCTTTCGTAGTCCTGCACCAGTGACGCCATCTCGAGCGCTCGGACTTTTCCGACGGAGATCAGAACGATGCGCATGGGGGTGGTGCGTGAGAAAGCAGACAGCAGAGAGCAGAAAGCAGTGAACTACCTCGGGGGTGTGGGCCTACACCTACGAGCCGTCCACTGCTTTCTGCTATCTGCTGTCTGCTCTCTGCTGTCTCACGCGTATATCCCTCTCAACCTATGCACCGTAGCCACACGCGAAATCGCGAGCATGTACGCGGCGGTCCGCATATTCACCTTGTGGTTGTTCGAGAGGTTGAGGACATCGTGGAAGCTCTGCTGCATGATCCGCTGCAGGCGCTCGTTCACGGTGTTGAGCGTCCAGAAGTAGCCGCTCCGGTCCTGCACCCACTCGAAGTACGAGACCGTCACTCCACCGGCGTTGGCGAGGATGTCGGGGATAACGAAGACTCCCTGCTCGTCCAGGATCGCATCTGCGGGTGCGGTGGTGGGACCGTTGGCACCCTCGCAGATGATCTTCGCGCGAATCTTTCCGGCGTTCTTCCTGGTGATCACGTTCTCGAGCGCGGCGGGGATCAGCACGTCCACGTCCAGGCTGAGGAGCTCCTCGTTCGTGATCTTGTCTCCCTCGGTGTAACCTTCGAGCGACCTGTGCTCCTTCACGTATTCGATGGCGCCGGGGACGTCGATGCCGTTGGCATTGTAGAAGGCGCCCGAGCGGTCGCCGATCGCCGTGATTATGCACCCCTGCTCCTGGAGCAGGCGCGCGGCGACCGAGCCCACGTTGCCGAAGCCCTGGACCGCAATGCGCGTCCCCCGCACGTCCATCCCCTGATGCTCGAGCGCGGCGAGCAGCACCAGCATCACGCCGCGGCCGGTGGCTTCGCGCCTGCCCAGAGAGCCGCCCATCTCCACCGGCTTGCCGGTCACGACCGCGGTGGTCGTGTGGCCGATGTGCATGGAGTACGTGTCCATCACCCACGCCATCACCCGCTCGTTCGTGTTGACGTCGGGCGCGGGTACGTCGGAATCGGGGCCGAGCGTGTTGATGATCCCAGCGGTGTAGCGGCGCGTGAGGCGCTCCAGCTCACCCACGCTCAGCTTGAGAGGGTCGCAGATGACGCCGCCCTTGGCGCCGCCGAAGGGGATGTTCACCACGGCGCACTTCCACGTCATCCACGCAGCGAGAGCCTTCACCTCGTCGAGACTCACGTGCTCGTCGAAGCGGATGCCACCCTTCGCCGGGCCTCTGGAGGTGTTGTGCAGGACGCGGTAGCCCGTGAATACCTCGATCTCGCCGCTGTCCAGCGTGATCGGCACCGAGATGGTGATTTCCTTCTCGGAACTGCGCAGGATCTTGTAAAGTCCCGGTTCGAGATCGAGCAGCTCGGCGGCCCGGTCGAAGCGCGACATCATGTCTTCGAACGGATTGTCCTCGTTCAGGAAGCGGTCCTTGTCGGGCCGGACGATCTTGGCCGTGGATAGTCTGAGGTCGGTGCTCATTATGTTGGAGTACGCCGGTCGGTCGGTGGCCGGCTCAGGGTTGACGGTGACGTGCGGCGAGGGTGTGAGCGATCAGCGCGTCCAATTCGGCGCGCCCGCTCTCCACCTCTGGCTGCTGCGAAACATACCACAAGGGCGGCGCTTCGCGAGGCCACAGCGAGGCCAGCTTGACAGCGTCCTTGAGCGTGCATAGCGCGACCGGCAAGCCATCGCCGGCCTCGCGCACGAGCTCCGTGGCGGTGCTCGAAAGACGCGCGACTTCGCCGGCGGTAAAGCGGTGGTGATCGGGGAAGGAGCGGGATTCCACCCGCGCGCCCAGCGCGGCCAGCTGCGTTTCGAAGGCGCGTGGATCGCCGATGGCGGAGATAGCCAGGATGGGTCGCCCTCTGATCGTTCCGAGCGGGTGCGACTCGGGCGCGCCAGCGCGCCTTTCGCTCCCGTGCCGCGACGCCGCTTCACTCCCTTCCACGGAGCGACCTGCAGGCATGGTGCCGGTGGGGGCATCATAGGTAGCGCGAGGGAGCGAACGCAGCTCGCGAGGCGCGAGGTGGACGATCGCGGTCCGCACTCCACCCTCAGCACGCTCCACTCTCCGAGCCACATCGAGCGCCGCGTCCGCGGACGCCGACTTTCTGGTGACTATCACGAGCGACGCGCGCTCGATCGCCGACAGCGGCTCGCGCCAGGGGCCGGCCGGGAGGAGATGGCGTCTCTCGCTCCACCGCTCGGCGCTGACCAGCACCACGTCGGCGGCGCGTGCGGCGCGTCGGTGCTGGAACGCGTCATCGAGCACGGCCACATCGCAGCCGCGCTCTGCCGCCACCTCGATCCCCGCCGCGCGGTCGGTCGAAGGTACCACGACGATGTCGAGGTTGAGCAGACGGTGGACGAGCGTTTCGTCGTTGCCGTACCCCCGCAGCACCACGGCCGGCGTCGCCCCGCGCTTCACCAGCTGCCGCGCGAGCCAGGCAGAGATGGGAGTCTTTCCGGTGCCGCCCACCGTCAGGTTGCCGACGCTCACCGCCGGAATCGGTGCGGCGCGCGTAGTCAGTACGCCCGCGTCGTAGAGCTTCCCGCGGAGAGTCACCACGCCGGCGTACAGGAGCTCCAGCGGTGTGAGCGCCGCGCGCAGCGCGCGAGCAGTGAGGTCGGGTGAGAACCAGAGCCGCTCGATGCCGCGCATCTCAGGCACGTGCGGCGGCTCCCGTACGCTCCATCAGATCGCCGAAGCGCTCTACCTGCTCGGCCGCTTCGCGCGGCGATGGCACATCGAGGTACACCGGGTCGCCGTACGCGATGCGGATGCGCGCGAAGGGCCTGGGGATGACGAACCGGTCCCAGCTCTTCAACCTCCAGGAGCGGCTTGGAGAGACGGCGAGCGTTATCACCGGTGCCCCGGTGCGCTGCGCCACGATCAAGGCGCCGGGCGCGAACTTCCTCGCTGGACCGCGCGGGCCGTCAGGCGTGAATGCGACATCTCCACCTCCCTGCACCGTCCGACTCATCCCGAGCAACGCGCGTCCGGCCCCGCGCGATGTCGAGCCGCGCACCGTGCGAAAACCGAGCGCCTCGGCCACCCGCGCGATTATCTCGCCGTCCCCGTGCTCGCTGATGAGCACCGTGATCCCCTCACCTCGATGATTCCACAACAGCGCGAGCATCTCGCCGTGCCAGAGGGTGAAGATCACGGGTTTTCCGCCATCTCGCAGCCGCTGCGATGGCGCGCGATTCACTTCACGAATCCGCCAGGTGCTGGCCAGCAATCGCAGGAACGGAAGACCGAGCCGCACGATCCGGGCGATGCGGCGCTCCTTCTTCCGGAGCCGATTGTCCGTTTCGACGTCGTCGCCGGTCTCGCCTCGCTCGGCGGTCCCGTGGCCGTGGGGCTCGCTCATCTCACCGCTTCATCGTGGCGAGCACCAGCTCTCCCACTCTCGCCGCCGCCCCCGGCGTCCCCAGGCGCGAACGTACATCGTCCAGCCCCGCGAGCATCGCCTCGCGCTCGGCGCTGCCGTGTGAGAGCAGCGGCTCCAGCGCGTCGGCCACGCGCCGCGGCTGGAGCTCGTTCTGGATGAACTCGGGCGCTACCTCGCGACCGGCAACCACGTTGACGAGACCGATGCGCGGGATCCGCACGACGCGTCGAGCGATGGCGTAGTTGAGCGCCCCCGTGCGGTACGCGACGACCAGCGGACACCCCGCCACCGCTGCCTCGAGCGTGGACGTTCCGCTCTTGGAGAGCGCCGCGTCGGCGGCACGCCACACCGGGAACGATGCCGCATGGACGAGCGGATAGGGGCAGCGCGACGGATCCACCGTGATCCCTGGTGCCGCGCTGACGATCACGCGCAGCCCCGTCACGCGCCGCTCCAGCTCCCGCGCGGTAGCGACGAAGCTATCGAGGTGTCGCGCGATCTCCTGCGCGCGGCTCCCGGGGAAGAGCGCGAGCACGGGCGCATCGGCCGGCAGGCCGAGCTGCACTCTCGCCGCGGCGCGATCTGGCATGTGCTCCGCGGCCCGGTCGAGGAGCGGATGCCCCACGAAAGTCGCGTCTATCCCGTGCCTGGTCAGCAGCTCCTCCTCGAAGGGGAGGATCACCGCGGCCTTCGTAACCGTTCGCTCCATCTTCGCGAGACGCCCCTCGCCCCACGCCCACACCTGCGGCGTGATGTAGTACAACACCGGTACGCCCGCGTCGTGCGCGGCGGCGGCGACCTTCATGTTGAAGCCGGGGTAGTCCACGAGCATCACGAGCCCCACGCGTCCGCTCCGGAGTCGCGCGCGGAGCTCGCTCAGCAGCTGGTAGTGCCTGGGGATGTGCTTTATCACCTCGCTGAAGCCCATCACTGCTAGGCGATCGGTGTGCTCGATGAGCGACACGCCGGCGCGCTCCATCCGTGCGCCGCCGATCCCAGCGAGCGGGAGCTCGGGTGCACAGCGGCGCAGCACCTCCGCCACTCCCGATGCGTGCAGGTCGCCGGATGCCTCTCCGGCGACCATGAGAACCTCACGCACCCGGCTTCTCCCGACTCGCCTCCCCGGCGCGCCCTGCCATCGCGCCCGCGAGCTCAGGGAGCGAGCGCTCGATCTCACCCATTATCTGGAGCGCGAGCGCCAGCGCCTCGCGCCCGTCATCGCCCGTGACGATCACCGGCTCGCGTCCCTGAGTGGCGGCCACGAAGCTCTCCAGCTCGAGGCGGAGCGGCTCCGCATCCTCGTCGGGCGGCACGAGCGGGATGCGCTCCATGTACTCCTCCAGCTGCCGCGGTGCAGACGCAATCGCCGCGACGTCCAGCCCTCCGCGCAACCGGTAGAACTCTCCGGTGCCCTGTCCCAGATCGAGCGAGAGGTAGCCGCTACGCTGGAAGATGCGCAGCTTGCGCACCCGCTCGCGCGAGACGCGGCTCGCGGTGATGTTGGCCACCGCGCCGGTGTCGAAGGTGAGCCGCGCGTTCGCGATGTCCACCGACGGCGTGAGCACGGGGACGCCGGAGGCGGCGAGCGAGTCGACCCGCCCGCCGACGAGCGTCCGAACGAGGTCGATGTCGTGGATCATGAGGTCGAGCACGACCGCGACGTCCGACCCGCGAGGATTGAACGGCGCCAGCCGGTCGCTCTCGACGAAGCGGGGAGCGTCGATGTGCGGGAGCGCCGCGCGAATCGCGCGGTTGAAGCGCTCCACGTGCCCGGTCTGCACCAGCGCCCCGTTCGCGCGCGCCAAGTCCAGCAGATCATCGGCTTCCGCGAGGGTGGATGCAATGGGCTTTTCGATGAGCACGTGCACGCCTCGCTCCAGCGCGCGACGCGCCACGGCGTGGTGGGCGGGCGTGGGCACCACCACGGTCACCGCGTCCACCCTCGCGAGCAGCTCGTCGAGTGACGGCACCGCCGTCACTCCCAGCTCGCTCGCCACCTGGGCCGCGCGCTCCGGACGCAGCTCGTGGAAGCCCTCGAGCCGTGCGTCGGACACATCCTTCAGCAGGCGGACGTGATGGTATCCCAGACTCCCCGCGCCGATGACGCCGATCCGCGTGGGCGCGCTCACCGCACCACCCCGCGCCCGCTGTTGTCCACGAAGGAGAGAAAGTGACGCACCTCGGCGCACATGTGCAGCTCCTGGTGCGCGCGCTCCATCGCCTGCGACACGTTCAGATCCGAGCGGAAAAAGAGGCGGTACGCGCGCTTCAGCTCGCGAATCACTTCGGGGTCGAAGTTGTTGCGCTGAAGCCCCACGCTGTTCAGGCCGTACAGCTTGATAGGGTTCCCCACCGCCTTCAGGAAAGGCGGTACATCCTGCGGCACCCGGGAGCAGCCGCCGATGAAACTGTACGCGCCGATGTTCACGAACTGGTGAACCGCCACCAGCCCGGAGATGATGGCGTGGTCCTCCACCGTCACGTGTCCCGCGAGCTGGGTGCCGTTCGATATGATCACCCCGTTCCCCAGGTGACAGTCGTGCGCGAGATGCACGTACGTCATTATGAAGCAGTCGTTCCCCACGGTGGTGCTCAGCGATTCGGCAGTCCCGCGGTTGATCGTGGCGTACTCGCGGATCACAGTGCGGTCGCCGATCTCCACCGCGGTGTGCTCACCCTGGAACTTGAGGTCCTGCGGATCGCCGCCTATCACGGAGCCGATCCCGACTTTCACCTGGCTCCCCAGGCGGACGTTCCGCTCGAGCGTCGAACGCATTGCGAGCACGCAGCCGTCGCCCACTACGCAATCGTCACCAACGTAGGCGTAAGCTCCGATCTCCACCTCCACGCCGAGCTGCGCGTTCGACGATACGACTGCCGTCGGATGGACTTTCGCGGTCATAGGTCCATGACCATGGCGCCCATATCCGCCTCGCAGGCGATGTCGCCGTCGACGCGCGCCACACCGTGCATCTTGCAGAGCCGCCCGCGCACCTGAACCATCTCCAGCTCGAATCGCAGCTGATCGCCCGGCTTCACCGGCCGCCGCCACTTCACGTTGTCGAGCGATGTGAAGTACATGATCTTGCTCTCGGCATCGGGCACCGAACCGAGAAGAAGCAGTCCGCCCACCTGCGCCATCGCCTCCACGATCAGCACGCCCGGCATGATCGGGTGCCCGGGAAAGTGCCCCTGGAAGAACGGCTCGTTGATGGTGACATTCTTGATCCCGACCACGCGCTTCCCCGCATCCACCTCGAGGATCCTGTCCACGAGGAGGAACGGGTACCGGTGCGGGATGATCTTCATGATCTCGTCGATGCCAAGCATCCGTGTCTCCTTCGCGGCGAGTGTGAGCATCTCCCGAACGAGGGTGATGGTGCCTCTATGGCTCGGCTTGAGCGCGGCGACACGGGCGCGAACACGGCGGCCGGCGAGCGCGAGGTCGCCCACGCAGTCCATCGTCTTGTGGCGCGCGAACTCATCGGACCAGCGGAGCGTGTTGTCCACCACTCCCTCGTCGTCGAGCACGATCGCGCTCTCGGTGGATCCGCCGCGGATCAGCCCACGCGAGCGCAGCGCCTCCACCTCCTTCACGAAGCCGAAGGTGCGCGCGGGCGCGAGCTCGCGCGCGAAGGTCTCGGGCGTTATCGGGAACTCGCAACTCTGTCGTCCGATGAGCGGGTGGGGAAACTCGATGGTGACCTTCAGCGTGAGCTGGGTGGCGGGCTCCGCCTCGTACACGGATTCCCCATCCGTCACCGTGAGCCGCTCGGGGATGTCGAGGTAGCGCACCACGCCGCGCCTCGGAGCCAGCCCTACCTTCGAGAGCGCGTCGAAGAAGGGCCCCGCGCTCCCGTCCAGGATCGGCGGCTCGGGGCCATCCATCTCGATCACCACGTCATCTATCTCGTGCGCCGCGACCGCGGCCAGCACGTGCTCCACGGTATGCAGCGCATGCTCGCCGGTGCCGAGCTGCGTCCTGCGCTCGCTGAGCACCGCGTGCTCCACCAGCGCGGGCGTGACCGGCTCGCCCGGGAGATCGAGGCGCCTGAACGCGATCCCCGACTCTGCCTCGGCCGGCCGGAAAGTCAGCCTGCACGGCTTGCCGAGGTGGAGGCCTACTCCGTCCAGCGAAATGCATTCGCGTATCGAGTTGCGGCGTTCGCTCACTCGCTCTCCTCCGCGCGCGCGAGCAGCCGCTCCATCCTGCGCATCACTCCTGCGAGCTTGAAGAATGCCGCGTGCGCGCGCAGCGCCTCGCGGTGTGGACGCGCCGGATACCCCGACCACGTCTCGCCGGCCGGGATGTCGCCGAATACTCCGGCCTGCGCAGCGAGGCGCGCGCCGGCGCCAATGTTGTGGTGACCGCTCACTCCCACCTGTCCCGCCAGTATGCAGCCATCGCCGATGTGAACCGATCCGGCGATCCCAACCTGCGCCATTATCAGGCAGAGCCGTCCTACGCGAACGTTGTGCGCGATGTGCACGAGGTTGTCGATCTTGGTTCCCGCTCCGATCACGGTGTCGTCCACGCTCCCTCTGTCGAGCGTGGAGTTGGCACCAATCTCCACGTCGTCCTCGATGACGCAGCGGCCCACGTGCGGGATCTTCTCGTGCCGGCCACCGGACTGCACGTAGCCGAAGCCGTCGCTGGCCACGCGCACCCCCGCGTGTAGCCGCACGCGCTCACCGAGCTCCGCGCCGGCATAGAGCGTGACCGAATCGGCCAGCCAGCTCCCCGCACCAACGCGTACGCCTCGCCCGATGCTGCAGTGCGCCCCGATCCACACGCCGTCTTCCAGCACGGCGTCCTCTTCCACCACTGTGAAGGGGCCGATCGCGACGTCGCGGCCGAGCGTCGCTCCGTGTCGTATGACGGCAGTGGGATGGATCTCTCTGGCCTGCGGTGCAGGCGGGTAGAGCACCGGGATGGCCTTGAGCATCGCCTCGTACGGCTGCGCCACGACTATCCGACAGCCGCCGTATTCGCCCTCTCCCGCCTCGCTGGCCGCGTTGGACAGCTCGGGAGATACCAGCACCGCGCCGGCGCCCGAGGACGCCAGCAGCGGGACGTAGCGCTCGTGCGCAAGAAATGTGAGCTCGTGCTCACCCGCGCGGTCGAGCGGAGCCACGCCGCTGAGCGTGACGCTCCCGTCACCAACCACGCTTCCACCCACCATGCGCGCGATGGCCTCGGCGGTGAGAGCTTTTCGGCCCTCACCACCGAGGCCATCGTGCGGCGCCGAGTCGTTCGCGGTCAATGTTCGACTGGCGGGTTCTTTCGGGTTGCGCCGGTGGGCTGCGAAGTCGGCCCCTTGTTGGCGGGCTTGGTGCTCGCCGACCCACTCGCGGCCTTGAGGCGCGATATCACCTTGTCGGTGATGTCGAGCGTGGAATCCGCGGCTACCACCACGCCTGCCTGATTGCCGGCGTCGAACACCATCGCGTAGCCGTCCTCGGCGCGCACCTGCTCGATGATGTTGTTGATCTTCTCCATGATCGGCCGGATCAGCTCAGCCTGACGCTGCTGGGCCTGCTGCTCGAGCCCCTGCACCCGCTGCTGGTACTCCTTCTCCTTGTCCTGGATCTCCTTCTGCTTGGCCGCTCTCGCGGACTCGCTGAGGGTGGACTCCGACTTGGTGTACGACGCGATCAGCGCATTGAGCGAGTCGCCCATCTTCTGCACCTGTGCGCGGTACGAATTCATGTCCTTCTGGATCTGTGCCTCGGCCTCCGCACGTCCGGGCGCGGCGGCGATGATCTCCTGAGAGTTGACGTAGGCGATCTTGCCACCGCCCTGCGCGACTGCTGTGCCGGCGGTGATGATCGTGAACGCCAGGGCTCCCAGCGCGGCATTTACGAGCGAACGCATGATGACTCCAGTTTTAGAAAAGTTGCCCGAGCTTGAAGTGAAGCTGCCATTTGGGGTCCTTTCGCCCCAGTTCGTCGACGCGATCGAAGCCGTACGCCCAGTCGAG
>DASSNL010000207.1:0-4974 GCA_035688075.1 Gemmatimonadaceae bacterium
ACCCTTGTACTCCCATGCCGCCACGTACGCGTAGTGCTCGTCGTCGCGGAGCGCCTCGCCATCCGGGGTCTGGAATTCCTCGCGGAAGTGCGCGCCGCACGATTCGCGGCGGTCGAGCGCAACCAGGCAGATCAGTTCTCCGAGCTCGAGGAAGTCGGAAACGCGTCCGGCTTTCTCGAGCGCCTGGTTCAGCTCCGCGTCGCTGCCGGGCACGTTCACGTTGCTCCAGAACTCCTCGCGTATCTCCGGGATGCGCTGGAGAGCGTGCTTGAGCCCCGCCTCGTTGCGCGCCATCCCGCAGTAGTCCCACATGACCTTCCCTAGCTCCCGGTGGAAGGAGTCCACGGTGCGCTTCCCATCGATCGAGAGCAGCCGCTTCGTGCGCTCCTCCACGCAGCGCTCCGCTTCCCTGAACGCGGGGTGGCTCTCGTCCACCTTCTCCAGCGTGTTGGTGGCCAGGTAGTCGCCGATGGTGTACGGAATGATGAAGTAGCCGTCGGCGAGGCCTTGCATGAGCGCGCTAGCCCCCAGACGGTTGGCCCCGTGGTCGGAAAAGTTGGCTTCACCCGCCACGTGCAGCCCGGGGATGGTGCTCATGAGATTGTAGTCCACCCAGAGCCCGCCCATGGTGTAGTGCACGGCGGGGTAGATGCGCATCGGTACCTTGTAAGGGTTTTCGTCCGTGATGCGCTCGTACATCTCGAAGAGGTTGCCGTAGCGTTCGCGGATGGTGCCCTCACCGAGGCGCTTGATCGCGTCCGCGAAGTCGAGGTAGACGCCGAGCCCGCCGGGCCCCACGCCGTAGCCTTCGTCGCATACCTTTTTTGCCGCGCGCGACGCGACGTCGCGCGGTACCAGGTTGCCGAAGCTCGGGTAGCGCCGCTCCAGGTAGTAATCGCGCTCCGAGTGCGGGATCTGGTTGGGCGGCCGCTTGTCATCCTTCTGCTTGGGGACCCACACGCGTCCGTCGTTGCGGAGCGACTCACTCATGAGGGTGAGCTTCGACTGGTGCTCGCCACTCTGAGGGATGCAGGTGGGGTGGATCTGGGTGTAGCAGGGGTTGGCGAACGCCGCTCCTCTCTTGTACGAGCGCCAGGCCGCGGTGCAGTTGGAGCCCTTCGCGTTCGTGGAAAGGTAGAAGACGTTCCCGTAGCCGCCGGTCGCGAGCACCACCGCGTCGCCCGCGTGCGAGGTGACCGCACCGGTCACGAGGTCGCGCACCACGATGCCGCGCGCCTTCCCGTCTATCACGACGAGGTCGAGCATCTCGGTGCGCGGGAACATCTTCAGTCGGCCGAGGCCCACCTGCCGCTCGAGCGCCTGGTACGCGCCGAGGAGGAGCTGCTGCCCCGTCTGACCGCGCGCGTAGAAGGTGCGCGAGACCTGCGCGCCGCCGAACGACCGGTTGGCCAGGAGCCCGCCGTACTCGCGCGCGAAGGGGACGCCCTGCGCCACGCACTGGTCGATGATGTTCAGGCTGATCTCGGCCAGGCGGTAGACGTTCGACTCGCGAGAGCGGAAGTCCCCGCCCTTCACCGTGTCGTAGAAGAGCCGGTAGACGGAATCACCGTCGTTCTGGTAATTCTTGGCGGCGTTGATCCCGCCCTGCGCGGCGATGCTGTGAGCGCGACGCGGAGAGTCCTGGAAGCAGAAGCACTTCACGTTGTAGCCGAGCTCCGCGAGCGACGCCGCGGCGGAGCCGCCAGCGAGCCCCGAGCCCACCACGAGGATCGTGTGCTTTCGCTTGTTAGCCGGGTTCACCAGCTTCATCTCGAAGCGGTGCTTCTCCCACTGCTTCTCGATCGGGCCGCTCGGCTCGCGAGAGTTCAGCTCCATGCTCATCTCACCCATCCGAAGTAGACAGCGATCGGCACGATCGTGAAGCCGGCCCAGACGACGATCGCCACCGCGAGCGCGAACGGACGGCGCAGCGGATTCGGCGAAGGCTTGTTGAAGCCCAGCGTTCGCACCGCCGCCCAGGCGCCGTGGAACATGTGCAGGCCGAGCGCGATCATCGCCAGCACGTAGATCAGAGCCACCCACCAGATCTGGAAGCCGCCCACCATCGTCGAGTAGATGTTCCCCTCGACGTACGGCGCAGGACGAATGGTGCCCGTGGTGAGGTGCAGCAGGTGGAAGACGATGAAGAGCGCGAGCGCTACTCCGCCCCACCGCATCGATCGGGAAGAGATAGTGGACGTCTGCGGGACCTTGCGCGCGTACGAGACCTGGCGCGCCGCCCTGTCACGCTGCGTGAGCTGGATGGCCGCCACGATGTGAAGCACCACCGAGACGAGCAGGATGATCCTCACCAGCCAGAGGAGCTCGCCGATGGTGTGATGCAGAAAGTGCGAGTAGGCGTTGATCTTCGCCGCGCCCACGAAGACCTGCAGATTGCCGATCATGTGGACGATCACGAACGCGACCATGATCAGCCCCGTAACTCCCATCACGATCTTCTTGCCGATCGTGGAATCCCAGAAGAGCTGAAGTCGGCTCATCGCCCCCGCGCCGCGCCGCGCGGGCACCGCTACCGGACTGCTCATGAGTTGCTTCCTCCCAGCGCTGCAGCGTGATATGCTCGCCCGAGAGCGAGCATATCACGCACCGGTACACTAGATCTTCACCGACGCCATCGGCCCACGAACCGCTTCAGCGCTCTTCTCCAGCGCCTCGCGCTCCGAGTCGGTGAGCTCCACCTCCAGGATCTTCTCGAGACCGCCGCGTCCGAGCTTGCACGGGACGCCGAGGAAGAGATCCTTCATCCCGTACTCGCCCTGCAGCCATGCGGCGCACGGAAGGATGCGCTTCTGATCGTTGGCGATAGCCTCGCACATCTGCACCGCTGCCGCGGAGGGCGCGTAGTAGGCTGAGCCGGTCTTGAGGTACTTCACGATCTCGGCGCCGCCCGTACGAGTGCGTTGCACGATCGCCTCGAGCCTTTCCTTGTCGATCAGCTGCGTGATCGGAATACCGCTCACGCTAGTGTAGGAGATGAGCGGCACCATCGTGTCGCCGTGGCCGCCGAGCACCATAGCCTGGATGTCGCGCACCGAGACGTCGATCTCCTCGGCGATGAAGGAGCGGTAGCGCGCCGTGTCGAGAACGCCCGCCATGCCGAGCACACGCTCGCGCGGGAAGCCGCTCACCTTGAGCGCCACGTAAGCCATCACATCGAGCGGGTTCGAGATCATGATGACGATCGCATTGGGCGACGTGCGCTTGATCTGCTCCGCCACCTGCTTGACGATTCCAGCGTTGGTGTTGAGAAGATCGTCGCGCGACATCCCCGGCTTCCGCGCGATGCCGGCCGTGACCACGACGATGTCGGAGTCGGCCGACTCGTCGTAACCGTTGCTACCAACGACATGGGAGTCGAAGCCTTCGATAGGCGCCGACTCCCACTGGTCGAGTGCTTTCCCCTGCGGCACGCCTTCCACGACGTCTACCATGACGACCGTGCGCGCCAGCTCCTTTTCCGCGAGACGCTGAGCCGTAGTAGCTCCTACGTTCCCCGCCCCGACCACCGTGATCTTATTGACCATTCCGTCCGCTTATATGTGTGTGTTTGCCTGAACTCGACAACCATGGAAAAGTGTTCGGGGGAGAGAGGGGATGCAATGGGAAAGAGAAAGCAGAAAGCAGACAGCAGAAAGCAGGAACTGCTGGTGGGGCGAGATCTCGATTCCGGGGATCTTCACTGCCTTCTGCTTTCTACTTTCTGCGTTCCGGCAGTTCCCACCCACTCCCTCGTCCCATCCACATACTCCTCGCGCTTCCAGATGGGGACGCGGCGCTTGAGCTCTTCGATGATGTAGCGCGAGGCATCGTAGGCGGCGGCGCGGTGCGGGTGGGCGACGGCGATCACTACGCTCGCATCGAGGAGCGCGAGGTGGCCGAGTCGGTGCTCGACGACGATGTCGGGAGTGCGAAAGCGCTCGGTGGCCTCGGCGACTATCGCGGCGAGCTCGCGCTCCGCCATGGGGAGGTAGGCGGCGTAGTCGATGCCGGTGACGTCGCGGCCATCGTTGATGTTACGGACGGTTCCGACGAAAAGGATCGAGGCGCCGTTCGAGATGCCGCTCACCTCGTCGAGCAGCGCGGCGGGATCCAGCGGGCGCGAGACGATCGCGCTGCGCATCTCAGCCGCCGGCTACGGGTGGGATCACCGCGAGCTCGTCGCCGGCCGAGAGTCGCGAATCGGTGCGAGCGTACGCGAGGTTGATCGCGACGAGCGGCGCGGGCGGCAGCCTCTCGCCGCCCGGCATCGTGCGCAGCTGCTCGAGCGCATCATCCACAGTCGCCCCCTCCGGAAGATCGAGCCGCAAGCTCTCGATCCCGAGCGCGTCCGCGTACGAGGCGAACAGGAGGGTGGTGATGGTCATAACAGGAGGGTGGTGATGGTCATGATGAAGAGTGGTCTGAGATCCGGGGACGGACAAGATGCTGGAGGAGAAAGCAGAGAGCAGAAAGCAGAGAGCAGTGAACGGCTCGTAATTCGGGGGTCATCCCCGCGAAAGCGGGGACCCATGTTAGCCAGACTTAACATGGGTCCCCGCTTTCGCGGGGATGACGGCGTTTACGGCTTACAGCCCTCTACCCCTGGCCAGTTCACTGCTCTCTGCTTTCTGCTCTCTGCTCTCTTTTTCTCTTCAGGTCGCCGGAGTTCCTTCCTCGGCCCCCAATCCATCCATCTCGGCGACGAGGGAGCGGAGCTCCTTGGAGGGCTTGAAGACGGGGACCGGACGAGCGGAGACCTCGACGGGCGAGCCCGTGCGCGGATTGCGCGCCATGCGTGTCTTGCGCTGGCGGATCTTGAACGTGCCGAAGCCGCGCACCTCGATGTTCTTCTGCTCCTTCAGCGCTTCCTTGACCGCATCGAGGAAGGCGTCCACCACGCGGGCGCAGTCCTTCTTCGAGATCATCGGGCCGGCGGTGCGGGATATCTGCGCTGTTACACGCTCGACAAGGTCG
>DASSNL010000231.1:0-10038 GCA_035688075.1 Gemmatimonadaceae bacterium
TCCGACAGCCTCATCGCGCACGATGTCCCCACCAATCTCTGGACCACGCCCGTCATCGCGGATCCGCGCGGCAAGGGCACGCTCGAGATGATCGGGCTCGCCTGGAGCCTGCGCACGGATGCGCAGTCGCCGGGCTCCGCCTCCCCGGGCGGGTTCGACGTCCTCGGCGACCCCGGCAAGGGCGCGCCGACCTGGCGAGACCTGCGCTGGCAGCTTCTCCGCCTGAACCTCGGCGGCAGGACGCCTGACTCGAGGAGCTGGGCCGCCTACATGGGCACGGCCACCGACGGACAGTACACCCCTCCGGCAGCGGGCAATCATGCGAAGTAGCGCACACCCCGGCCGCGCCGGACGTACGACCACACACCCTGCGCGCGTTCGGGGTGCCGAGAAAATGGGTCCCCGCTTTCGCGGGGATGACAGTGGGGAATGGCTGTCATCCCCGCGAAAGCGGGGACCCATTTTCACCTCATCCCTGCGAAACCGGGGAACCCTGCTCGGCGCATGCGTGGGTGCCGACTTCATTCCCAGAAAGGAGAGCGTGATGATGCGCGGTTTGATTCATCGGTGGGTTCCGGCTACATCCGTCGTGGCTCTCGCTGCCCTCGCTGCCGGCTGCTCCGGCGGAGCCGAGCAGATCACGCGCGGCGGCGAACCGGCGCAGCTCGACATTCGACCCGCCGCCGAGCATTCCATCCGCGTCACGCTCGAGCCGCTCAGCTACAAGGGGGAGCTCGCTTTCACTCCATCGCTGGCCGCGGGTCGCACTCCCGCCGATCCCGTCATCTCGCTCCGCGAGATCGGCGAGCCCGTGGAGCAGACCATCGGCAACCTCCACGTGACCGTCCGCGGTGACCCGCTCACGCTGGAGGTTCGCAACGCAGCGGGCGATCCGATTCAGAAGCTGGTCTTCGAGGACAGCGGCAAGGTCTCGTTCGACGTCGGCGACTCCCCCGTGCTCGGGATGGGGGAGGGCGGCCCGCCGCAGGATCGGTCGAGGGATGACGACTCGAAGTGGAGGACCGCGTCCATCGAGTTCGATCGCCGCGGACGCTTTCACGAGATGCGCCCTCGCTGGCAATCGGGCGCGTACGGCTCGCGCAATCCGGTGCCGCTGCTCATCGGGACCGGTGGCTGGGGGCTCTACGTCGCCACACCATGGGTGCAGGTGGATCTCAGCGATGCGAACAAGGGGACGTTCGTCCCGTGGCAGCGCCCGGAGGAGCCCGCGGCCGCGAAGGATGACCCGGCGCAGCAGGGCGACGGCTCAGCGACACCCGACTCGGCAGCGCGCAGAGAGGCGCGCAGGGCCCGGCGAGCGTACACCGCCCAGGTCCAGGGGCGGCCACCCGCATCGCAGCCGACCGATGTCTTCGACGCCTTCATCTTCGACGCCCACGATCCGGCCGCGTTCATGAAGGATGTCTCGACGATCTCCGGCCCCGCCGTCATGCCGCCCAAGTGGGCGCTCGGCTACATGCAGTCGCACCGCGAGCTGCGCGACGCGAAGCTCTCGCCCCAGGAGCTGATCCTGAACGAGGTCTCCACGTTCCGCAAAAAGAAGATTCCCGTCGACGCCGTCATCTACCTCGGCACCGGCTTCACGCCCACCGGCTGGAACACGGAGCAGCCTTCCTTCGACTTCAACCCGAAGGTCTTCACGAGCGACCCGAAGACGGTCATCGACAAGATGCACGACCAGCACGTGAAGGTCATCATGCACATCGTGCCGTGGCAGCGCGACAAGCTGCCGACGTTGCACGGAACGATTCCACCGAAGCCGGACGAGAAGCTCGACGCGGGGCACATCGCCAACTACTGGCAGCAGCACGTGGGCCTGGTGAAAACCGGCGTGGACGCCTGGTGGCCCGACGAGGGCGACTGGTTCGATCTCTACGAGCGCGTGAAGCGCCACCAGCTCTACTACCAGGGCCCGCTCTCCACCACGCCGAACGTGCGCCCGTGGAGCCTGCACCGCAACGGCTACCTTGGCGTGGCGCAGTGGGGCGGATGGATCTGGTCGGGCGACACGCAGGCCGCGTGGAAGACGCTCGAGGGGCAGATAGCAGTCGGCATCAACCACTCGCTGAGTCTCACCCCGTACTGGGGCTCCGACCTCGGCGGCTTCTACACCACCGACGAGCTCACGGGAGAGCTCTACGCACGCTGGTTCCAGTTCTCGGCGTTCACTCCGTCGTTCCGCGCGCACGGGCGCATCTGGCGGCTGCACCTCCCGTGGGGGTGGGGGCTGACCGAGATGGGGTTCCACGAAGGTCAGAAGGTGGTGCCGCCCCCGTCGGAGATGAACAACCAGAAGATCGAGCCGATCGCCAGGAAGTACGACGACCTGCGCTACCAGCTCATCCCCTACACCTACACGCTCGCGCGCGAGGCGCACGACACGGGGATGCCGCTCATTCGCGCGCTCTGGCTGCACTACCCCGACGACGAGCACGCGCGCGGAGTGGGCGATGAATATCTGTGGGGCCGCGACATGCTCATCGCGCCGGTCTACTCGAAGGGCGCCGCGAGTCGCGATGTGTATCTGCCGAAGGGCGACTGGTACGACTGGTGGACGCACGAGAAGCAGACGGGCGGCCAGACCGTCACGCGCAAGGTGGATCTCGCGACGATGCCGATCTACGTCCGCGCGGGCGCGATCATCCCTGTTGACCCGGTGCGCCAGTACATGGCGCAGAAGGTCGACGAGCCCACCACGCTCGAGGTGTTCCGCGGCGCGAACGGGAGCTTCACGATGTACGACGACGACGGCACGAGCCTCGACTACCTGAAGGATCGCGGCACGTGGACGCGCATGACCTGGGACGACGAGGCAAAGCGGCTCACGATCGAGCCCGCGCCTCCCGCGGGCGTGACGAACGTGGAGAGCGGCCCGCGCACCTTCCGCGTTCGCACATTCCCCGACGGCGCTACGAAGACGGTGCGTTACAGCGGCGCGCGCGTCGAGGTGACGTTTTGAAGCGGCGGGGTCAGGTCTGGAATCGTGCGTCATGTCATCTCCGCGAAAGCGGGAACCCCTTCTATCGTCATCCCCGCGAAAGCGGGGACCCATGTTCAGTCTGGCCAACATGGGTCCCCGCTTTCGCGGGGATGACGATCTTGAATACAGCCGTCGCGCCGGCTGTACCAATTCACGATTCCAGACCTGACCCCGCTGCTCCGTTGAGCCGGCGCAGTGCGTCCGACCACCGGTCAGCCGGTGTGCGCGCTCGGGTGGCCGGCTCGCGGCCGAGGAGCGCGCACACGTCCTCGAGATGCTCGCGCATGCGCTGCTCCGCCGCCTCCGGGTCACGGTCCCGGATCGCCGCCAGGATCTGGCGATGGAAATCGATCGTGTGCTCCGGCGGCACCAGCGCCGAGGTGAAACGCACCAGCTCCTCCAACGACTGGTGCACGACCGTGAAGAGCATCTCGCAGACGCGGTTCCCCGCCGCCCGGAAGAGCGCTCGATGGAACTCGAGGTCGCTCGTGACGAACGCGTCCGCGTCCGCTGCAGCCGCGTCGCTCTCCTCCATCCGCTCGATCGCGCGCTCCAGCGCCCGCTCGTCTTCCGGCCGCGCGCGCGTGGCTGCACGCGCGGCCAGCTGCGGCTCCACTATGAGCCGCGCCTCCATCAGCTCTCGCGAGCTGATGCCGTCGAGCAAGATGAGGAACTCCAGCGGCTCGGAGAGGATCGATGCCGCCGCCGGATTCAGCCTCGTGCCGCTGCCTACCTGCTGTGAGATCACGCCGATGCTTTCCATGACCTTCAGCGCCTGGCGCAGCGAGGAGCGGCTCACCTGCAGCGTCTCCGCGAGGTCCCGCTCCGCCGGCAGCCGGTCGCCCGGCCGCAGCGCCTTTTCCGCGATGAGCCGTTTGAACAGCGCCAGAAGCGAGCCGGTCAGATTGGGCTGCGATGACTCCACGCGGTTCTTCCTCGAGAGAATGGAATGATGCGACACACCATAACGGCGCCATCCCCGGCGCGCTAGCTCGTCAAGCTTGCTGTCGTCTTGTAATGGTACTACCATTTATCCGCTAACTGAACCGTGGGTCTCGATATGGAAGCAGCTGTGACGCCTCTCGGAGCTCCTGGCGAGCTCGACCGCGATGGGCGCCTCGATGTAAGGATCACGCGAGTGCGGACGAGGGTCGTCGAGTGGCGCGGCCCTACGGTCCCGATGCAGGCGCATTTCTGCACGAATCCGATGGATCTCGTGGCGGAGGCCGCGGATTCCATGACGCCCTTCTGCTTCCACGGCTGGCTCCTCGTCGAGCTGTTCACCGACGCCGGCCTCGTGGGGATCGGCGAGGCCGCGCTGGCGCCGCGGTTGACCAAGCAGGCCATCGATACGTACCTCGCCCCGCTCCTCGTCGGACGGAGTCCATGGGATGTGGAGCTGCTCTGGCAGATCATGTATCGGCACACGATGGCGTGGGGCCGCAAGGGTGTGGGGATGACGGCCATCAGCGCGGTGGACATCGCGCTCTGGGACCTGCTCGGCAAGATCACCGGCCAGCCGGTGTACCGGCTGCTCGGCGGCCGAACGAAGGCGCGCATCCCCCTCTACGCCAGCCGGCTCTACAGCCAGGATCTCGATTCACTGGCGGCGGAGACGACGCGATACCACGAGGCGGGCTTCCGGGCGATGAAGCTGCGCTTCGGCTGGGGACCGACGGATGGCGCGGCCGGGATGCAGCGCAACCTCGAGCTCGTGCGCACCGTGCGCGAAGTGGTCGGCGACGAGACGGACGTGATGGCCGATGCGTACATGGGGTGGACGCTCGACTACGCTCGCCGGATGATCCCGCTCCTCGAGCCCTTCAACCTCCGCTGGCTCGAGGAGCCTGTAATCCCCGACGACATCACCGGCTACGCGACGCTGAACGCGATGGGGCGGATCCCGATCGCCGGCGGCGAGCACGAGTTCACGCTCCGCGGCTTCCGCGAGCTGTTGGAGGCGCGCGCGGTCTCCTACATCCAGTTCGACACCAATCGCGTCGGCGGCATCACGCAGGCGCGCAAGATCCTCGCGCTCGCCGAGGCGCACTCGGTCCCCGTGGTGCCGCACGCGGGGCAGATGCACAACTACCACGTCGTGATGTCGAGCGTCAACGCGCCCATGGCGGAGTTCTTCCCGCGCGTCGATGTGGAAGTGGGGAACGAGCTGTTCTGGTACATCTTCGATGGCGAGCCGGAGCCCGAGAACGGGAGCATCGACCTGAGAGCCGACGTACCCGGCCTGGGGCTCACCATCCGCGAGGACGCCCTCGCAGATTTCGACGTCATCGAATGAACATGACCAGCCGCCTGGTACAGTTCGTGGCCCCGAGCGGTGAGCGCCTCGTTGGCCTGGTGGACGAGCCCGAGCTCCGCATCATCGATGGGTACGCCTCCGTGTACGAGCTCGCGCTGGGGGCGCTCGAGGAAGGGGAGCCACTCCCCATGTTCGCGTGGGCGCATGCCGGCAGCCGTTCCGCTCCGTACGACGATGTGTGGGATGGAGCGGGGGGGTGGCGCGTGCTTCCCGCGATCGATCATCCCACCGAGCCCGCGCGCTGCCTGATCAGCGGAACGGGACTCACGCACCGCCGCAGCGTCGACACGCGCCAGGCCATGCACGCGGCCGACGCCACCGTCACCGACAGCATGCGCATGTACGAGCTGGGTGAAGCGGGCGGCCGGCCGGAGCACGGTGCGATAGGCACATCACCGGAGTGGTTCTACAAGGGGAGCGGTACCGTCCTGCGCGGCCATGGCGAGCCGCTGCTCGTGCCGGCGTACGCGGAGGATGGTGGCGAAGAGCCGGAGGTCGCGGGTGTGTACCTGATCGATCCGGACGGCGCGCCGCGGCGCATCGGAATGGCGGCCGGGAACGAGTTCGCCGACCACCGGCTCGAGCGCCGCAACTATCTCTATCTCGCTCACTCCAAGCTGCGGATGTGCGCGATCGGTCCGGAGCTGGTGCTCGATCCCGACTTCTCGAGCGTGACGGGCGAGGTGGCGATCGAGCGTGAAGGTCGCACGATCTGGTCGCGCCCGATCCGCACCGGCGACGCCGCGATGTGCCACACTCTCGAGAACATCGAGCACCATCACTTCAAGTACGAGGCGCATCGGAGACCCGGCGACCTGCACGTCCACTTCGTGGGCGCGGACGCGTTCAGCTTCGGCGATGGGCTCGATCTTCAGTCCGGTGACGTCATGCAGATCGCGTTCGCGGGCTTCGGCCGCCCGCTCCGCAACCCGCTCGCCGCCGAGCGCGCGCCCGAGATGGCAATTCGCGTCGTCCCGCTGTAGGAGCACGAAACCCGGCCGACGTTCGCGAGCGATTCCAGCTCACCATCAACCGACGGGGACCCATGGAGTTCCGGAGCTTTCTACACCGTAAGCGATGGTGGATCGCGATCCTGCTGTGCGCGGCGATCTCGATCGACTACCTGGATCGCAACACCTTTCCGGTCGCGGTGAACGCGATCCGGCACACGATCCCGATCGGCGACGGCGACTTCGCTCGCCTCAACTCGTACTTCCTCTTCTCGTACGCGCTGATGTACATCGGCGGCGGGAAGCTGATGGACGTCTTCGGGACACGGCGCGGCTTCTTCTGGATCATGATCGTGTGGTCGCTCGCGGTAGTCGGCCACGGGCTCGCCGCGGGGATCGTGGGACTCGCGGTCGCGCGCGTGCTGCTCGGCGTCGGCGAAGGCGGCGGCTTCCCGGCGATCACGAAGGCAGTATCCGAGTGGTTCCCGGCGCGGGAGCGGTCGACGGCGATCGGGATCGTGAATGCCGGCACGGCGATCGGCGGCATTGCATCACCGCCGCTCATTGCACTGGTGCTGCTGTACGACGGCTGGCCGCTCGTGGAGCCGTGGCGCTGGGTCTTCTTCCTTTGCGGCTCGCTCGGCTTCGTGTGGGTGATCTGGTGGATGCGGGAGTATCAACCCGCGGCGCACCATCCGCGCCTCGCCGCCGCGGAGAGAGAGGAGATTGCCGAGGTGTTCGAGAGCCCGCGCGATGCATCCGCCGGCAGCGGGTCGAGCATCCCCTGGCTGCGCCTCTTCCGTTATCGGGAGACGTGGGGGCTGATGATCTGCAAGGCGCTCGGCGATTCCGTCTGGTATTTCATCGCGTTCTGGATGCCCAAGTACCTGATGGACGCCCGCGGCTTCGACATCAAGGAAGTGGGCGCCTTCGCCTGGCTTCCGTGGGCCGCGGCGGGCGTGGGCTGTCTGGTAGCGGGCTCCTTCTCGAGCTGGCTGATCAAGCGCGGGCTCCCGGTCCTCGCGGGACGCAAGATCGCGCTCGGCGCATCGGTCGCCGTGATGCCGGCGCTGATGCTGGTGCCATTCATGTCGACGGCGTGGGTCATCGTGCCGTTCATGATCGGCTACTTCGGCCAGCAGGCGTGGTCCACGCTCGTGATGACGCTCCCCACCGACGTATTCCCGCGCGGCGCCGTCGGCTCGGTCGCGGGGCTGGTCGGGTTCGGCGGTGCGGTGGGCGGCATCATCTTCGGCGAGCTGTCGGGGCGGTATCTCGATGCCCATCCGCTCCATTACGGGCCGATCTTCGTGATCGCGGGCGCGCTCCATATCATCAGCTTCCTGGTGATCCTCGCCACGGTACGGCGCGCGGAGGCAGTGGAGCCGGTGGAGAGCGGTATCGCTACCGCGCCGGCGTGAACGGTCAACGACGGGGTCAGGTCTTGCATCGTGCATCAGCCAGCCAACGGCTGCCTGAACCCAACACCGTCATCCCCGCGAAAGCGGGGACCCATGTTACCCAGCCGAACATGGGTCCCCGCTTTCGCGGGGATGACATCGAGTACGATGCAAGAGCGGACCCCGTCGTTCATGAACGGAATCAAGGACAGGAGATGATGTAATGCGTGCTGTGACGCTCCTCGGGTTGGGCACCATGGGAAACGGGATGGCCAACCAGCTTCTCGCGGCGGGATTTCCGCTCACAGTTTGGAACCGGTCGTCGGCGAAGGCGCGCGCGCTGGAGGCGGCGGGCGCGCGCGTGGCGGAGACGCCGCGGTTAGCTGCAGCGGCTGCCGATGTGATCATCAGCATGGTGGCCGACGATGCGGCGTCGCGTGCCGTGTGGATGGGTGAGAGCGGTGCGCTCGCGGGCGCGCGTGCCGGCACGGTGCTGATCGAATGCAGCACGGTGTCACCCGGCTGGATCGAAGAGCTGGGCGCGGCGGCGCGCGAGCGGGGGTGCGCTCTGATCGATGCGCCAGTGACGGGGAGCAGGGCGGAGGCGGAGAGTGGGCGGCTCCTGTTTCTCGCAGGCGGTGCTCCGGCCGTCATCGAGCAGGTGGGCGACGTGCTGGACGCGATGGGGCGCGGAGTGCTACACCTCGGCCCTCTGGGCAGTGGTGCTTTCGTGAAGCTGGTGAACAACTTCGTCTGCGGCGTGCAGGTGGCGGCACTCGCCGAGGCGGTGACGCTCATCGAGTCGAGTGAGCTGGACCGCGACCGAGCTCTCTCCGTTCTCCTGCAGGGTGCGCCCGGCAGCCCGCTGGTCAAGGGCGTGGCGTCGCGGATGCTCGAGCCCAGTGACCAGGTGAACTTCGCGGTCGACCTCATGGCGAAGGATCTGACGTACGCCGCGTCGGTCGCGGCGGCGCACCACATCGATCTCGCTACGGCGCGGGCGGCGCTCCAGCTCTTTCACGCTGCCGGCGAGCGCGGGTTGGGCCGCCGCGACATAGCCGCCGTGATCGAGGCAGCGCGTCCTACCGCGGCATCAGCTGCGGAGCACGCGTAGATGATTTCTCCCCTTCACCCAAGCCGGCGTGCGCTCGCGATCAGGCACGCACTCGCGGTCCGGCACGCGCTCGGCGTCGTCGGCGCCTGCGCGATCACCATGGTGTTGATTACCGGCTGCGCGGGAGAGTCGCGCGGCGCCGCGAACGACGCGGATGCCGCCACCGCGCCCGCGGTCACGAGCGCGCGCTTCGGCACTCTGCCGAGCGGCGACTCCGTCACCATGTTCACCCTCGTGAACGGCAGGGGGATGGAGGTGCGCATCATCGACTTCGGCGCCATCATCCAGTCGGTTCGCGTTCCCGACCGCGACGGCCACATCGATGATGTCGCACTCGGCTACGATGATCTCCCCAGCTACGTAGCGGACAAGCGCTTCATCGGCATCGTGCCGGGCCGCTACGCCAACCGCATCGCGAACGCAGAGTTCACCATCGATGGGAAGACGTACCACCTCACTCGCAACAACGGCCGGAATCATCTGCACGGCGGTAACCGCGGCTTCGGCAAGGTGCTCTGGCGCGCCCAATCGGTGCAGCGCGGAGACAGCGTTGGCGTCGAGCTGCGCTACACGAGCCCCGCTGGCGAGGAGGGATATCCGGGGACGCTCGACGCGCAGGTCACCTATCTGCTCACGCCGGACGACAGACTGACCGTCTCCTATCACGCCACGACAGATGCGCCCACGCACGTGAACCTGTCGCAGCATGCGCTCTTCAATCTGGCGGGAGCGGGGGAGGGCACCGTACTCGACCACGTCGCGACCGTTTACGCCAGCCGGTACATCCCCGTCGACAGCACCGGCATCCCGCTCGGCAAGCCCGCGCCCGTAGCGGGGACGCCGTTCGACTTCCGGAATCCCACTCTGATCGGCGCGCGCATCGACGCCGACAACCCGCAGATCCGGGCCGGTCACGGCTACGATCACTGCTTCGTGCTGGACCGCGCGGACAGCTCGCTGTTCCACGCCGCCCGCGTCGTGGAGCCAGGCACCGGGCGAACGCTCGACCTCTACACCACGGAGCCGGGCGTCCAGTTGAACAGCGGTAACGGCTTCCGCGGTCAGATCGGGAAGGGCGGCACTCCGTACCAGCCACGCGCCGGTCTCGGGCTCGAGCCGGAGCACTTCCCCGATTCACCGAACCACCCCGAATATCCGAGCACTCTGCTGCGGCCGGGCGAGACGTACGAGTCGCAGACCGTCTTCGCGTTCGGAGTCACCGGGTAAAGCGACGGGGTCAGGTCTTGCATCGTGCA
>DASSNL010000247.1:0-22570 GCA_035688075.1 Gemmatimonadaceae bacterium
TCTCCCAAGTCCCGCTCTCTCCTTGCCTTCCGCCCCATCATCTCCTAGGTTACTTCAGGCTTTCGCGCCCTCGGGGGCGGGGAGCGCGAGCGCGTTGACGGTGGGGGAAGACCGGATCGTGAGGTCTTCCCCCACCGCGTACAGAACCCAGGAGTTGCAGGAGCCATGATTCGCGTCAGCCGGGTGCTTCCGGCGAGCATAGCCGAAGAGATCGGGATCGTTCCCCTCACCGAGCTCCACACGGTGAACGGACGCGAGCTCGGCGACTTCCTCGACTGGGAATTCCTCACCGCCGATGACGAGCTCGTCATCGAGGCGCGACTTCCGGACGGCGAGGACGTCGTCTACGAGATCGAGCGCCCGGAGGGCGAGTCGCTGGGCGTGGAGCTCGAGCAGCCGCGCGTCCGGCGCTGCGCCAACCGCTGCGAGTTCTGCTTCATCGAGGGACTTCCTACCGGTCTGCGCAAGAATCTCTACGTGCGTGACGACGACTACCGTCTCTCCTTCGCCTACGGCAACTTCGCCACGCTCTCGAACGTGAAGGAGAGAGACATCCAGCGCATCATCGAGTACCGTCTCTCGCCGCTCTACGTATCCGTGCACGCCACGCCGTGGGAGGCGCGGAAGGTCCTCCTCAACAATCCGCGCGTACCGGACATCGTCGCGCAGCTCACGCGCCTCGCCGAAGCGGGGATTCAGTTCCACGGACAGATGGTCGTGGTCCCGGGGCTCAACGACGGCGACGTGTTGGAGCAGTCGCTTACCGATCTCTGGAACCTGGGTGATGCGGTGATCTCGGTGGCGGTGGTGCCGGTGGGGCTCACCCAGTTCTCGCATCTCTACACCGGGAAGCCGATGGATGCCCAAACGGCCGGCGGCCTCCTGGCTCACGTGGAGCGCTGGGAGGATCGCGCACTCCGCGAGCGGGGCGACCGCTGGGTGTACGGCTCCGACGAGCTCTATCTCCTCTCGCAGCGCGATCTCCCCGATGCGGAGCACTACGGCGACTTCCCGCAGATCGAGAACGGCGTCGGTGCGGTAGCGCACCTTCGCAGCCGCGTGGCCGCTGCGCTCGGATCCTTCCCGCGGCTCGATGGCCGTCGCATCGGGATCGTCACCGGCGCCTCCATGGGAGGCGGGATCATGCAGCGCCTCCTTCGCGACATCACCGAGGTGACGGGCGCACACTTCGAGCTCGTGGTGCGGGAGAACTCGCTCTTCGGTCCCACCACTACGACGGCGGGGCTGCTCGTGGGTGCCGACATCCGGGCGGCGCTCGCCGATCGCCACGATCTCGACATCGCGCTCATCCCCGCGGAGTCGATCAACGAAGACGGCGTCTTCCTCGACGACACGTCGTTCATCGCGCTCAGGGAGGAGCTCCCCATGCCCGTCTATCCCTCGTACGACTTCATCGATGTGCTGGAGTCGGAGGGGGCGTCCTCGCTCGTAGCGCCGCGATGAACATTCCGGTGGTCGCGCTCATCGGCCGCCCGAACGTCGGGAAGTCGGCGCTCTTCAATCGGCTCGCGGGAGGCGACGCGGCCATCGTCACGTCGCAGGCCGGGACGACGCGCGATCGCAACTTCGCGCGCGCCGACTGGAACGGCCGCGCATTCTGGCTGGTGGACACTGGCGGGCTCACCGACGATCCGAACGTTCCCATGGACGTCGAGATCCGACGCCAGGTGATGCAGGCCATCGCCGAAGCCGACGTGCTGATGTTCGTGGTGGACGCGCAAGCAGGGATCCATCCTCAGGACCAGCGGGTGCTCGAGATCCTGCGAGAATCGGGGAAGCCATGGATCGTCGCGGCGAACAAGGTAGACGACCCGCGCGCCGCCGACTACTTCGAGTTCTACAACCTCGGCGCGACCGAGGTGCATCCCGTCTCGGCGAAGAACGGCAAGGGCTCCGGCGATCTACTCGATGCTCTGGTGGAGCGCTTTCCCGAGGGCGTACCGGAAGAGAGCGATGACTTGCGCGTCGCGGTGGTAGGGCGCCCGAACGTCGGGAAGTCCTCCATCGTGAACCGCCTTCTCGGCGAGGAGCGACTCGTGGTGTCCGAGACCGCCGGTACGACTCGCGATGCGATAGACACGCCGATGCAGTACCACGGTCGCACGCTCGTCTTCATAGACACCGCCGGCCTCCGTCGGCAGTCGAAGGTGGACGAAGGGATCGAGTTCTACTCCACGCTGCGTACACGGCGCGCCATCGAGCGCGCCGACGTGTGCGTGCTCGTGATAGATGCCACCGAAGGTCTCGAGAACCAGGACCTCAAGATCGCTTCGATGGCATGGGAGCGCGGTGCTGGGCTGATACTCGTGGTCAACAAGTGGGACCTGGTGGAGAAGGGCGACAAGACGGCGGACGAGTTCCGGAAGAAGTCGGGCGAGAAGGCGCCCTTCCTCCGCTACGTCCCCTTCCTCTTCACTTCGGCGCTCACCGGCCAGCGCGTGTCGAAGCTCCTCGAATCGATAGTCGCCGTGCAGGGTGAGCGCGAACGGCGCATCGCGACCGCGCGCGTGAACGAGCGCCTTGGCGAGCTGGTGGCGCGGCTGCAGCCGCCGCAGGCGGCGGGGCACGAGGTGAAGTTGAACTACGCCGCACAGGTGGAGGTGAAGCCACCCACCTTCGCGATCTTCGGCAATCATCCGGAGCTCCTCGCCGAGAACTATCTCCGCTACCTGCAGAACGGCTTTCGGGAATCGTGGGGCTTCATTGGCAGCCCCTTGCGTATCGTGCTGAGACGAAAGGCCGCCTGAATGCCGCCCATCGTCGCGGTCGTCATCGCGTATCTTCTGGGCGGAATCCCGGCAGCGTACCTCGCGGGACGGTTGCTGCGAGGGATCGATCTGCGAGAGCACGGCTCGGGGAATCTCGGTACGACGAACGTCTACCGCGTGCTCGGCGCCAGGGCGGCCATCCCGGTGTTCGCGTTCGACATCGCGAAGGGAGCGGCCGCCGTGCTTCTTCTTCCGCGATTCACCCACTCTCCCGATGCGGGCATCTGGGCACTGGCGTATGGACTCGCGGCGATCGCGGGGCACATGCGCTCGCCGTACCTGCTCTGGAGCTCGGGCGGGAAGGGCGTGGCCACCGCGCTCGGGGTATTCGTCGCTCTCGTGCCGTGGGCCACGCTCACGGCGCTGGCAGCCTGGATCGCGGTGTTCGCACTCTCGCGCTTCGTCTCGCTCGCGTCGCTCACCTCGGCGGTGGTACTCCCCACCGCCATCGCGATCTTCGACGGCGTCCGCTCGCCGGTGTTCGTTCTGAGCGTGATAGTCAGTCTCGCGGTGATCTGGATGCACCGCGCCAACATCGATCGCCTCGTGCACGGGCAGGAGCATCGAGTGGGGCACGGGAGGACCGCCGCCTGATGCGCTGCGCCGTGATAGGCGCGGGCGCCTGGGGTACTGCGCTCGCCGATCTGCTCGCGCGGAACGAGCACGACGTCCGCCTCTGGGCGTACGAGCCCGATGTGGCCGAGTCCATCAACACGCGCCACTCGAATCCGCGCTTCCTTCCGGGAGCGTCGCTGGCCCGTTCGCTCACCGGGACCGCGTCGCTCGAGCACGCGCTCGATGGTGCGGAGCTGGTGACGTACGTGACGCCCTCGCACGTGCTGCGCGCGATAGCGCGGCAGTCGGCACCGCATACGAGCGACGATGCGACGCTGGTGGTGGCGAGCAAGGGAATCGAGCGGGACACGTTTCGAATGATGAGCGAGGTGGTGCGAGAGGAGACGGGCGCCGCCTCCGTGGTTGCACTCTCGGGTCCGAGCTTCGCCGCCGAAGTGGCTCAACGACAGCCGACCGCGGTGGTGGCCGCGTCGTCCGATCATGAGCGCGCGGTCGTCGTGCAGCTGGCTTTCAGCAACACCGCGTTCCGCGTGTACACCCACGGCGATGAGATCGGGGTGGAGCTCGGCGGAGCACTCAAGAATGTCATGGCCATCGCCACGGGACTCGCCGAGGGGTTGGGGCTGGGACACAATCCGCGGGCGGCGCTCATTACGCGCGGGCTCGCCGAGATCGCGCGGCTGGGAGATGCGCTCGGTGCAGACCCGCGCACGCTGGCGGGGCTCGCTGGGATGGGAGATCTGGTGCTCACCTGCACGGGGGCGCTGAGTCGCAATCGCGCGCTCGGCGCGGAGATCGGGAGGGGAGCGACGCTGGAGCAAGCGCTCGCCACGCGCGATACTGTGGCGGAGGGAGTCGTGACCACGCAGAGCGCCCACGCGCTCGCCGCACGGGAGGGAGTGGAGATGCCGATTGTATCGGCGGTGCACCGCATTCTTTTCGAGCAGCAGCCGCCGCGCGACGCCATCGAGGATCTGATGTCGCGCGAGCTGCGAGCGGAGAGTGACACATGACCACTGACGAGCCGGTCCAGGAGTTCTACTCCATAGGCGAAGTCTGCGAGCTCACCGGGTTGAAGCCGCACGTCCTGCGCTACTGGGAGAGCCAGTTCCGCTTTCTCAACCCCGCCAAGAATCGCTCGGGCAATCGCGTGTATCAGCGGCGCGAGATCGAGCTCATAACGCTGGTGAAGCATCTTCTCTACACGGAGAAGTACACGATCGAGGGGGCGCGTCACAAAGTCGATCAGCATCGGAAGAAGGGAGACGTGCGTCCCGCCGCACGCTCCGCTCTCGACCACGAGACCATAGACATGCTGGAGGCGGAGCTGAAGGAGCTCTACGCGTTCCTCGGCGGTGGGAACGAGCGCGAGTGATGGCTTCCGTGGCGTGCGTGATCCCCGCGCTCGACGCCGCAGCGACGCTGGGCGCGCTGGCCGGGCGGCTGCGCGTCGCGCTTCCGCGCGCGATCATCGTGGCAGTGGACGATGGCTCCGCCGACGCCACGAGCGACGTGGCGCGCGAGTCGTGTGACCTGCTCCTGCGTTTCCCGGTGAACCGAGGGAAAGGCGCCGCGTTGCGCGCTGGGATCTCGGCGGCGCTGGAGCGCGGTGTGGAGGCCGTGGTGACGATCGACGCGGACGGCCAGCATCCTCCGGAGGCCGCGCCCTCGCTGTTGGCGGCGCTCGCGCGAGCGGACATCGCCATCGGCGCTCGCTCAAGGCAGGGCGGAGCGATGCCGCTGGGTCGGCGGATGACCAACGCGCTGGCGAGCGCCGCGGTCGGCGCAATCATAGGACACGACATCAGCGATTCGCAGTCCGGCTTCCGCGCCATCCGCAGAGCGGTGTTGGAGAGCGTCACGGCGCGCGGCGACCGCTACGAGTACGAGACCGACTTTCTCATCCAGGCGGGGCGCGCGGGCTTTCACATCGAGGCGGTTCCGATCGCCACCGTGTACGGTGCGCCGAGTCACTTCAGGGCGTTCCGCGATTCGACGCGAGTGGTGCGCACGATCTGGCGCCACCGCGCGGGGGCGTTTCGCTGAGATGCGGCTGCTGTGCACGAACGACGATGGTATACTCGCTCACGGGCTCGACTGTCTCGTGCGCGCTGCATCCCCGCTCGGAGAGGTCACGGTCGTAGCACCGGACCGTGAGCAGAGCGCTACGAGCCACTCGCTCACGCTGCATCACCCGATCCGGCCCGTCTCGAGGGGGGACCGGCGCTACCAGGTGGATGGGACCCCCACCGATTGCGTGATGGTGGCGGTCGAAGCGCTCATGCCCGAGCGTCCCGATTTCGTGTTGAGCGGGGTGAACCACGGGCAGAACATGGGTGAGGACGTGCTCTACTCCGGTACGGTGGCGGCCGCGATGGAGGGAGTCACTCTCGGCATCCCATCCATCGCGTTCTCCTTCGCCGGCGGCGAGCTCCGCGCGCAACCCGAGATCCTCACCGCTCAGATCGATGTCATCTCGCGGCTGCTCGCGCACCTCACTTCGCTCGGCAACATGCCGCGCGACACTCTGCTCAACGTCAACCTCCCTCCACTCCAGCCCGAACGGATCAAGGGCGCGCGACTCACGCGCCTCGGCCGCCGAGTCTACTCCGACTCGCTCGTGCGGATGCGCGATCCGCGCGGCCGCGAGATCTTCTGGATCGGCGGTGGATCGGCGGAGTGGAGCGGAGCGGAGGACTCCGATTTTCGGGCGGTGGAGGAAGGTTACATTTCAGTCACGCCGCTCTCACTCGATCTCACGCACACGCGCATGCTGGCGGAAGCAGACACATGGTGGATGGAGTTGCCGTGAATCACGTCCACGAGCTCCGCGGGGCGCGACGCCGGTTGGTGGAAGCTCTCCAGGAGGGCGGTATCCGCGACCTGGCCGTGCTCCGCGCCTTCGACGAGGTCCCGCGTCACATCTTCGTGCCCACCGGGATGCGTCACCGCGCATACGAGGACAGCGCGCTCCCGATCGGCCAGGGACAGACGATATCGCAGCCCTCCATGCACGCGCGCTACCTCGAGCTGCTGCGGCTCACCGGCAACGAGAAAGTGCTGGAGATCGGCACGGGCTCGGGCTACCAGACGGCACTCCTGGCGCACCTGGCCTCGCAGGTTTTCTCGATCGAGCGCGTGGCGCCGCTACTGGAGCGGGCGCGCGATGCGATCAGGCAGACCGGTGCTCGGAACGTCTCCGTGCTCGTGGGCGACGGCACGCTCGGCTGGCGCGACTACGGGCCGTACGATGCCATTCTCGTCACCGCCGGCGCCCCAGACATCCCCAGGCCGCTCGCGGAGCAGCTTGCCGAGGGGGGACGGCTGCTGATCCCGCTGGGCGGGCGCGAAGAGCAGATGCTAACACTGGTTATACGTCGCGGTGATGCCCTCGAACGGCGTGACATCGCACCCGCGAGATTCGTCCCGCTGGTAGGAACGTTCGGCTGGGCCGGGTAGCCCCGCGGGATCGGAGGGCCATCGAGGTCCTCCCGGCCGCGGGGCTCTTCCCAGAGGCGCTACCCGGGCCCAGTATTCCAGACCCAGTTATCGAAGCGCCCCCGCGACGCACTGCGGGTGCAGTGGAGAGTCGATGCCCGACCAGCCCGATGACGCCCGGAAGCGGCCACAGCGCGGCGTTTTCCCTCCGTTTTTCGCTCCCCGGAACGGACGCGGTGAAACTACGCCGACGCCCCCCAGTGGCTCCTGGCGTCGCGTCTCCCGCCTTTTCACGCCTCCGGAGGTAACGAGGCAGCGCCGGACCCCTGCGGCCCAGCAGACGCCCTATACGCCGCCTGTGGCGCCCGTGCCGCCATCGGCGGAGGCGCCCGAGGGAGTCGTGCCGGCGGGTCTGGAGGAGCAGGCGGCGATAGCGCAGCCGGAGGTGGGAGCGTCGGACGCGATCGCGCCGCCGGAGGGCGAGGTGCATGCGTCGGACGCGATCGCTCCGCCCGAGACCGAAGCGTGGAACGCGCTTACGGAGCCGGAGGTCGAGGCGCCTCGGGAGAGTGCACAGGTCGAAACCCGGGCCGAGGAGACGGTCGTGTCGCCCTCGCTACCGGAGCCGTCCGGTGAACCGCCGGTCGATTCGACTCTTCCGCTCGAGCTGGAGCAGGCCGCGTCCGATGCGTTCGGGCGCTTCGATCCCCTGGCGTTCGACGACGGTGCGGACGGTTTCGTGGTGCAGTCGCTCGAGACCGAACCGATTTCTCTGGCGCCGTCCGACGTGTCGGGGATGGATGTGCAGATCGACTCGACGATGGGAGCCCCGGTCGATCCGTTGGAGGGTGTCGCGCCTGCCGGTTTCTCGGACGCTCTCGACTACGACTTCCCGCCAGGCGTGGATCGCGACGTCATCGAGAGCATCGAGAGCTACCTGGCGGACGACTCTATGGTCGTCGAGCACACGCCCGGATTCGAGAGTGCGGCGGTCTCCGACGAAGCTACGCTCGTCGAGGGGGCAAGCCCGGACGATGTGGTCCAGCAAGGTGCAATGCCGGACTACTTGCACGAGCACGATGCGACACTGAATTACGACGATCGTGCGCAGGTTCATGACGACGCGCCGATAGCTGGCAATGTCGCGCTGGTCGAGAGCGATGCGGCGCTGGCTGATGGCGATACGGCACTGGCTGCGGACGACTCTGCTCCGATCGCCGACCATGCCGACTCGGTGGGAGGCGCCGCCGAGGAGCAGCGTGCGGAGATCGACCCGTGGGCGGGAGCCGAGCTGCCGGAGCCCGCCTTCGGTAGCATCGGCTGGCCCTCCACCGAGACCGTCGCGCTCGCGGCCGAACAGCCCGTCGAGGGAGTGGACGAGATGAGCGCGGCGCTGGCGTGGAGCGACGCGGACGGCCCGGCGGGCGAGCACGGGTCGCCGGCTGGACAGGCGAATGGCGAGGATGTCTCGAGCGACGACGCGCTCTCCGCGATGGCGCACGAGCTGCGCGACAGCTCGTCGGCGTGGGTCGTCGACGCCCGCGTTGTCGACGATAGCGACGACGTGAGCGCGCGCGCCCGCTTCTACGGCGGCGGCGAGCGCAGCCCTTCTTTCCCCGGTGATCAGGATGCTGCAGTCGACCCCGACGCTACGCCGGAAGCCGGCAGCTACGCAGGGGAGCTTGTGGAGCTCACGGCCGCCGAAGTCGCGGACGACGCTGCGGGAGACGCGGCCGCCGCAGCCGCCTTGGGCGACGGTATCGGGGACACCGAGGGCGACGACGCGGGTGCGGCTATTGCGGACGCTCTCGCGCGCGTGGCGGCCCGGATAAGGGCAGGGGAGGTCGACCTGCCGTCCGAGGTCGTGGGCGCGAGTGACGAGAGCGCCCTGGCTGCCGCGCTGGCGGCGCTGCTGCGGGGGCCACGGCGCTGACACCATGGCCCGCTACCGGCTGCGTGTGACGGGAGTGGTGCAGGGGGTGGGCTTCAGGTGGTTCACTCTCCGGGCGGCTCGCAGACTCGAGCTGGCCGGGTGGGTTCGGAACGACGCTGACGGGAGCGTGGAGGTGCTCGTGGAAGGGAGCGAAGGGGCTGTGGACCGATTCGTCGAGGAGCTTCGGACGGGGCCGGAGGGAGCTTCCGTGTCCGAGGTGCGACGCAGCGCGGAGCTGCCTGGCGAGCAGCTCCCGAGCCCCTTCGAGATAGCGAGGCGAGGGTGACGCCGCGAACGCCCCCCGCCGAGGCGCCGCCGCTGCGCGAGCTGGAAGCAGAGCTTCGCCGAACCATTCGCGACATCCCCGACTTCCCCAAGCCCGGGATCGTCTTCAAGGACATCACACCCGTACTGCTGGACGCCCAGCTCTTCGGGAGAACGGTCCGGGCGATGGCCGCGCCGTTCGCGGCGGATGGGATAACGCACGTGGCCGGCATCGAGAGCCGGGGCTTCATACTGGGTGCGCCGATCGCCCTGGAGCTGGGCGCGGCGTTCGTCCCCATCCGGAAGCCCGGGAAGCTGCCGGCGCGCGTAGAGCGGGTGGACTATGCGCTGGAGTACGGGATCGACGCGCTGGAGGTGCACCGCGACGCGATCGGGGAAGGGCACCGAGTGTTGCTGGTGGATGACGTCCTGGCGACTGGCGGTACGGCGGCAGCCGCGTGCGAGGTGATCGAGCGGCTCGGTGCCTCGGTGATGGGTTGCAGCCTGCTGATGGTGCTCTCGTTCCTGGCCGGGGCGAAGCGGCTGGAGGGTCGCCGGGTGACGACGCTCCTCAGGTACTAGAGGCAGCGTCAGGTTCTCACCGATGGTGCGCGTGAAGCGTTTTGGTCGGGTGCAGTCCGCTCGCTAGTCGCCAGTTATGTCAAACTTCCGCGCCACGCCAGATCACGACGGCGACCTCGATGCGTTCGCACCTATATATACTCACCTACATTATCACATATTAAGTAAACTGGCCTACAGTAATAGGTTAGAAATCGGTGTCGCCTTGCTGCTTACTGTCGCCTTGCTGGCGTTGGCTGCTGGACCGCAGTCGCTGCTCCTCCCGACGCATCGAGCCACCGCGGCGCGCCTCCAGGTAACTCGCACACACTCCAAGACTCGCGCGCGCGCTCCGCCTCGCTTATTATTCAAGGCTTGTGCATTCGGGCTCTATCCCAACAGCCGAACCCATCGGCGGGCGGGGCAGCCGCCCGACCATCTGCCCCTGTAGCTCAGGTGGATAGAGCAGCGGTTTCCTAAACCGTTGGTCGGGTGTTCGAGTCACCCCAGGGGCACCTGCCACTGGCCGGTCGCTCCCGGCTGGCCAGCTCCAAACCAGACACCTACGAACCAACCCGATGACCCGTACCGGCGCAGCCGCACGACCCGACATGGACGAGCGCGCACAGAACTTCCTCGCCTGGGCAGAGATGCACTCGCGCCTCCTCACGATGATCGCGGTGGCCATCATCGTCGTCGCCGGTGGCTTCTGGTTCTACACGAAGTCGCACGAAGCGCGCGCCAGGAACGCGGCTGCCTCGCTCCAGCAGGCGCAGCTCGCCGTCGCCTCCGGAAACCTCGCGCTCGCCCAGAGCAACCTCGAGAAGATCGTAGATCGCTACAGTGCCACTCGCTCGGGTAAGCAGGCTCGCCTCATCCTCGCCGAGGTGCGCTACGATCGCGGACAGTTCGCCGACGGTGTCTCGGTCCTTCAGCCACTCACCGACGAGGACGACAAGGCACTCCGCGCGAGTGCCTACAACCTCATCGGCGCCGGCTACGAGCAGCAGAAGAAGCTCGAAGACGCGGCCAAGGCGTATCGCCAGGCGGCCGACGTCACGCCCTACCAGATCGATCGCGATCAGTACCTGGCCAGCGCTGCCCGCGCGCTCACCGCGGGCGGCAAGATCGACGAGGCGAAAAAGCTCTGGAGCCAGCTCGCTTCCGATCCGGCCAGCTCGGTGGCAGCCGAGGCGCGCGTCCGGCTGGGTGAGATCGAAGCCAAGGCGGTCAAGCAGAGCTGACGCGGCCCTCCGTTCGCGCAGCGGCCACCGGCACTCGATGCCGGTCGACCCGAGCGACGCTCATCAACCTTCAAGCCGATGCGCGTGCTCGTCCTCACTCACAACTACCCGCGCTTCGCCGGAGATCCCGCCGGCGCCTTCGTCGCGCGTCTCGCGCGTGCCACGCAGGCGGCCGGTCACGAGACGCGCGTCGTCACGCCTCATGTGCCCGGTACCACCGAGCATGATGTGGACGGGGGCGTGTCCGTGACGCGCTTCCGCTACGCGCCCGAGCGGCTGGAGCGGGTGGGGTACACCGGGTCGCTCCATCGCGACGCGCTCTCGAAGCCGCTCGTCGCGCTCGCGCTTCCCGCCTACTTCTGGTGCTTCCGGCGCGCCGCGCGGCGCGCGCTCCGGGACTTCCGCCCCGACATCGTGCATTCGCACTGGTGGATCCCCTCGGGCGCGGTGGCTGCCACCCTTAATACGCCGTTCCTGGTGACGTCGCACGGCAGCGACGTGCGGCTTCTGGAGAACGTGCCGCCTGCGCGATCGCTCGCGCGCAGGGTGCTCGGCCGCGCGTCCGCCATCACCACGGTTTCCAGCTTCCTCGCGGGCGACCTGCGCCGTTTCCTCCCGGAGCTGCGGACTCCGGTGGAGGTGCTCCCCATGCCGCTCGACGTGGCGCACTTCGAGAAGGGCCGCTCCGAGGCGAAGGCATCGCCACCGCGCATTCTTTACGCGGGAAACCTGGTGCAGAGCAAGGGAGTGGATGTGCTGATCGAGGCCGTGGCGCGGCTGCGAGAGCGGGGGATCGATTGCGAGCTGCGGATCCTGGGGGAGGGGCCCGAGCGCGAGGCGCTCGAGGCGCTCTCACGACGACGCGGTATTGCGAACGTGGTGACGTTCTCGCCCTTCGTCCCCCAGAGCGCTATGCCGGAGGAGTACGGGCGGAGCACGGTCACGGTTCTACCGACGCGCGGCAACGCGGAGGGACTCGGCCTCACGCTCGTGGAGGCGCTCCTGTCCGGGTCGGCGGTGGTCGGAACCGCTGCAGGCGGCATTCCCGAGGTCGCGATCGATGGCGTCACCGGACTCATCGCGCGCGACGGCGACGCGGTGCATCTCGCCCAGCAGGTAGGCCGCCTGCTCTCGGACCTGGAGCTCCGCGAGCGGCTCGTGCGCTGCGGCGCCGAGCGGGCGCGCGAGCGTCACGCCGCCATCTCCGCCGCGGCGCGGTTCATAGACCTCTACGAGAAGGTGCGTGGTGGAGATCTCCGCGCACCGTGACCCGCCTCCCGGGTGGGAGCGCCTGGCCCGCGAGCTCGGCATGTTCTACCACGACCACCGCTGGGTCATGGGGCTCGCGCGCTCCTTTCGCTTCGAGCCGCTCTTCCTCGCCGCGACCGAGTCCGGTTCGCTCGTGGCGGGGCTTCCGCTTCTTCGCGTGCCCGGTCTCCTCGGGCCCACACGGCTCGTGAGCCTCCCATTCAGCTACGCGGCGGGCCCCATCGCTCGAACCGCCGACGCGGCTCGCGCGCTGCTCGATGAATCCACTCGTGTGGCGAGTGAGCGTGGAGTGAAGCGCGTCGAGATGAAGCAGGCGAATCCACCCTGGGATGCGGCGGGGGGCTTCGTTCGCAACGTACATTATCACGCCTACAGGCTGGACACCTCCGGCTCCGAGAGCGACATCTTCAAGCGCCTTCACAAGAGCAGCACGCAGCGCGGCATTCGAAAGGCGGAGAAGTCGGGTGTGAGAGTGAGAGTGGGAACGACGCGCGGCGACTGGCTCGAGATGGCGCGGCTACAGGAGCGCACGTCGCACGGGCACGGAGTACCGGCTCCTCCGCGCGGCTTCTTTCTGGTGCTGTGCAAGGCACTTCAGCAGGCGGGGCTAGCTGAGTTGTACATCGCCGAAGTGCCCGAGCGCGGAGTGGCGGCGGCGATCGTGGTGTGGAAGGGACCTCGCGACTGGATCTATGCGTTCGGCGCATCGCGCGACGAGTTGCTCGAGTACCGTCCCAACCACGCGCTCCTCTGGACCGCGATACGCGATGCCGCGGCCGCGGGAGTCATCTTCGATTTCGGGCGCGCGGCTCCGGAGCAGGAGGGGCTGGTGGAGTTCAAGCGGCGCTGGGGTGGGGAGCCGGTGCCGCTCGCTTATGACTACTGGCCCGGCGCGGGCGGCCTGAACGTGGCGCGCCGCGACCAGGGGGCGCTCGGCGCCGCGGCGAGAGTCTGGTCCGCGCTGCCGGCGACGGTCGCGCGAATGGGGTCGGCACTGTACCGCTATCTGGGGTGAGATCTTGAGCCTCATCGCTCGGGCACGCAAGAAGATCTTCAAGCGCTGGGCGCGCGACGCCTTCTTCCCGGGATGGCGCCTCCGCCTGCTGCGAGCGTGCGGCTTTCACGTGGGACGCGACGTGTACATCGCCGACGGCCTGATCATCGTCGAAGAGCTCGCGGGCCCCGAGAAGCTCACCATAGGCGACCGGGTGAGCATGGCGCCGCGCGTGATGCTCGTTCTCTCCTCGCACCCGAACGCGTCGCGCATCAGACCTTTCGCTCCCACCGCCCGCGGCGACATCACGATCGAGGACGACGCCTGGATCGGCGCCTGCGCGGTGATCCTGCCGGGCGTCACCATCGGGCGCGGCGCGGTGGTGGGGGCGGGGAGCGTGGTGACCGCGGACGTTCCGCCGCTCACGATCGTCGCCGGCCAGCCAGCGAAGCCGGTGCGCGAGCTCGCGCCAGACTCGTCGTGGCGCTGAAGCAGCTGGCGATCGCTGAGCGCGCGGTGGCGACCGTGCGAGCGATGAGCGAGTCGGTGGCGAACCACAGCGGCTTCGCTCGACCAGCAACACGGAGGGAAGGATGATCCGCTGGCCTGCGCCGGCAGCGGCGCTCACGAGCGCTCAGCGATTCGGCCTCGAGCTGCTCGTGGATCTCGCGCGGCTCGTGCCCATGGAAGACTCAGCCGCCGATGTCCCGGCGATCGAGGTGATCGATGACTCCGGGCCAGCCGCCGATCTCCGCTCGCTCGCCGCTCATCGATGGGGCATCCAGCCAGGCGACGGTGTGGTACGCGTTCCACGCGCGCTCTTGGAGATGGCGACGGAAGTGGCGGGCGCCGCAGCGGAGCAACACACGGACGCGCGCGACCAGCACGATCGGGTTCCGTCGGCGGAGAATGCGCTCGTGGCCGCGGGAGTGGAGCGCGAGCCGGTGGTTTCGCTGGCGGCGCGGGAGCTCCGTGAAGCGGTGCTGGCCGCCGCAGGGCGCCGGGCTGTGCGCCTGGTGGAACCGTGGCCCAACGGTCGGCGCTGGGCGGCTGCGTTCACGCACGACCTGGATGTGGTGGCACTGTGGCCCGTCTTCGCCGCTGCACGCGCGCTGGAACTGGCCCGGAAGGGTGAGGCGCGGCAGGCGCTCGCCGCCGGTGTCGCCGCGGTGCGCGCCGTGCCGGGCGACCCGGTTCTGGGGGGCCTGCGCTGGCTCCTGGGGCTCGAACGCGCGCTGTCCATACGTTCGACCTGGTTCGTGCTCTGCGGGACGCCCACGCGCCACACAGTGGTCGCCGGCGATCTCACGTACCGACCGGAGTCACGCCGCGCGCGGACGGCGCTGCGCGAGATCGCCGCCGGCCGTCACGAGATCGGATTGCACGGCAGCTTCGCGACTATAGAGTCCATGGACGAGCTGCGCACGCAACGCGAGCGGCTCGCCGCGCTGGTGGGGCAGGAAGCCTTCGGGGTGCGGCAGCATTTCCTGCGGATGCGCCCGGGCGCCACGCAGCGCGCCATGCTGGCTGCCGGTTTTCGATACGACGCGACCTACGGGTTCCCGGACCGCAACGGCTTCCGCCTTGGCGTCGCCGATGTGGTGCCGGCCTGGGACGCGGAGCAGCAGCGGCCTGCGGGGCTGAACGAGCTACCACTCGTGTGGATGGACCGGGCGCTGAGCAAGTACCGGGGAGTCGAGGATCCCGGGGCCTGGGTGGACGATGCGCTCGCTCTCGCCGAACACTGTCGCGCCCTGGAAGGACTCTGGGTGGGCCTCTGGCACCCGAACCTCACGCCGGCGCTCGGCTTCCCAGGCGCTCCGGCTGCGTACGAGCGGCTCGCCCGAACGATCGCCACCCAGGAGCCGCACATCGCCACGGCCACGCAGCTCTCATCGTGGCGCACGGCGCGGCGCGCCGTGCGCGCCGAGCGCCTGGCCCCAAACGGCACCGTCATCGCCAGCGTACGCACCGACCACTCGACCATCGACAACAGTGGCGCTCCACTCGTTCTCGAGGACGCCGCCGGAAATCGCAGGGAAGTCGTCCCACTGTAACCCCCGAGCCAGCTCCGTACCCATGCGGTTCACGCTCCATAAATACTTCGTATAAGAGATATTATGTAAACTTGGTTGGGTGGAAGAATGTGGAGAACCGGTGCCCCGGCCCTCCACAGTCGTCCTACCCGATCACCTACCCCGACGAGCACGAAACAAGTCATCCCCGCGAAAGCGGGGACCCATGTTAGCCAGACAGAACATGGGTCCCCGCTTTCGCGGGGATGACGGCTTCTTGGTGTGCCGTTACCTGCTTCCTGCTTCCTGCTTCCTGCTTCCTGCTTTCTTCTTCCTCCCCCTCTACCGATCCGCCAACTCCCCCGTAAAAACCAACCTCCCCTGGCCCCGCAATGTGGGTCGCCAGAGCTCGCCGTCGCGCCGAAGGCGGACGGTCACGTCCCGGTCCGAGCGCGTCGTGAACTTGGTCTCGGCGCCCGAGGCGCCCCAGGCATTCAGGAGGATCGCAGAGGAGATCGCGCCCGTTCCGCAGGCCAGCGTCTCGCCCTCCACGCCACGCTCGTAGGTCCGGATGGCCCAACCGCCGTCGGCAACCGGGGCCACGAAGTTGACGTTGGCGCCCGCGGGCCTGAGGCTCGGATCCATCCTGATCTTCCGGCCGCGCTCGATGACGTCTATCGAGTCAACCTCGTCGCACAGAATCACCACGTGCGGAACACCCATGAGCACGAAGCCGATGCGCCGCTCTCCGGGCTCTCTCTGGAGATCGATGTCGGGCCGGACGTCCTGGGCGGATTGGAGGTCTACCTCCGGGAGCGCCCCCACGATGCGGGCGCTCAGGATCCCCGTATCGGTCTGGAACCGGACATCCTCCGGCCTGGCTGCGCCGAGGTGGACCGCCAGCCGGGTCAGGCAGAGCGCCGCATTCCCGCACATGGCCCCGGCCGAGCCGTCCGCGTTGAAGTAGCGCATCCGGAAGATGGCGCCCGCGTCCTCCTGCTCTTCGTCCGGCTCCTCCATGAACACCACGCCGTCGGCGCCCACGCCCGTGCCCCGGGCGCAGAGCGCCTGGATGACCACCGAGTCTTCCAGGGCGCCGACTCCGAGCTCGCGAGCGTCGAACACGATGAAGTCGTTTCCAGAACCGCTCATCTTGTAAAACCTTCGCGTGGCCATCAGACCCACCCTCTCAGCGCCCACCACCGCAGCCGCCAGACCATCCAGACGGCCTCGCGAACGATCTTCTTGGACATCTTACTCTCACCCTCCGTCCGATCCACGAAAACGATCGGTATCTCGACAATCCGGAACCCCTTCTTCCAGGCCCGGAAATTCATCTCTATCTGGAACGCGTACCCGTTCGACCGCACCTCGTCCAGCGGGATCGCCTCGAGCACGCGTCTGCGAAAGCACTTGAACCCGCCCGTCAGATCATCAAGCGGGACACCAGTTACGCGTCTCGCGTAACCGTTTGCAAAATAGCTCAAGAGGAGCCGCGTCATCGGCCAGTTCACGACCGTCACCTTCCCGCCGCGGTAGCGCGAGCCGAGCACGAGGTCGGCGTCCTGGATCGCCTCGAGAAACTGCGGGAGGTGCGTGGGGTCGTGCGAGAAGTCGGCGTCCATCTCGAGCACGTAATCGTAATCGCGTTCGAGAGCCCACTTGAAGCCGGCCAGGTAGGCGGTCCCCAGCCCCATCTTGCGCGGCCGGTGGAGCGCGTGGACGCGCGAGTTGGCGGCCGCGATCTCATCCACGATCGTGCCGGTACCGTCGGGCGAGCCGTCGTCCACCACCAGTATGTCGAGCCGTGGATCCTGGCAGAGGACGCTTTCGATGAGCTTCTCGATGTTCGCGCGCTCATTGTAGGTCGGCACCACCACCAGGGCGCGCTCAGCCACGGGCCTGCCTTCTCCGCTCCAGCGCGATCCCGGCTACCACGGCGGCCACCGCCAGGAGGAGCGCCACGACCGTGATCGCGCGGCCGCGCTCGTAAGTAGCGCTCCCGTAGGTGAGGTCGATCTCGCGGGCGCCGGCTGGGAGCTCCACGCCAATCAGCGTGAAGTCGGCGCGGCCTATCGCCGCCGGTTTACCGTCCGCGGTCGCGCGCCAACCCGGGTAATAGTTCTCGGAAACCATCAACGCGGCGCCAGCGGGTGCCGGCTTGTCGAGCTCGACCGTGATGTGTCCCGGGTCGTAGCGGGTGACGTTCGCGTGGATGTCGAGCGGTGCCGGGAGCTGCTGAATCTGCACCGCTTTCACGGCCGCGGACGTGTCGAAGATCGCCGCCGTAGCCGGATCGAAGCGCTGGTCGACGATCGCCGCGAACGCCGCCTCATCGGGTGCCTTCACTATCACGGGCGTGACCCACGCGGGTGGATTATCGCCCGGGACGCCGTAGAGATAGAGCGTGCTTCCTTCGCTGTCTTTCGTTGGTCCGAGGAGTCTCTGGTAACCCGGGATAGGAAGCGAATCCAGGTTGGTGAGAACGTACTTCATGTTCATCAGGCGCGCGAAGTTCGGCGTCCCGATGACTCGTTGCACGACCTGCCCCTGCGCAAAACCGTCGAGTATCTGATAGCGCCCGAGCTCGTTCCCATGGTAGCCCATCACCATACGGATGTCGTTCACCATGAGAGCGTCGCCGCTCAGGAACGGGTCGTGTGCCACCATGCTCTCGGTCTGTGCCGGCAAGGAAAACACCCGCCCCTGCTCCTCTTTGTTCGCCTTCGAGATGTACTCGGTGATCTCGTTCGGCGCATAAACCACTTTCGCAGGTGGCGATGAACCCCAGTAGTGGCGGTTTATCGTCCATAGATCCACGGCAGCGAGGACCAGGAGCGCCACCGCAGTTACCGGCAGCGTGAGCTTGCCGCGCAGGAACGCCATGAGCGCCACGGCCGAGAGCACCACGAACAGGAGCGAGCGTAGCGCCCCGAGCGTGACCGCGGGAGCGTTCGCCTCTACCATGGCTGCCCGCGATGGATCAGCGATCGTCTCGCCTACGTTGGTGAAGCCGCCAGATGCGGCCAGGACCGCGATCAGTACACCCGCGATCAACCATCCGATCAGATAGCGAGGGCCGACTTCGCGCGCCGCTATCCTCTCGACGCCGAACGCCGCGAACAGCGCCACGCAGAACGACACGATGTAGAAAATCGTGCTGGGCGCTCTGAAGAACTTGCTCCCCGGCACCAGCGCGTACACCAGGTGATAGAACGGCGTGAAGCCACCCAGCGCCCAGAGGAGCGCGACTATGAAAGTGCCCAGCCAGAACCGCGCGAAGCCGCGCGTCTTGACGGCTCCGAGCCCTGCGCCAGCGAGCATCAACACCACGACGCCGATGTACTCGCTGTGGAAGTGGATACCGTTGCGTCCCCAGTAAGCGTCGAGCAGTCCGGAAAACTGCGGCAGATATGTGTTGATCAGCTCCTCGGGCGGGAACGAATACGTGATCGCATACGCGTACCCCTGCCCTCCCGCCCTCGGCGACCAGGGCGTGTACTCCATTACCGGGAGAAACTGTATAGCGCCCATCAGACCGCCGAGGATCACTGCCCCGGCCGCGAGCGCCAGCCGGCCAATGGCCGTGTTTCTCTCGATCCTCCCACCCCTCACCTCGCTGATCGCGAGGTACAGCGCGAAGGCGCCGCAGGCGAGCAGCATGTACTGCAGCACCTGCGGGTGCGGGCTCAGGACCGCGAAGCCGATCGCCAGCGCCAGCACGCCCCACACCCAGCGGAAGCCGTCGCGCACGCCGAGCGTCACGAGCCAGAGCACCAGCGGCATGAGCGCCGCTATGTAGAGCTTCCCGTCGTGTCCAGCTCCCGCGAGCGACGCCACGAAGCCGCTCAGCATGTAGGCGAGTCCGCCGATGAGCGCCGCGTAGAAGCTCATCCGCCACGCGCGCATGAAGACGTAGGCGAAGAGCCCCGCGAAGAAGAGGTGCAGCGCGAACGCCAGCGACATTGCGACGTCCACTGGCACGAGCGCCCGCAGGAGGAGCGATGGCGGATAGAAGATGTCGCCTGCCATCCCGGCCACGTATGGCACGCCGCCCATCAGGTACGGGTTCCAGAGCGGGATGTGCCCCACGGTCTTCAGCGTGGTAGCGGCGAACTCCCGGAACGCGTAGCCGGCGAGGTACTGGTCGCTGTTGGGGCTGGCCAGGAATCGTCCCGCGAGAATCGGATAGGCGAGCGACAGCGTGGCGAGCGCGTAGGCCAGCGCTGCCCAACCGAGCGCGAAGCGCGGCGCAGCGGGCGCCTCGGTGCGCGCTCGAGGGGTCATCGGCCGTGCGGCCGCTGCGGTCTGAGTCCTGGTCAAATCAGTTGCTCAATGGTCGGAGTTGTTCGCTGGCCGCCGCGGAGCCGGCGATCGACGCGCGACGCACGCGGGGACTCCCGCCCTGCTCCGCGCCGACCCGCTGAGTCGAAGCGAGCGTAAGATCATCGCGCTCCGGCGCGCGTGCAAGCCACGTCCATATCGTATCAGGCACCCGGGGAGCTCTCGTAAGTGGCTGATCGCCTTCGCCTTGGATGATGCATCATGAAGCGCGTGATCCACGCTTCACCGCGCATCGCTCGCCACTTCCGGCGGCGCATCGGCCTTCTCGCGTCGCATCGGCCGGATGATCAGAAAGAGCGCGGCCGGCAGAATTTCCAGAACTGTGAGCCATACCCGCGATGCCACTACGAGGAGAATGGCCTCACCGGTTCCGAAGCTGACGGCCTTGAGCGCACCGGCCATCACCACCTCGCGCACGCCCACGCCGCCGGGCGCAAACACCGCGAGAAAGCCCGCCAGATACGATCCGGTCCAGATCGCCGTGTACAGTCCCAATTCACCCGGGGCGCGCGAGAGCACGCCCACGGTGAGGACGCGGAAAGCGACGCCGTAGAGAATCCACGAGAGCGCGGAGATCGCCGCTGCGATCCAGATCGCGCGGTGCGGGATGCGCGGGATGGTTATGTCGCGCCTGGCGAGCCGTCCCGCCACCCTTCCCAGCCACGGGAGAAAGGGCGGCGCCACGAGTATCGCGGCACCGAGCAGCGCTATCGCGACCACCGCTGCCGTGGGAAGCTCGAGCACCCCGGCACCCGTGGCCGCGAGCACTATGAAACCGGCCACGGTGTTAATGAGCGATCCGAGCAGCGCGGCACCCACGGCGGCGGCGCCGGACACGCCGCGCGCCTGCGCCATCACTGCCAGGCTGCCTATCGCCCACACCTTCCCCGGGATGTAGCGGCCGAGGTTGGAGATGGTCCACACCCTGGCGCTCTGCCAGAAGCCGAGCGAGCTCCCCCAACCCGCCAGCAAGACACGCCACGCCTGTATGAGCAGCGCGTAGTTCGCCAGCACGAGCGCGCAGGAGAGCGCGATGTATCCCCAGCTCGGGCGGGCGCTGGCCGCGGCTTCCCGAAGCTCGCCCCACTGGGAGACGAGTGCGGCGGCGATGGCGATGGCCACCGCGACCGCGAAGGCGATCTTGGCGGCGCGAAGCACTCTGCCCCGCGGCATGATGGGCAAGGTGCTAGCCTGGCTCCCGGTCACTCCAGGTCGAGTCGCGCTCCGCGAGGCGGCGCCGCAGCTCGCGTAGCTCGGAGCGCTGGCTGGCGATCATCTCGCCCACCAGGCCGCCGACAAAGAAGATGCTGCCGAGGATGAGACAGGTCTGGATGATCATCCACACCCACCGCACCCCTACGCCCGATATCCAGAGGCGCGCGAGTGCAACGAGGAACGCCAGGGCGCCAACCGCGAGCAGGGCGAAGCCGAGGAGCCCGAAGAGGAGGAGTGGTTTCTTCGCGAAGCGCAGCTCGAACCACACCGATAGCATGTCGAGCACGCCCACCGGGATGCGGCCGATCCCGAACTTCGACCTCCCGGCGTGACGCGGGTAGAGCGGGACCGGAATCTCGGACACGCTGAAGCCCGACGCGGCAGCCACCACGATCATGTAACGGTGCCAGTCGGGGCGCACCGGGAGCACGTCCATCACTTCCCTGCGGTACGCCTTCACCGAGTTGAGATCGCGCACCGGTACGTCGAAGAGCGTGCGACTGAGCCGATTGTAGATCCGCGAGACGAAGGCCTTCTCGTAGATGCCCTGCTTGTGGCCCGTGACCATGTCCGACTCACCCGCGATGATGGGCGCGACGAGCCGCGGAATGTCTTCCGGCTTGTACTGAAGGTCCGCAGGGTAGAACACCAGCACGCGCCCACGCGAGACGAGGTACCCTGTGCGGAGCGCGTCGGCGATCCCGCGGCGCTTGCGGTGGCGCGCGACCCTGAGGAATGGATAGCGCTCCCGTAGTCCCTGCAGGACGGCCCAGGTGTCATCGTCCGAGCCGTCGTCCACCACCACCACCTCGTAGCGAAGCGGCGACCCCTCGAACGCGTCGCGCGCCTGCTCCATGAAGAGCGGGAGGTTCTCCGCCTCGTCCTTGGCGGGGACGAGTACGCTGACATCGAGCTCGTCGCGCCCGACGCCCGGGCGCGCCACATCGTCCGCATCGCGGCGCGCCAGAGGCGTCGCCCCGCGTGGCTCGTCGCCGCGCACGTGGTCGCTCTCGCCGGTCGTCGCGCCGCCCGCCGCGGCCGCCGAACCGCGCAACGCGGACACGCTCACACCCGCTTCCGCATCCGCGCGGAGAGAACGCCGAGCTGGTCGCGGTACTTGGCGACCGTGCGACGCGCGATCTGCACGCCCCCCTCCTTGAGGATGTTCACGATCGCCTGGTCGGTTAGCGGATGCCGCGGATCTTCGTCCGACACGAGCTTCTGGATCTGCGCCTTGATCCCTCGCGCCGAGACATCTTCCCCACCTGTGGTGGAGAGCCCCGACGAGAAGAAGAACTTGAGCGGGAGCACGCCGCGTGGCGTCTGCACGTACTTCTCGTTGGTTACACGGCTCACGGTGGACTCGTGCATGTTGATCACCTCGGCCACCTCGCGGAGCGTGAGCGGCTTGAGGAACTGCACGCCCTTCTCGAAGAAGTCGCGCTGCCGGTCCACGATGAAGTTCATCACCTTCAGCATCGTCTGCCGGCGCTGCTCGATCGCCTGGATCATCCAGTTGGCCGAGTTGAGCTTGTTGGAGATGAACTCCTTGTTCTCCCCGTCGAATTTCTTCTTGTCGCGCGCGATCTCCTGGTAGGCGCGGCTCAGCTTGAGCCTGGGGAGATTCGTGTCGTTGAGGAAGATGTGGTACTGACCGTCGATCTTCTCGACGACGAGATCGGGGATGATGTAATTGTCGCCAGCGCTGCTGAAGATGAGACCGGGCTTCGGGTCGAGCTTCGCTATCTCGTCGGCGGCCTTCTGCACGTCGGCGGGGCTGATCCCGAAGCGCTTGGAGATCTCGCTCCAGCGGTGGTTGATCAGCTCATCGAAGCAGTCGCGCACCAGACGGTAGGGGACCGATTGCTCGAGTCCCGCCTCGCGAAGCTGGAGGAGGAGGCACTCGCGCAGGTCGCGCGCTGCGACGC
>DASSNL010000005.1:0-7604 GCA_035688075.1 Gemmatimonadaceae bacterium
CAGGTGAGCGAACTGGCCACGGAGATGAAGAGCTATGCGAAGACGCTTCCGGGATCGGTGTTCGTCGTGGACCGCCGTCATGACGCGGCGGACGTCGACGCCAAGCCCGTGTCAGTCCGTTGACCTCATAGCTGACGAGGCCGGGCGATGAACGTCGGGTGCCCCGAGTGCGGAACCATCTTCCGAGTGGATCCGGCGAAGATCCCCGTTGCGGGGATCCGTGCTCGCTGCTCGGTATGTGGTGGAGTGATGGCGATCGGGGAGTCGGGCCGCATAGACGATGACTTCGCGGAGTCGTCGCGTCCGTCGATGGTGGGGGCGCCGGCTGCGCCTTCCGCGCCCGTCGCCCCGCCGGCCGGGGGCGCCGCTCCCGCGCCCGGAGGCGCCGGCGCGATGCGCCCCGGCGAGATCCCATCGGCCGCCCGTCGCACGCCGGCCGCTCCTCCGTTGCGCACCGTTCCTCAGGCGCCGCAGGCGCGAGCGGGAGAGGCCGCGCCGCAACCGCCGCTTCCGTCCCCGGCGGCGCCCCCACCGGCAGCAGGACAGATTCCCGCGCCGATTCCAACTCCTGCCGCGCCTCCACCTCCGCCGCCGCACACGACCCGCTCGTCGACGCCGCCCATTCCGGGTGCGCCCTTCGCTCCGGATGCCTTCGCGCCTCCGCCTGCCGTCACGGCGCCCCGTCCGGCACCTCCGCATCCCCAGCCGGCGGCCCGGCATCCGGAGCCGCCTCGCGAGGCACCGCGGCCGCAACAGAGCGGTGCTGCTCCCCAGCAGGGGTCCTTCGCCCCGCCGGCGGAGCGTGCACCGGCTCCGCCATCCATGGCGCCGCTGGCGGCTCCTGCACCGGCGCCCTCGCCGAGCATCGCGCCCGCGGATCGTGCTGCCCCTCCGCGCCCGCATCCGCCGCAGCCGCACGCGCCACCGCCGGCGCAAAACTCGCCGCAGCCCGCGCCGAACGGCCACGCCGCCGCTCCGCCGCCTCCCCCCGAGCGCCCCGCCGCCGCTCCGGCACGGCCGCCCGTGCGGCCGCCGATCAACCCCTTCCTGGCCAACGACCCCAACGTCAAGGCCAAGCGTCTGGCTCGCGCGCTCGTTTCGGACATCATCGTCTACTTCCCGGACAAGCATCGCGAGGGGCTTCGCTCCGGGACGCTCCGGGAGCTCTTCCGCGAGGAGATCAAGAAGAGCTACGAGGAATACGTGGACCAGATGGGACGCGACTTCGCCGAGAGCACGACGCACTTCCAGGACGCGCTGAACGATGTGCTCGCGCAGGGGAGCAAGGTGTTCTAGCTCTGATTGGGTATATTTCGGTTACCAATCGAGCCGTCCCACCCGAGCGGTGCTGGACGGCTCGTTTCGTGAGGCACTCGACACAACACCCACCACGCGGCCGCTCCCGGCCGCGCGAGGAACGAACGACAATGGCGGAATCCGAGAGAGCGCGCAGACTTCGTGAGTACAGCGATCGTCTGATCGAGCTCAGGGGGTATCTTTGACCTGGAAGGGAAGCGGCGCGCACTGACGGAGCGCGAGGCGCGCATGTCGGAGCCCGGTTTCTGGGACGACCACGAGCGCGCGCAGGGGGTAATCCAGGAGGTGAAGAAGCTCCGCGAAACGGTGGAACCGCTCGACCGCCTCGGCGCGCGCGTACGCTCGCTCCAGGAGCTCGAGGAGCTCCTCGAGCTGGAGCCAGATCCATCCATGGAAGCGGAGATCGATCGCGAGCTCGACGAGCTGGATGAGGAACTCCCCGCCTTCGAGCTGCGCGCGATGCTCAACGGACCCGACGATCATCGGAGCGCAATGGTCGAGATCAGCGCCGGCGCCGGCGGCACCGAGGCGCAGGACTGGGCATCGATGATCCTGCGCATGTACACTCGCTGGGCCGAGCGCCGCGGCTACTCGATCGAGGTGCTCGACATGAGCGAAGGCGAGGAGGCAGGGATCAAGGGCGCCATGGTGGAGATCGAGGGCGATTACGCCTACGGTTTCCTTCGCGCCGAGGCGGGAGTGCACCGACTGGTGCGGATCTCCCCCTTCGACTCGCAGGCGCGCCGCCACACGAGCTTTGCGTCTGTGTTCGTGTATCCGGTGGTGGATGACGAGATCACCATCGACATCCGCGATGACGACATCAAGATGGACGTCTTCCGCGCCTCCGGCGCCGGCGGCCAGCACGTCAACAAGACGTCGTCGGCGGTGCGGATCACCCACATCCCCACCGGGATCGTGGTGAGCTGCCAGCAGGAGCGGTCGCAGTTCAAGAACAAGGCGACGGCGATGAAGATGCTCCGCAACGCGCTCTACCAGCGCGAGGTGGAAGAACGCGAGCGTAAGAAGGCAGCGCTCGACGCATCCAAGAGCGACGTGTCCTTCGGGAGCCAGATCCGCAGCTACGTCTTCCAGCCCTATACGATGGTGAACGACCACAGAACGGAGTTGAAGATCACCGACGTCCAGAAAGTCATGGACGGCGCGATAGACCCCTTCATCGAAGCCTACCACCGGAAGTTCGGCGCGAGCGAGGCGGTGGCGTGAGCGCGGACGAGCTGAACTTCGTTCTCCGGGCGCGCCGCGAAAAGCTCGCGCGACTGGAGGAGCAGGGGATAGCGCCCTTCGGTTATGGCTTCGATCGCACGCACACCCTGACGGACGCGCTGAGCGTCCCGGTAGAGGGAGAAGAGGGGATCGCCGAGGGTGAGGGCGACGTTCTCCGAGTGGCTGGACGGCTCGTGGCGTGGCGCGCGCACGGGAAGACGACCTTCGCCCACCTCGCCGACCAGGGTGGCAGGCTGCAGCTTTACTTCCGCAAGGACGCGCTTGGCGACGAGCGCTACGCGGCACTCGAGCTTCTCGACATAGGCGACTTCGTAGGTATCTCGGGGCGGCTTTTCCGCACGCGGAGCGGCGAGCTCACGATCCGCGTGGAGTCGTTCGAGCTCCTCTCCAAGTCCCTCCGGCCACTCCCATTCGGCAAGGAGGAGGTCGTGGAGGGGAAGGTGGTGCGGCACTCCGGCTTCGCCGATCCTGAGCAGCGTTATCGGCAGCGCTATGCCGACCTGGCCGTGAACGCGGAAGTGCGTGAGCTCTTCGTGGCACGCTCGCGCATGGTGAGCGCCATCCGCGCCTTTCTGGATGCGCGTGCCTACGTGGAGGTGGAGACGCCCGTCCTGCAGCCGCTCTACGGCGGTGCGACGGCTCGCCCCTTCACCACGCATCACCACGCGCTCGACATGCCGCTCTTTCTCCGTATCGCCGATGAGCTCTACCTCAAGCGACTCGTGGTGGGCGGGCTCGAGCGTGTCTACGAGATAGGCCACAACTTCAGGAACGAGGGGCTCGACCGCACGCACAACCCCGAGTTCACCATGCTCGAGTTCTACGAGGCGTACTCCGACTACCAGGACATGATGACCCTGGTCGAGGAGCTGGTGGTGGCCGCTGCCGCGGAGGTGCGTGCATCTCCCGGGCTCGCGGAGCGAGTACCCGTTCTCACGCCCCCCTTCCGGCGGATCGAGTGGGTACCGGCGCTCGATGCGGCGCTCGGCGCGACGAGCGCCTCGTTGAGCGACGCGGAGCTGCGGAACGCGGCGGCGCGAAACGGTGTTGAAGAAACGGACAAGATGAGCCGTCCCAAGCTCCTCGATGAGCTCTTCCAGACACTCGTAGAAGCGCAGCTGGACGAGCCCACGTTCGTGATGGATTACCCCATCGAGCTTTCTCCACTCGCCAAGCCCAGGCGCGGCAACCCTTCGCTCACGGAGCGCTTCGAGCTCTTTGCCGGGGGCACCGAGCTCGCGAATGCATTCAGCGAGCTGAATGATCCGCTCGACCAGCGCGCGCGCTTCGAGGTGCAGGCGGCGCTGCGGCGATCGGGCGACCTGGAGGCGAGCGGTGTCGACGAGGACTACCTCCGAGCCATGGAGTACGGGATGCCGCCGATGGGCGGCGTCGGCATCGGGATCGATAGGCTGTTCATGTACCTGACCGCTACCGCCAACATCCGCGACGTGATCCTCTTTCCGACAATGCGGCCGGAATGACCAGACTCGAGCTGGGCATCGCCTGGCGGTACCTTCGCAGCCGCGGCGGCTCGCGGCTCTTCTCGTTCATCAGCGCCATCGCCATTGGCGGGGTGATCGTCGGCGTCAGCGCGCTCATCGTCATCAACGGTGTCATGACGGGGATGCAGGACGACCTGCGTGACAAGATTCTCATCGGCAGCCCCGACATTCGGGTGCTCACCTTCGGTGACGACCTCCGCATGGACGATTGGCAGCCCACGCTCGAGCGCGTCCGCTCGCAGCCGGGAATCATGGCGGCGGCGCCGTTCGTCCTGTCGGAGGGGCTCGCGGTGCCCGTTGGACGCAGCTACTCGCAGGGCGTGGCCGTGGAGGGGATCGAGCCCGCCGGACGTGACGCGCCCCAAGTCACGACGATCCGGCGGCACGCAGTCCAGGGCGACTTCAGCTTCGCCAGCAGCGACGGGGAAGGGCGGGGAGCGGTGCTGGGCTCGGAGCTGGCCAAGGTTCTGAACGTCTTCCCGGGCGACAAGGTAAACCTGATCTCCCCGGCCGACGCGAAGTTCAACGCCGCGGTCGGCTCCATCGTGCCTCGCATCATTCAGGTAGAGGTGACCGGCATCTTCACGACCGGGATGTACGAGTACGACACGCGGTACGTCTTCGTGAGTCTCGATGTGGCCCGCGAGTTCGCGGGGCTCGGTGACGCGGTGACGGGGATAGAAGCTGCTACGCCCACGCGGGACGAGGCGGCGCGGGTAGCGAGCGCGCTGCAGGACTCGCTCGGCTTCCCGTATCGAGCAGTGGACTGGGAGCAGCAGAACTCCTCACTCTTCCAGGCGCTGAAACTCGAGAAGCTCGCCATGGGGATCATACTCCTGTTGATCGTGGTGGTGGCCGCGTTCAACATCGTGAGCACGCTTTCCATGGTCGTGAAGGACAAGACCCGCGAGATAGGCATTCTCAAGGCCATGGGACTTCCGGCGCGTTCGGTACGGCGGATCTTCCTCGTGCAGGGAGTCGTGATCGGCGGCGTGGGAACGCTGATCGGTGTGGCCATCGGCGTGGCTGCGGGTGTGGTGGTCGACAAACTGAAGCTCATCGAGCTGGACCCGAAGGTATATTTCATAGACCATCTCCCGGTGGCCATTCAGCCGCTGGACGTCTTCTGGATCGTCACCGCGAGTGTGGCGATAGCCGTACTGGCGACGGTATATCCGTCGCTCCAGGCGGCGCGGCTCTATCCCGTGGAGGCGATCCGGCACGAATGATGGTCATCGAGGCGCACCAGATAGGGAAGACGTACGTCGGTGGCGATGGGCGTCCCATCCACGTGCTCGATTCCGTGGACCTCACGGTTAGGCGGGGCGAGATGGTGGCCATCGTGGGAGCGAGCGGCGCCGGAAAGAGCACGCTCCTCCACATCCTCGGCGCACTCGACCGCCCCGACCGCGGTTACGTGGTTCTGGACGGCGAGCCCCTCCACGGGCTCAGCGAGGACGCGCTCGCGCGAGTGCGGAACCGGAAAGTGGGTTTCGTTTTCCAGTTCCATCACCTGCTGCGCGAGTTCTCGGCGCTCGAAAATGTTGCGATGCCGCTACGCATTGCGGGGTGGACGCCGAAGCGGGCACGCTCACGTGCCGAGGAGCTGCTGGCCCGAGTCGGCCTCGGCGGCCGCATGGCGCACCGGCCGTCGGAGCTCTCCGGAGGCGAGCAGCAACGCACCGCGGTGGCGCGCGCACTCGCCATAGACCCCGCGTTGCTACTCGCCGACGAGCCATCCGGTAATCTGGATCACCATAATGCCGAACAGCTGCACGAGCAGTTCACGCAGCTCGTCCGGGATCTGGAGATCGCGATGATCGTCGTGACACACAATCGGTCGCTTGCTGCGCGCGCGGACCGAGCGTTGCTATTGGAGGACGGGCGGTTGCGCGAGACGGACGTTCGAGAGGTACTGGCCTGATGTTGTGCGACAACTGCAAAGAGCGCGATTCCGTGGTGACGCTCACCACCTCCGATGCTCAGGGGGTGACGGAGCTTCACCTCTGCGAGCGGTGTGCTGCGGAGCGCGGCATCGAGACTCAGATGACGGCGCCGAAACAGCCGCTCACGGACTTCATCCTGGCGGTGCAGAAGCAGCTCCCGGCTACCCTGCTGGAGAGCTCGCGCTGCAGCTTCTGCTCTGGCACGCTCCGTGATTTCAAGAATTCCGGGCGGCTCGGTTGCGCTTACTGCTATCAGACCTTCGAGTCGAGCCTGCGCGACCTGCTCCGGCGGGTGCACGGGAACTCGCGCCACACCGGGAAGCGCTACCAGCCGCCGCAGCCGGAGTTGGCCGAGGATGCGACGGTGCTGTCGGAGCTGCGCGACCGGCTCCGGCGCGCGGTGGAGCAGGAGCAGTTCGAGGAGGCGGCGCGCCTCCGCGACCAGATAAGGGTGATGGAGTGACGCTGGATCTTTCGCTTCTCCCCGACGGGGGAGTCAGCTGGCTGGACGCCTCGGGCGAGCATTCGGGAATCGTGCTCTCGACCCGCATCCGCCTCGCGCGCAACCTCGAGGGCTTCGCTTTCCCGGGGCGGGCGCGTGACGGCGAGCGGCTCCGCGTGCTCTCGCGGGTGCGCGAAGCGATGGACGCGATCCCCACGATGACCAGCCACCTGGAAGTGCGGGTGGACAATCTGGGGAGCGAGGAGCGCCTCCTCCTGCACGAGCGGCACCTGGTGAGCAAGGAGCTGGCGGGCCTCGATCCGCAGCATCCGGTGCGGAGCGGGGCAGCGGTGTTTCTCGGCGACGGCATGGGCGTCATGGTAAATGAGGAGGACCACCTCCGGCTCCAGACGCTCCGTTCGGGCTTCGCGCTGTCCGACGCCTTCGCGGACATAGAACGGATCGACGAGGAGCTCGGATCGAGAGTCCCCTTCGCGTACCACCAGGAGTTTGGCTTCCTCACTTCCTGCCCCACGAACACGGGAACCGGAATGCGGGCCTCGGTGCTAATTCATCTACCGGGTCTCGTACTCACGAAGGAGATCGGGAAGACGCTGGCCGGATTGCAGCAGATGGGATTGACGTACCGGGGGCTGTATGGGGAGGGGAGCGAGGTAGTCGGGAACTTCTTCCAGATCTCGAACCAGACGACGCTGGGTCGACCGGAAGAGGAGATCATCGATCAGTTGATGTACGTTCTGCGTACTGTGATCTCGCGCGAGGAGGACGCGAGGAGGGTATTGCTTCGCGATGCTGGTTATATTATTGAAGACAAGCTCTGGCGAGCTTATGGAACCCTCCGTTACGCGCGCAGCCTCTCGTTCGAGGAGGCGATGAACTACCTCAGCGGCGTACGCCTGGCCGTCGGTCTGAAACTGATCAGCGGCCTCAGTGTATATACTCTCAACAAGCTCCTGATTTTTTCCCAATCCGCGCACCTGGCATACGCCGAGGGGAAGGCGCTCACGGAGAGTGAGGCGAATCTCGTGCGCGCACGATATGTGCGACAGTTGTTGGCGGATGAGACGGGGACGAACGGGTGACCCCGCTGAGGGGGCCCCCGCACTGAGGGACCTATGAACGGCT
>DASSNL010000011.1:0-51467 GCA_035688075.1 Gemmatimonadaceae bacterium
AGACCTGACCCCGCCGTTAAAATTCGTTCCATTTCGGGCAACACGTCCTTTCGGGCTGGCACAGCACGTGATTAATGCTGTGCTCGAGCAGCACCACGCAGTGGTTGTCGCGCTCTCTTCAGCTTCGCCGCCCGCGAGCACCCGCATCTGTTGCGGCGGATCGGCGGCAGGGCTGTCGAGAGCGCACCACTGAAATACGGCACCCAGCCCAGAGGACCCCTGATGAGACGTATCCTCCTCCTCGCCGCGCTTCCCATCGCGACAGGCGCCTGCGGCAGTGACGGTCGGACTCCGACCAGCGCCGACGACCCGGCACGACGCGGGATGATTCAGCGGGTGCTCGGCGGAAGCGACGAGGAGTTGACGACCCAGGATCTGTCGCAGGGGCTGAACCCCGCCTTCCTGGCCCGAGTGCTCGCCGGACCAGGCGTAGAGGTCTCCAATGTCAGCTACAGCGGCGCGCTGGCGGCGGCCGGGATGTTCAGCGGCGGGAGCGACGTCGTCGGCTTCGAGGGCGGCATCGTGCTCGGCACGGGACGCATAACCGGCGTCGAGGGTCCCAACCAGGTGGTCGACGCGACCACGGAGAACGGCACGCCGGGCGACTCGCTCCTCGATCTCCTCTCCGGCAGCGGCAATCCCACCGTGGACGCGGCGGTCCTCTCCTTCGACTTCGTTCCCCGCGGGAGCAGCATCAGCTTCGAGTACGTCTTCGCGTCCGAGGAGTACAACGACTACGTCAACACCGGCTACAACGACGTCTTCGCCTTCTACGTGAACGGCGTGAACTGCGCGGTGGTGGGCAAGTCCGCGCTGCCGGTGAGTATCAACACGATCAACAACGGCAACCCGTTCGGGATACCACCGGTGTCGCACCCGGAGCTCTATCGCAACAACGACCTCGACTCGAACGGCGGCGCCACGATCGACACGGAGATGGATGGCCTGACCACGGTGCTGACGTGCACGGCACGCGTGAAGCCAGGCGTGAAGAATCATATGCGCCTGGCCATCGCCGACGCCGGCGATCCGGCCTACGACTCCAACGTCTTTCTCCGCGCGGGGAGCCTCTCGGCGAGCAACTAGCTCGCCGCCTCGATGGCGCATGGCCCGCGCGAGAGCGCCGCTCCTCTAGCGGAGCGGCGCGGCTTCCACAGTCGCCTGCTCGGCCAGCCCGTCGAGAAGGCGACGTACGTGCTCGCGGCCGCTCCGCGGGTTCATCACCGTCACGCGGAGCAGCTGCCTCCCATCGATGACGGTGGTGGTGATCCACCCTTCGCCGCTCCGATTGTAACGCTCGCGGAGCTCGCGGTTCATCCGGTCGAGCGTGGCGTCGTCGTGTGATCCATCGCCTATCCAGCGGAAGCAGAGGATGTTCGACTCCGGCTCGTGCACCGCTACGAAGTCATCGCGCGAGGTGATCTCCTCGTGCAGCGCGCACGCCGTCTCGCAGAGACGGTCGTAGATGGCGGCCATCCCGTCAGCGCCGTAGCGCTGGAGAGCGACCCACACCTTCAGCGCGTCGGTGCGACGCGAGCACTGGAAGCTGCGCTTTCCCTGATCCCAGCCGCGCTCCGTGCCATTGCCGGAGGCGTGAAAGAGATAGGGCGCGGCCTGCGCAAAGGCGCGCTCGAGATCGCGCTCGTCGCGCACGAGGAGCATCCCGCCCGAGATCGGCGCGAGCATCATCTTGTGCGCATCCCAGGTGAGCGAGCGTGCGCGCTCCACGCCGCGCATCCGGTGGCGATGCCGGGGCGAGAGGAGCGCCGAGGCGCCGTGCGCACCGTCCACATGGAACCAGATTCCGCGCTCCTCGCAGATCCGGCCGATGCGCTCGATGTCGTCGAAGGAGCCCGTGGCCGTGGAGCCTGCGGTGGCCACTACCGCCATCACGCGAGTCCCCTCGCTCGCGAGCCGGCGCAGCGTGGCCTCGAGCGCGTCGGTGTCCATCCGGTGATCGCGTGATGGTACGGCGATCGCGCGGCGCACGCCCAGACCGAGCTGCGCCACCGCGCGCGTGACTGCGTAGTGCGCGTGCTCGCCGCACACTACCACCGGCGGGTCGGCGCCCACACCATCCTCCCACGCTTCGGGCATCGCCGCCGCGCGCGCGGCGAGAAGCGCGGTGAAGATCGCCTCGGTTCCACCCGACGTGAACGTTCCGCCCGCGCCGGGGCCCCAGCCGACGAGCTCCGAGAGCCAGCGGATCACCTGCGTCTCCACGACCGTCGCTGTGGGCGACATCTCCCACACCGCCACCGACTGGTTCATCGCGGAGATCACCGAATCCATCCACACCATGGCGGGAAGTGGAGCGGAGACCTGGTGCCCCAGATACATCGGGTGCGCGAGGCGGTTCATGTCGCTCATCACGTCGCGCTGCACGCGCTCCGCCACAGCGGCAAGCTCGCGCGATCCCTCGGGGAGGGGCTCGGCGAATCGCTTCGCTATCTCGGCGGCGGTGAGTGGAGTGGAGACCGGCCCCGAACCGGAGCGGGTATCACGGAAGTAGTCGGCTGCGAGGTTCGCGAAGAGATGAGCCGCATCGCGCTCGGCGTCCTGCTCGAGCAGGGCGAAGACGGGGTGGGACATGTAAGATGGTTACTGGTAGTGTCGGTTGATTGGAGAGCCGTGCCTCAGGGAATTGCACTGTTGAAGATGGCTCACCCGTGGCGGCGGAGATTGGCCGGCGCATCTTCCAATCCGGATGCACGGGTCACCGTTCCACCGGCAACGCTCCGCCGGTGAGCGCGAGCTCCAGCACCTTGCGGCCGGTCCCGATGTCGGGAGTGAGGTAGAACTGCAGCGAGTCTATCACCACCGGCACGTTCACCCTCACGCGCATCAGCCGGCGCTGCATCTCCGGCGTGATCACCGGAAAGAAGCTAAGCGTGCAGTGCGGCGAGAAGACGAAGCGCGCGCGCTCGAACCGAAGACCACTCGTGGCGATGCGCTCGTGCAGCGTGCGCAGCGGCCCGTGCGGGTCGAGCGGAAGAACCACGATCTCCGTCTGCATGAAGCGCACTGGCGCGCCGAAGCGAACGGTGATCGGTGGCGTGCTGGCGGCGATGGGGGCGATGGCGGACGCCACGTCGTCCACGTCGGTATCCCACGCGATCGGCCCAACGCCGGAGGAGCCCACGAGCGTGATGTGCGGCGGCGAAGCGCTGGCGAGCTTGGGATCCGCCCAGCGCTGCACGTCGAGCACCTGCTCCCTGGCTTCCCCGGTGAGCTCTGCCACCATGAATATTCCGCGCGCCATGACGAATTATAAGGTGGGAGGCAGGGCGGAGCTCGCCGGCGAGCCGCATGGAAATCCCCGGCGCGAGGGGTATCATAACGTATCGGTGTTGGTCGGCCGGGCTGAGCTGGTGCTCGATTTCGTGAGAACCGCCTCGGGCGGAGGAGCTCGTTATGGTCGCATCGATGAACGCTGGCGTGCGATGGACGTCGTTGGTCGCACGATGCATCGCGGTCACATTACTCACGCTTGTCGCGACAGGCTGCAGCGCATCGACCGGCCCCGATCGACTGGACGTGTCCGTTCAGCGCGCGGAGTGGAACGCGCAGGGGATCACGAATTACGAGTACGACTATCTCGTGACCGGATTCTTCATCGCATTTGCGGGCAAGCCGATCCGCCTCACGGTAAGGAACGGCGAGGTGCAGTCCGCCGTTTTCATCGCGGACAGTGAGCCGACACTCGAACCGGCCAGCTCCTTCCCGACGATCGACCAGCTCTTCGACCGCGCGGAAGACGCGGGCGCCGAGGGGCTCCTCACGGACATCGCGTTCGACCCGCAACTGCACTTTCCCACGGAGATGGACATCGCCGGCCCGCCCGACGCGAGCGGCTCAGTGTTCGCCAGCAACTTGCGCCCGATCCAGTAGCGCCTCGGGGCGAGCTGTCCGCGAACCGGTTCCGCCTCGCGGATCACACTCATTACCCCGCGCTACTCCGCTCTCAGAGCGATGACAGGGTCTACACGCGTCAGGCGGTTGGCGGGAACGTAACCAGCCAACATGACGACGGCCGCCAACACGATAGCAGCAGCGAGAAGGATTTGAGCATTGGCTGGAGCTGCACCCGCGAGGACGGATTGGATCAGGCGCGTGGAGGCCCATGAGCCAGCCAGACCAATGCCGACTCCGACTGCGGCAATGGCCGCAGTCTCCCTTAACGCTGCTACCAGCAGAACGCGCCGACGAGCTCCGAGCGCGATGCGAATGCCTACCTCCCTGGTACGCAGTGCCGCAGCCTGTGCGGCGACGCCGTACACGCCCAGCGCTGCAAGTCCGATCCCAAGGAGCGCGAACGAGAGCAGCGCTCGCGTCACGAAGCGCTGCCTGCTGAGCGAGCGCGAGAAGTGGTCGGGGAGCCAGTAGACCCCATCCGACCACGTAGGGCCGACCGTCAACCTGGCGATGGTCGCGCGCAACTGCGCGAGCGCCGCGGGCCGCGCATTTGCCGTACGAACGAACACTCCTAGGTCACCGCTGGGCGCCTGCCCGATCGGCCGGTACAGGATCGGCTCCGGTGGCGCGAGCGGATCGAAGAGCCGCGTATCCGCCACTACCCCGACAACGGTCAGAAGCTCGTCTTTGCTAGCATCCGATCGGAGTCGAATCGTGCGCCCGACTGCATCGCCACGAGGCCAGTATCGCTCGGCAGCGAGCTGGTTGACGATGGCCACCGGTTGGGATCCATACTCGTCGGCCGGTCCGAATGCTCGACCGGCGTTTATCCTGATTCCTAGAACGTCGAAGAAATCCCAATCGATACTTCTTTGCAGCGGCACGGCATCACCAGTGAGCGGCGCATCGCGTCCGTCGGGCACCACCGAGCCATCGAATACAGGGTATCCAATGAGCGCCGTGCTGGTAATCTCCGGGATGTCGTCGATGCTGCTCGATGCCCGACTCAAGAACGCCGACTGGCCGGCGGCCGACGTATCGCTCGTCCGGAGTGAGCCATACGCGAGCTTGTCGGGCTCGAAGCCCAGATCGGACTGACGCAGCCGCATATACTCTTTGGCGAGTAGTCCTCCCATCGAAAGAAGCACCATCGCGCATGCCACCTGAGCAGCCACGAATAGCTGTTGCAGCCGGATGCGACCGCGGCTCGCGGACGTTCGCATTGTTTCGCGACGGAACAGTGCACCCTCGACGATCGATCGCAGCCTCAGTGCGGAGGCGAGACCGCTGGTTACGCCGACGACGATGGAGAGAGTAAACACGAAGAGGACCACGCGTGCGTCCAGCCCTGCGCGTAGCCCGAGTCCGTTCAGGTCGAGGTGGGACATGGACAATTCCATTCCCCAGTTGGCCAATAGCAGCGCTAAGCCGCCGCCAATGAGCGACATCGCGACTGGCTCGACCAGAATCTGCCTCCCCAGCCTCGAGCGTCCGGCACCCAACGCGCTGCGGATGGCAAGATCGCGCTCTCGTGCAGCACCTCGAGCTACAAAGAGGCCGGCTACATTAGCGGTAACGATGAGCAGTACGCACGAGCAGACGCCGAGGAGCGCGAATCTTGCGGACCCCGTGTCCGACACGAAGTCATCGCGCAATGGTCGGACGATGGCGCCTCTTCCCTCCGATGCGCGTTCAGAGCTTCCCGCCCCACCGCGCTCGATCTGCTGAACGAGGCTCGCAAGCTCTGCACGGGCACGGTCGCGCGATACTCCCTCTTTCAACCGTGCCATCACCGATACCGGCATCGCACTAGCGGGCCCTGCGACTCCATCCCGCAGCGGAAGCCACACATCCCCCGGCGGCTGGATGAGAAAATCGCTCGGCAGAATCCCGACAACCGTGTAACTGCGCACCGCAGGGTCGCCACCGCCATGTACCACCTGAATCGCACGACCGATCACTCCCGGGTCAGCGGCGAAGTACCTGACCCATACGGTCTCACTGAGGAGAGCAACCGGCTCCGCTCCATTGCGTTCATCTTCCGAAACGAACGTGCGTCCCAGAAGCGGGCGTACGCCGTAGAGTGAGAACAGGCTTGCGCTCGCTTCCACACCGGTGAGTCGCACGAACCCGTCGCCTGCGTGAACGCCTACATTGGATCCACGAACGGCGGCCATCTCCTCATACAGGCTGCTTCTCTCCCGCCACATCCGGTAATGCGATACGGTAGTCCCGACCGGGCAACCGATACAGCCGGATTCCCGCGCTGATCGAGTCTCACGGAGCGAGACCAGTCGGTCGGCATTGTCGAATGGAAGCGGCCTCAGGTCGACAGCGTCGATGACGCCGAACATGATGGCCGTGGCACCTATCCCGAGGGCAAGGGACAGAATCGTGACTGCAGTGAACAGCGGCGCCGCGAGGAAGTGACGCAAGGCAATGCGGAGATCTTCTAGCATGATCGCTGGCCTGGCGTGGTGAGACGCGACATTCGACGGCTGCGGTGCCTATCCTGGGGTGCGCGGAGGGACGGCCTAGCCCGGGACATCTCAATTGCCAACGAGCAACGGTGGGAGAACGCACATGTCAGGAGCATTGACGATCGACCGCTGCCATGCGAAACCGCTCCTTCAGCATCATGCGTCTGCAACCGCGAGCTCTACGGTGGGCCAACGCTTGATTGCGCGTGCTTCATCAAGCTCTCGCTCAAGTCCACCGCTGCGGCAGACTCTCCACAGAGTACCGGCGAAAGCGGATTTGCGAGTATCGCTACAACGTGCTCTCCTCCAGAATCTTGAGACATGCCATCGATGAAAATGCGCCCGACATCGTCGACTCGAATCCAAGTCGGCCGGTAAACTGGCAATCGAAATGCGCCGAGGAGACGCCCCGTACTCTCGTAAATCTCCAGCGCCTGCGAAGTCGGCTTCCAAGTGCCGAGCCCCTTCGGAGGACGAGCCATACCCGGGATACTTCCAGGAATCCAAGTAAACTCGATGTTTCGAATGACGTATGCCCTGCCCTCACTGTCGGTTGTTCCAGCGGCTAGTTGCGGCTGATCAATAAGCACGTAGAGGGGATCAGCGAGCTCTTGGATCGTGGAGTCCGCTATGCCGGCGAACACCACGTTTGGCGGGTCGAAGTATCTCTCCTCCGATGGGATGGATATGAAATACCGCGGCAATTTCAGTGTACTTAGGCGAACGACTCTCCTCAGTCTCTTCTCCCATACCAGTCTCTCGATCTCCGCCTTCGAAAGATTGATCGCGATGATTGTGTCACCAAGGTGGCCCAGTGCGACACGAGAAGCTGCCCATGATAGCTTCATACCACCTAGATGAGGGACTTCTCCGAACTCGGCGATCACCCGGCCATCACGGTTGCTAACCTGAAAGCGTGGCGCCGGGTCGCTGTTCGTCGGTTCGTTATACGAGCTGCGCGGGTCCCCGACTTGCGCCAAGAGCACAGTCTGCGAGTCTAACAGAATAGCTGGGCCGCTCCTCCTCTCCCCCCATGGAAACTGCGGAATGCTGAACTCAGTGATATGACCGTCCCCAAGATCCAGGAGACCCAAATACGGGTCCGGACCTGTCCACAGCAAGGCGTTCGGGCCATCCACCTGCTCTAATCGGATGCGATATCGGTGCTCATCTACATCGATGAGGAAACGGGGAGGTGTCTTCCCCGGTCCGATTCTTACGATTGTACCATGGTCACCGTCCGCGACAATGACGGAACAGTCACCGAGCCCGACGGCGCTAGTGGGAAAGAAATTCGATCCGCCAGTAACGGTTCCGATCACATCAATGCTATCCAGCGGTGGTCTTCCAGTCAGAGCGTCTCCCTTAGTGCTCTGACACCCGACCGTACAACAAACAGCAAGGAGAGCCACTACCGCTGTCTGGCGGCTGTATCGTAAATGACCGTGGACTATCATCGCTGATCGAAAGACCCGACTCACGTGCGAGTGATGCAGTGAGACATTATGACGGCTTGGGGTGGCAGAGTGGCCTTTGCTGACATCCACTGGAGGCGACCGTCATGATCCAGAAGGTAGTACATCGGCGTGACTACGAGGCCAACCTTGTGGCGTAGCCTCTCGACATCAGCAGCGACCCGTGCTTTGTCAACGTCGGCAAAATCATAACCTTGATAAAACTCTTCCACCGCCGCCGAATCATCGAACATCAGCCACAGAGGCTTGACACCGAGTGATACCGTATCTCTCCACGCCCTGAACGACTCGGCCCAGCTATAGCGCATTCGCCTACATGCGGCGCAGCGTGAATCACACGCCACGATGAGCGTACATGTGTCCTTACTGATCGCCGATGACAGTTGGTACGTCTCCTCCCCCGTGTCGGCCCTCAACGTCACGTCGACCATCTTGGAGCCGATCGCGGGAATGATGAACCGGAAGTCGGGTGAGATTGCCGTTCGTCGGTGAGCTGCTGCGGCCAACTGGCCAGCCAGCGTGATGGCTAGCGCAACCATAATCACATTCATCGACCGAGAAGTCATCACGTCACCGTATTGTCTTCAGTGCTACCCATGTGGAGGTTGCAACCTCGACTTTGCGGACGCGCCAAGCGAATGGGTTGACGAAGACGCGCCATGATTGACGGGATCCGTGGCTGCCGGGTCGCCCGCTGACGACCGCGTGTTCTAGCAGCAGTGTGAAGAGCGCGGGGATATCTACGCCTGACAGGCCTTGCTTACGGGCACTCCGAATCCTTATTGCAATTCGTCGCGGCTCGGGTACTGCATCCATGGTCTCCACTGGCTTCGCAGATCCCATTATAGGACGGATCCAGGTCAGCCAGAGCACGCGATGGCGTGAGCAGGGACGTCGCCACAGCAGCATTCGCAAGGATTAATCCTGCGAATGCAATTTTTCGAAGCGTTCCTGTGACTTTCATTCGAATCTCCAGGTTGAAGTTGCCGCGCTCAACACACTGCCACAAAATAGAATTGCCTCGCGTTCTGTCGAGGCAAAACCCGTTCACATTTGTGAATTTGTTTTGACTCGCGAGGGGCGGGTTGGTGTGTCCAAGGCCGGCATGCAGAAGGCGGCGGCGCCTGCTCACTGCCACTCGTTGGGTGTCGGAGACGGTTGAGCTGGACTGACAATCGTTACGTGCGACGTCGCGGACTAAGAGGTGCCGACGGCCGGGAAACCGGGGGCCTCTCTAGTTGGAGCGCTCCAGCACTGTTGTTTGGCGGATATGCCGCAGAAGCATTGCGCGTCGGCCGTTCGGTATTCACCGTCGGTGATCGGCGATACCTTTACGCGGGCGCGTACCGTCCGCCTCTGCGCTGTGTTCGAGCCGATTCAAGTCGGCCTGTTGGCGGCAGCAAACAGCAGCGCCGTTCGCTCATTTCGGGCCTGGCGTCCCACTCAGCATGTACCCCTCGCCTCGAAGCGTTTGGATCAGCGATGCTTCACCGGGCTTATCTATCTTTCGTCGAAGCAGGCGAATGAAAGCTCGGTAAGTTCCGCTCGTCATTCGGCACTGCTGTCCCCATACCTCCTTAGCCAACGCATCAATGCTAACCGTCGTTCCGGCATGCAGGGCTAAGAAATAGAGCAGATTGAACTCAGTCGGCGATAAGTGAATCTTCCGATTCGCTCGCGTGGCCCGACGCGAGACCGGATCGACTACCAAGTCATCGATTTGGATCGCGAGCGGTCGGCTGTGGGACGTACGTCGAATTACAGCATGTGTCCGCGCAAGAAGCTCACTTATATCGAAAGGTTTGGTGATGTACTCGTCGGCCCCCGCTGCGAAGCCAGCTATCTTCTGATCGGCACTGGAGCGGGCGGTTACAATGATAATCGCCATCGACTCACCAGAAGCCCGCAGGGATCTGGTGAACTCCAAGCCGTCCCCCGACGGCCGACCTAAGAGTGCGTTTCAAAACCGGCTGCTTTGTAGCTTTCAGCAGTAGTCTTGCTGGAGGCAGTAATGAAGATGGTTCCCGACGAGCTCTGGGCCATCCTCGAGCCGCTCATCCCACCACCGCCTTCCCATGCTCGGGGCGGGCGCCCACGAGTGAGCGACCGTGCAGCGCTGGCCGGTATCCTCTTCGTCCTACGGACCGGCTGCCCGTGGGCATACTTGCCGAGCGAGATGGGCTGGGGGAGCGGGACGACCTGCTGGCGCAGGCTCAAGGACTGGCAAGAGGCCGGTGTATGGCAGCGCCTGGAAAGGGAGCTTCTGAATCGGCTGGGCGATGCCGAGGCAATCGACTGGAGCCGCGCGGCACTGGACTCGACGACGGTGCCCGCAAAAAGGGGGGCCAGGCGACCGGGCCGTCTCCAACGGATCGCGGCAAACCGGGGTGTAAGCGCCATCTTGTGGTCGACGCCCAAGGCATCCCGCTCGCCCATGTCCTCACGCCGGCCAACGTCACCGACTCGAAGGCGTTCGAGCTGACGCTGGATGCGGTACCGCCGATCCAGGGGCCGCTGGGGCGACCACGCAGGAGACCTGAGAAGCTGCACGCTGACAAGGCGTACGATCGGCGGCACTGTCGCGAGTACCTCGTGCGTTATCACATCGTGGCCCGGATCGCCAGGATCGGCGTGGAGTCGAGCGAGCGGCTGGGGCGGCACCGCTGGGTGATCGAGCGCACGGAGGCCTGGTTCAACCGCTTCCGCAGGCTTCGCGTGCGCGACGAGCGTCTCGCCAGTATTCATGAAGCCTTCATATCACTCGCTGCATCACTGATCCTCCTCAGCTACTTGCAACGAGCGTTTTGAAATGCACTCTAAGTCGAGTAGCACGGCAACGGGGGATGTGTCTAAGATTCGCTCGGATGCGTCCCGGATGTCGCAAGCGGCATGAACCGAGTATCCGGCGGTACTGAGCAACCGCCCAAGGACGGAGCGCATGCCGGCGTCGTCATCTACGACTAGAATGGATTGCTTGCTTCCGGTATTCATGTCTCCATTAACGTTGACGGGCGTCGACTCCTCTACTGATACTGACCGGGGTTCTAGCGGGAAGACAAGGGGTGCAGTTGTGCCTCATTCCACCAACGGGACCAATTTCGACCTAGCATGTTCCAAAGGTGGCAGTTCGAATGCCCAACGAGTTGGGATTTGGATATACTGCCCAGTAGTACGGTTGTCTATAGGATGTTTCCCCTCTACCCATCGCGGTGGTGCGGCCAACAGCAGGTGTAGTCTTGATTGTACGATTTTGCATGTGGTCTCGCAGAGTGCGCTCGGTGTACGCCCGTGCAACGGGGCAACCGACATCAATGACGCGAGTGATTCATTATATCGCAGCCTTTTTGACCGACATCCTTTCTGCGGATGCAAATGGGATCTTTTTAGTACGGGTGTAGATACTTTGGCGGAAATCGCACTTTCGTGCTGGATTCGCGAATTACACCCCTCCGCTCATGGATTGCATTCTTGCCCCCTGCATGGCTGTATAGCGCCTTCCCTGCTTCGCTCACCTCCGCTCACGAGTAACTCGCAGCTTCGCTCTTCGCTCTCTGCGCTTCCCCTTCCACGAGTCCAGCCACTTGTCGCCAAGTGCGAAAGTGCAACTCAGTGAGCAAGCTGAAGGTCACGATCCATCTGAACTACCACAACTCCATGCACTGCTGACGATTGTGGAAGCCACGAATAGAATCTCTTGCCCCTCAAGCTGGTGTTTCTGTCGAACCGGACTCGATCGCCTCGACGAACGCACTGATCGCGCCGCGGATCGCGCTCGCCAGCTCGGGTTGCTCGATGATCCCATGCACATCGAGTCGCTGGCCCAGAAGCGGCAGCGCCACCGACGCCTCGGTTACTATCCGCCCTGACATCGTCCTGATCGTCTCCGCCAGCGACTCCTGCGCGTAGCTCGAGCGCGGCGATGCGTTGAAGAGCGCGACCGGCTTGTTCACGAACTCCGGACCGCCCACCAGCCAATCGAGCGCGTTCTTGAACGAGCCGGGGACGCCGTGGGCGTACTCGGGGCAGGAGATCAGAAGACCAGCCGCGGCAGCGACTCGCGTGCGAAAGTCCACCACGCTCGGCGGGAGTGCGTCCTCGAGGTCGGGGTTGAAGTGAGGGAGCTTTCCGATCCCGCCGTACAGCGTGATCTCCACATCATCCGGCGCGAGCGCGGCGGCTGCGCGGAGCAGCTCGGTGTTGCTGGATTTACTGCGCAGGCTCCCGGAGAGCGCCAGGAGCTGTAGCGACGTCCCTTCCATCATCCTCTCGATTGCGGTCATGTAGACCGATCAATCGTGCCCACCCCGCTCCAGTTCCCTCGCCTCCCCTCGCGGAAGCCAGCGCAGCCGCGATGCGAGTCCCGCCTCACGGAATGCGCGCTCCATCTCCGCGCGCCCCTCGGAGAAGTGTTCCCACCCCTCGTAGTGCACTGGTGCGATCACCGTATCCGGAAGTGCGTGCGCGAGCTCGACTGCATCGCGCGCGTCGAAGGTGACGGGTGTGGGGCCGGCGACGCGCACGCGCGCGGCACCGGCAAAGAGAAGCACAGCGCCTATGTCGAAGCGCCGCGTCACCTCGGCTACTCCCTCGTACCACACGGTATCACCGGTGATGTAGATCGCCGCGGCGTTCTCATCGTCGGACTGGAGAACGAAGCCGGTCACGGGTCCTCGATCTCCGCCCGGGGGTCCGTGGCGCGCCGGAGTGCTCGTCACTCGCAGCCGCTCCCCGTTCGCCGCCCGAAGCTCGATCGACTTCCACGGCTCCAGCCCGATCGCGTTCCTTCCGAGCCGCTCCGCTCCCGCTGGCGTCGTGATCACTCTGCGCGCCGTGGTGAGCATCGCGCGCCCCGACACATCGAGATTGTCGAAGTGATGGTCGTGGCTGAGCAACACCGCATCGATCTCGCCGAGCTCGTCGACGCCCAGCGCCGGTCCCTGCGTCTTTCGCAGAGTATACTCGGCCGTGGGATACTCGCTCCCCGCGGGATCGAAGGTGGGATCGGTGAGCAGGCGAAGCCCACCGGCCTCCACGAGCGCGGTGGGTCCGCCGATGTAGGTAATTCGTGTGCGTGGCAGAGTCACTGGCAGGCCAGCCGGTACGCTGCTCCTCGAATTCGGGGCCAGCGGACCGGCAATCACATCGGCCCGCTCACTCGCCCATGGCTATCCGGCTCTTCCCTCTCTGGATGAGCGGCAGCTTCCTCACGGGCTTGCCCGTGGCCGTGAAGATCGCGTTGCACAGCGCCGGCGCTATCGGTGGCACGCCTGGCTCGCCGATCCCGCCCTGCTTCTCGCTACTCTTCACGATGTACACCTCCACCGCGGGCATCTCGTTCATCCGAACCACGGGATAGTCGTTGAAGTTCCCCTGGCTCACGCGGCCGCGGTCGATGGTGATGTCACCGTACAGTGCGGCACTCAACCCGTAGACTATCCCGCCCTGCATCTGCGCCTCGATGGTGTCGGGATTCACGATCGGACCGCAGTCCACCGCGCACACCACGCGATGCACGCGCGGCTTCCCGCCCTTCTCGATCGAGATCTCCGCCACCTCGGCCACGTACGACCCGAACGCCTCGGCCACCGCGATCCCGCGCACACGTCCCTCGGCCGGCTTCCTCCCCCACCCCGCCTTCTCCGCCGCCAGATCGAGCACGCCGAGGTGTCGCGGTTGGTCGCGCAGCAGCGCGCGGCGCAGCTCGTACGGATCCTTCCCCGCCGCGTGCGCCACTTCGTCGAAAAAGCTCTCGGTGACGAACGCGTTGTGCGAGCTGCCTACGGAGCGCCAGTAGCCGAGCGGGATCGGAAGGTCGGCGATGGTCTGCTCGACGAGGATGTTGGGAATTCCGTACGGCACGTTGGCCGCGCCTTCCACGAGCGATCCATCGATCCCGTCTTTCGGTGTGCGTCCCTTGGACACCGAGATGGACGGTCCCACGATGCGGTGCGTCCAGGCGATGGGATTCCCGCTCGCATCGAACGCCGCGCCGAACTTGTTGTACGTGGTGGGGCGATAGAAGTCGTGGCGCACGTCGTCCTCGCGCGTCCAGATCACCTGCACTGGCGCACCCACTTCCTTCGACAGCCGCACCGCCTCGGCCACGAAGTCGGTCTCGCTCCTGCGACCGAAGCCGCCGCCGAGATAGGTAGTGTGAACTCGAACTTTCTCTACCGGGAGGCCGGCAACGTCGGCCGCCACGCGCTGTGCCGATGACTGACCCTGCGTGGGCGCCCACACATCGCAGCCGTCGGCGGTGACGTGGGCGGTGCAGTTCATCGGCTCCATCGTCGCGTGCGCGAGGTAGGGCACCTCGTAGATCGCTTCGATCTTCTTCGCCGCGGAATTCATCGCGGCGGCAGCATCGCCTTCCTTGCGCGCTTCCACTCCCGGCTTCTCGCTCAGCTGCGCCAGCCGCGTGGTGATCTCCTCGCTGCTGAGCGATGCGTTCGTACCCTCATCCCACTCTATGCTCAATGCGCGACGGCCCTTCATCGCCTGCCAGTAGTGATCGGCCACTACCGCCACACCCTGCTGCGCGCGGGCTGCCTTCTCTTCGTCGGCCGACCAGCCTACCGTCACGATCTTCTTCACGCCCGGCACCGCCTTCGCGCGTGCGTCGTCCACCTTCTTCACTTTCCCGCCGAACACCGCCGACCGCTCGATTGATGCGTAGAGCATCCCCGGCAGCCGCACATCGATGCCGAAGCGCGCCTTCCCGTTCACCTTCTCGGGGGTGTCGAGCCGCGGTATCGGCTTGCCCAGGAGGTTGAAGTCCTTCGGGTCCTTGAGCTGTGGATCCTCGGGGACGGGGAGCTTCGCCGCGCGCGCCGCGAGCTCGCCGTAGCCGAGCTTCCGCTTCGTGGGCGTGTGGATCACCGCGCCCTTCTCCGCGCGACACGACGACGCATCCACTCCCCACTGCTGCGCGGCCGCGGCCACGAGCATCTCTCTGGCGGCGGCGCCCGCCTTGCGCAGCGTCTCGTAGGAGCCGCGCACGCTGCTGCTCCCGCCAGTCCCCATGCGGCGCGACCACGCGGAAGGATTCTCGGGCGTGGGCCCCACGCGCACCGACGCGAGATCGACTTCCAGCTCCTCGGCAACGATCATCGGGAGCGATGTGTTCACTCCCTGCCCCATCTCCGACTTGTCCACCGTGATGGTGACTAGACCGTCGCTGCCGATGTGCACCCAGCCGTTGGGCGCGAAGGGCGCCGAGCCCGGTGCGGCACCGGGAAGCCCTCCCCGGGTCGCGCCGAACTTCTCCATGAAGCGCGACGGGAGATAGAAGGCGACCGTGAGGCCAGCGCCGACCGTGGCGCCGGTCTTCAGGAAGTCGCGGCGGGAGACCTTCGAGTCAGCGCTCATCGGACACCTCCGTTCCCGCCGCGCGATGGATGGCGCGACGGATCCGCTGATACGTACCACAGCGGCAGATGTTGCCGCTCATCGCCGCGTCGATGTCGGCATCGCTCGGCGATGGATTCTTCGCGAGGAGCGCCGCGGCCGACATGAGCTGCCCCGACTGGCAGTAGCCGCACTGCGGAACTTCCTCGGCGATCCACGCCGCCTGGAGCCGCTTCCCGACATCGCTCTCCAGACCTTCGATCGTGGTGATGCTCTTCCCCGTGGCCGCCGAGATCGGTGTGCTGCACGAGCGTACTGGCGAGCCATCGAGCTGCACCGTGCACGCGCCGCAGAGCGCCATGCCGCAGCCGAACTTGGTGCCGGTGAGATCGAGGTGGTCCCGGAGCACCCAGAGGAGCGGGGTGTCGGGCGGCGCGTCCACCGTGTGGCGGCGGCCGTTGACGGTGAGTGTGATTGCGCTCATCAGCAGACTCCGGACTGGGCGACGGGGGGCGACGGGGTCAGGTCTTGCATCGTGCACAGGCGGTCAGCGGCCACCTGCCTGAGCATCGTCATCCCCGCGTAAGCGGGGATCCATGTTCGAGCCTGCTAACATGGATCCCCGCTTACGCGGGGATGACATCTGGCGCATGATGCAAGGCCTGACCCCGTTTGGTCAATCCAGTCTCTGCACGGGCGCGTAGACCAGCTCCTCCTGCTGGCTCCCCAGGAGGCGCGTGGCGATCAGTTCGGCGGCGCCGAGCCGAGCCGTCATGTGCGGCCCTGCGACGCACATCATGAGCGCGCTCGGCGGGCAGTCGAAGGTGATCGCGATGCCACCCTCGGTCGTCGTGTAGTGCAACGTGCTCTCGGAGCGATACCGCGTTCCCTCGCCGGAGCTCGGGTCATGGACGATCTCTTCCACTCTCACCAGGCTGCCGCTGCCGTCGGCAGCCAGCCGCAGAGTATCGGCGAGGACGAGCACGGGCTCGTCGGCTGGCCCGCTGTACCCCGCATCTGCCGGAAGAGCGTCACCGTCGACGGAGAGAAGCACGTACGTACCCGCCACGACCGACGGTGCGATCGGATCGCTGTCGCACCCGATGGCGAGCAGAGCGGCGAGGGAGAGAAGGAAAGTGCGGGCACTACGCTGCCAGCGCGCGAATCGCATGGCGGGTCTCTGCTGTGGTGTGGAAAGCCAGGGGGAGTTGCCACTGATACGACGCGACACGCCCGCCTTTCCTAGCACCATAACGACGGGGTCAGGTCTTTGATTTCGAGGGGGCTGAGCGACTGCTCAGCCCGCTCGAAATCAAAGACCTGACCCCGTCGTCACACCTGGAAGCGATACCCCGATTTCCGAACCGTGAGGATGTGCGCCGGTTCGGACGGATCCTTCTCGAGCTTTCTGCGCAGCTCGCCGATGTGCGTATCCACCGTGCGGCTCGCGGTGCCGGCGCCGTAACCCCACACCTCCTGGAGGAGCTCCTTTCGCGAGATGGCGTTCCCATCGCGCGCCAGCAGCGCGATGAGCAGGTCGAACTCCTTGGGACGGAGATCCACCTGATGATCGCCCCGGTACACCACGCGCCGCTTGGGGAACACCGACACGTCGGAGAACACGATGCGGTTGGGAAGCGCGGACTCCTGCGTGACCACCGTGCCGCGCGCGCGCCGCAGGAGAGCGTAGACGCGCGCGATGAGCTCCATGAGCCCGAACGGCTTGGTCACGTAGTCGTCCGCGCCGATCCTGAAGCCGCGAACCTTGTCCGTCTCCTCACCGCGCGCTGTGAGGATGAGAATCGGGATTCCCACGCCGTCCTCGCGCAGCTTGCGCAGCACGCGATAGCCGTCGAGCTCCGGCGGCGGGAGCATGAGGTCGAGGATGATGAGATCGGGCGTCTCGCGCGCCACCTCGGCGATGGCACGACGGCCATCGGTGGCAATCGTGACGTCGAAGCCCTCGAGCTCGAGGTTGTCGCGCAGCCCCTCCGCGAGATCCGTGTTGTCTTCGACCACCAGTATACGCGTCATGATCGTGAGTGTGATGAGCGTCGAACGGTTAGTGAGCGCGGCTCACGCACCCGTCGCCTCGGTGGCGTCCGGTGCGCCGGGAGCGTCGACGTCGTCGCCGACCGGCGAAGCGAGCTCGCTGGTGTCGTCCGCCATTCCACCAGGGAGCTCGAGCACGAAGCGCGCACCGCCGCGACTCCCCTGCTCCACCCAGACGCGTCCACGCTGCGCCGTGACCAGCTCGTGCACCACCGCGAGTCCGATCCCCGCGCCGGCCGCACCCCGCTGGCTCGGCTGCGGGAGGCGCACGAACGGCCTCCAGATCCGCCCGCGATCGCTCGCCTGAATCCCCGGCCCCTCGTCGTCCACCCAGATGCGAACCACCGTGCCCTCGAGCGCCACTCCCACCTTGATCACCTGCCCGATGCGCCCGTACTTCACCGCGTTGTCGAGCACATTGAGGAGCATCTGCCGGACGGCACCGGGGTCCGCATTCATAACGATCGTGGCGTCCACCGGTTCCAGCTCGATGGTCGCTTCGCCCTCCGCGGCCAGCGGCGCGAACTCCTCGGTGATCTCGCGCATCACGTGACTCGCCTCTATCCATTCCAGGCTCACCGACGCCTGCGTGCGCTCCGAGCGCGAGACGTGAAGCACGTTGTCCACGAGCCGCATCAGCCGTCGCGCCTCGCGGATGATGACATCCACCGCGTGCATGCGGCGGCTCTCCGACGTGGCGCGTCCCAGCCTGACGGTTTCGGCGAAGAGGAGGATCTGCGCGAGCGGAGTTCGCAGCTCGTGCGACACGCTCGCCGCGAAGTTGGCGCGCTGGCGCGCGTACTCCACCTCCGAGCGCACCTGCAGCAGTGTGAGGATGATGAGAATCGCGGTCGCCGCGAGCGCGCCTGAGAGGAGAGGAAGGCGCGAGCGCGGGAGCCCGCCCGCCAGAACCCCCTCTCGCGCCGCAGGATTCACCGCGAGGCGGATGCGGAGGTGTCCGAGCGGCGGGTCCATGTTCACTTCGGCGAAGAGCGGAGACCCGTACTGCGCCGGCGACGCGAAGAACACTCGACCCAGCGAGTCCACCGCGGCAACGCTGAACGCCGAGTCGGTGGGAACCCACTTCCCGGGGACCGGCGGCAGGACGATCCGGTAGCGGTAGAGCGGTTCGAAGAAGGGCGCCACGAAGCGCTGCGCGTCCGTGAGCATGCCCAGCGCCGACACCGGCCGCCCCTTGGAGTCGCGCCGCACCGTGAAGACCATCACAGTGAGCCGGTTGCCGTACTGCGCGTAGATGGTGGAGTACTGGTGCCCCACAGCGAGCGCACCGAGGAGCTGCCTGGCAACCCTGAGATTGTTGGGCGAAGCGAAGGCGAAGGCTCTCACCGTGTCCGCCACCCACGCGCGCTCGCCCGAATCCGGTTTCATCTCGCCGCGTGTGGCGATGAGCGGTGCGCCGGGATCGGGAATCGAATCGAGCGAGACATCGAAGTAGTAGAGAGCGCGCACCATCGGACCACACTTGCAGTCATCGAGCGCACGTCCGCTGCGCGCTAGCGCCGCGGCTCCCTCACCGAGCGTGGAGGAGAGGCCGCGCTCGTCCAGCACTACCCACGCGACGGCGAAGAGCTCATCGAAAGCGGTGTAGAGCCAGCTCTGGACGTTGTCGCGGTACTTTGCCGCCGCATAGCTCGCGTATTCGTGCATCACCTGGTCGGCCAGCACGCGACGCTTGCGGGCCGAGCTCCACGCCTCGTGCGCCAGCATCCCGGAGAGCGCGAGCAAAGCGGCGAGCAGCAGCGCCAGGAGCGCCGGGCGACGAGCAAGACGCATCGGTACTCGAGTGGTGGTGAGAGAACACCGAGCGGACCGCCCGTTGAAGATGCGCGCACGGCCGCCGGTCTTCAGTCAGAAACTCGTCAGAAATGAGAAAGACTTCCACCCCCACCTCGTCATCCCCGCGCAAGCGGGGACCCATGTTACTCGACTGAACACGGGTCCCCGCTTGCGCGGGGATGACGACGGCGCGGCTCCCCGCTTTCGCGGGGATGACTAACAATTGCGAGGATGATCTAGCCAGGCATCGTCGTTCCCGGCGCTCAAACTCTGACAGAACTCGCAAGGAGACCGGACAGTCACACATAAGGATTCGCATAACTATATGGACGCATCCCACCCTCAGGAGGAAGGATATGCGAAAGTTCGTCAGGAGTATGCTGGCGATCGGATGCGCCATCGCCGCCGGGCCCGCGGTGCTCGGGGCACAGCAGGGAGGCGCCACCATCACCGGCCGGGTAGTGAGCGAGGCAGGGAATCCGCTGCCATCGACCAGCGTCTTCATCGAGGGGCTCGGTAGTGGAAGCCTCACCAGGGAAGACGGCCGCTACTCGTTCACCATCCCCGCCGCACGCGTCGCCGGCCAGCAGGTGACTCTCACTGCGCGGCTCATCGGCTACAAGCCGGCGTCCGTGCAGATCACCCTCGCCGCCGGCACGATCACCCACGACTTCACTCTCGAGTCCAACCCGCTCCGGCTGGGCGAAGTGGTGGTCACCGGCGCGGGCACGCAGAGCACACGCGAGAAGATCGGCACGGTGATCAACACCGTGGACTCGGCGGCCATCTCGCGGAGCAACGAAACCAACGTGGTGAACGCGATCGCGGGCAAGGCGCCCAACGTGAACATCACGTCGCAGTCGGGCGAGCCGGGTGCGTCGTCGTACATCCGCATCCGCGGCATCAAGTCGCTCACCGGGAACGCGCAGCCGCTCTTCGTGGTGGACGGCGTGCCGATCGACAACTCCACCATCAACACGGAGGGCTCGAGCGTCGCCGGAACGGTAGCACCCAACCGCGCATCGGACATCAATCCGCACGACATCGCCGACATCCAGATCCTCAAGGGTGCGGCCGCTTCCGCCATCTACGGCGCGCGTGCGGCCGACGGCGTGGTGCTCATCACGACCAGGAGCGGCCAGGCGGGCGCGACGCGCTATTCGCTGCACAGCAGCTACTCGTGGGACGACGTCAACCACGACATCCCGCTGCAGCGCTCCTTCGGCCAGGGCGATGATCCATCCACACCCGCGGAGTGCGACGGACCGAACTGCCGGCTCACCAGTCTCTCGTGGGGCCCGGAGCTCTCGCCCGGCACGCCGACCTTCGATCACTTCGGCGAGATGTTCGAGACGGGGCACACGTTCGACTCGCAGCTTTCCATGTCCGGCGGCATCGACCGCACGACCTTCTATCTCTCGGCGGGTCGCCTGGACCAGAACGGCACGATCGTGGGCCCCAACAACTGGTACAAGAAGAACACGGCGCGCCTCAAGGCGTCGCACCGGCTCTTCGACCGTCTCACCGTGGGCGGCAACGTTTCCTACGTCGACGCCAACGGCACCTTCACGCAGATGGGCTCCAATACGTCGGGGCTCCTGCTCGGTGCGATGCGTACCTCGCCCAACTTCGACAACCGCCAGTACCTCGACGCCACCTACGGCCTGCACCGCTCGTTCCGCTTCCCCAACCCGGCTCCCACCTCCGCTCCGGTGGGCCGCGGCTACGACAATCCGTTCTTCGTGGTGAACGAGGACGCCAATCAGGGTGAACTCAACCGCGTGTACGGGAACGTGAACGCCGACTTCGAGGCTACCGACTGGCTGTCGCTCCGGTACTCGCTGGGCGGCGACTACTACACGGATTCGCGCCTCGATGGACTCGCACAGACCTCCTCCGCGTTCGCGGGTGGTGAGGTCTTCCGAAACGAGATCAACCTCTACTCGATCGATCACAACCTGCTGGCCACCGCGCAGCACACCTTCAGCCCGGCCTTCGCGGGCACGCTCACGCTCGGCCAGAACATCAACGTGCGGCGCTTCCGGCAGGTGCTCAACACCGGTCAGACGCTGATCGCACCGCAGCCCTTCTCGCTGCAGAACACGATCACCGCCATCCCGGTGGAGACCAAGTCGCTGGTCCACAGCGAGTCGTATTTCGCGCAGGCAACAGCCGATCTCTTCGACCAGCTGCACCTCACCGCCGCGCTCCGGAACGATGGCTTCTCCACCTTCGGCCAGAGCAATCCACGCGCGTGGTATCCGAAGTTCAGCATGGCGTGGATCTTCACCAACGCGCTCGGGAACACGGAGCAGAAGGGGATCCTCAGCTACGGGAAGCTCCGCGCGGCGTACGGCGAGACGGGGAAGCCGCCGCAGGTGTACGCAACGCAGACCACCCTCGTGGCCGGCGCTGCCAACGTCTTCGGCACCGGCTTCGGCGACTTCATCAACGGCACCCAGGCGGGGCTCGGCGGACTCGCGAGCAGCACCGCGCGCGGCAACGCCGACATCCGTCCGGAGCGTGAGAAGGAAACCGAGATCGGCCTCGACCTCGGCCTCTTCGACCAGCGCGCGGATGCCGGCGTCACGTACTACGTCAGCAACTCGGAGGACGTGATCCTCCCCGTCCCGGTCTCACCATCCACCGGCGCGCTCACGCAGCTCGAGAACGGTGCGCGGATGCGCAACAAGGGGTGGGAGGCGACGCTCAACGTACGTCCCTACACCTCGAAGAACGCCGCGTGGGAGGTCGGCTTCCAGTTCGGTAAAAACAAGACCGAGGTGCTCAGCCTCCTGGGCGCCGACTTCGTGAGCAACGCATCGCAGGCGGCGGGTACCTTCGCCGGCACCGTCGGCGCGGCTACCGTGGGCCAGGGGATCGGGCTCCGCGGCAACGACTTCGTGCGCTGCGGTCGCGGCCTCACCAACATCGCCGACAACGCGGGGAACAACATCGCCGACGTCGACGCCGCGTGCGGCAACGCGCCCGCGGGTGCGCTGTACATAGATGAATCGGGCTTCCCCGTCCTCGACCCCACCGACCGGGTAATTGCCGATCCGAACCCCGACTGGACCGGGAGCATCCGCACTTCCTTCCGCTTCAAGCGGTGGCAGTTCACGGCGCTCGTGGATCACAAGCAGGGCGGCGATGTCTGGAACGGCACGCGCGGGGCGCTCTACAACTTCGGCACCCACAAGGACACCGATATCCGCGGGAAGAGCTTCGTCTTCGGTAAGGACTATCCTTTCCTCGAAGGTCCCGCGGCCGGACCGGGCGCTGGCACGCCGGTGGTGATCGATGCGGGCTGGTTCACCGGCAACGGCTCCGGCTTCGTCGGTCCCGCCTCGCAGTTCGTGGAAGATGGCAGCTACACCAAGCTGCGCGAGATCTCCGTGGCGTACACCTTCGACCAGCCGTGGGTATCGCGCTCGCTCGGCCTCTCCACCATCGATCTGCGCGTCTCGGGTCGCAACCTGCACACCTGGACCGACTACCGTGGCATCGACCCCGAGGCGAACCTCGGCGGCGCGGCGGTGCTGATCCAGGGCGTGGACTACTTCAACAATCCCCAGACCCGGTCGATCGTCGTTTCGATCGGTCTGAACAAGTGAGCGAGGCGACCCGTGAAGACATCGATACGTATCGCGCTCACGGCGGCGCTGCCGGTACTCGCCGCCGCGGGGTGCAGCGACTTTCTGAGTGGCGGGGAGCTGACGAACAATCCCACCACTCCCACCAACGCGAGCATCAGCCAGATATTCCTCTCCACGGAGGTGAACCTCTGGGCGCAGCAGACCCAGAGTCTCGCGCGCCTCACGGGGATGTGGATGCAGCAGGTGAAGGGCGTGGCGCGCCAGGCGAAGGGAACCTACGAGTACACCGGCGTGGGCGAAGCGACCTTCGACGGTGAATTCATCGTCCCCTACACCAGCGGCGGACTCGTGGATCTGCGCAGGGTCGATTCGCTCGCGCGCGACGCCGGCGACATGCAGTACCTGGGCATGACGCAGGTGATCGAGGCTATGGAGATCGCCACGACAGCCGACATCTGGGGCGACATCCCCTACTCGCAGGCAGCGAAGCCGGACTCGTTCCCCGACCCGCAGCTCGATGCGCAGATGGACGTCTACGACCAGCTGCAGTCGCTGCTCAGTGAGGCGATCACCAACCTGGGCGGCGAGGGTCCGGGCGCTCAGGACGCCGATCTCGTATACGGCGGCGACCCGGCGGCGTGGATCGCGCTGGCTCATACGCTGAAAGCGCGCCTCTACCTGCACACCGCCGAAGTGAACGGGACCGCGGCGTACGCGTCGGCGCTCACCGAGGCGCAGCAGGGAATCTCGTCCAACGACGGCGACTACCTGGCCATCTTCAACGGTGGGCTGCAGGGCGAGTCCAACCCCTGGTTCCAGTTCATCAACGCCAACGGGGGCACGGGACGCGACGGTGACATCATCGCCACGAGCGATACTTACCTCTTCTCGCTGCTCGACGATCAGGGTGATCCGCGCCGCGACGAGTACTACGATCTCTCCAACAAGGAAGCGGGTTATCTCAGCGACTTCCGCGGCGGGGCGGCGTTCTCTCAGCCGCTCGTGACGTACAACGAGAACCTGCTGATCATGGCGGAGGCGCAGTACCAGACCGGCGACGAGCCGGGAGCGCTCGAGTCGCTCAACGCCGAACGCGAAGCATGGGCCACCGCCACGGCGTGGCACAGCGCGATCAGCCTCGATCCCGTCTCGGCGTCGGGCCCCGCGCTGCTCGAGGCGATCATGACGGAGAAGTACATCACGCTCTTCCAGAACGTGGAGGCGTGGAACGACTACAAGCGGACGTGCATCCCCGCCCTCGTTCCGGCCAACGGCGCCTCGGTGATACCGGGGCGGGTGCCGTACGGCATCACGGAGCGGCAGACCAACTCCAACGTCCCCGATCCGAGCGCGCAGCCTGCTCGGAACGCGAACGACCCCAACGCCTGCCCCGCAGGGTAACGACGGGGTCAGGTCTTTAATTTCGAGCAAGCTCAGCCATGGCTTCACCATGGCTGAGCTTGCTCGAAATTAAAGACCTGACCCCGTCTCTTCGGAGGACGCGCATCATGTCTGCTACGACAGAATCGCTCGCCATGCGCGAACGCGGCACCGTGGTGCGCGTTCTCATGGCTGGAGCGTTGGTGGGAGTGCTGGACATGCTGTACCCGATCTACCTGTACACCAGGGTGCTCGCGCACGTACCCGCGATCCGGATTCCCCAGTCGGTCGCATCCGGGTTGCTCGGCCAGGCCGCCTTCGAGGGCGGTCTGGCCACCGCGGCGCTCGGGCTGGTCCTGCACTTCTCTTTCGCGTACGGCTGGACACTGTTCTACCTTGTACTGTCACGGAGGTGGGAGCCGCTCCGGCGGCTCATCACCACGGATTCCGGACGCGTGAAGGCAGGGCTGCTTTTCGGGCTGGTAGTGTGGTTCGGGATGAACATCGTCATTGTTCCGTTGAGCCGCGCAAACCCGGCCCCGCTCTTCTCGCTGAACTTCTTTCTGCAACTCATCTGGCACCCGATCGGGATCGGATTGCCGATCGCGCTGCTCGTGAGGGAGGAGAAGTGACGACCCCCGCCGATCCACGCGATAAACTTCATCGTCATCCCCGCGAAAGCGGGGACCCATGTTCGGCTGAGTAACATGGATCCCCGCTTCCGCGGGAATGACGGCGATTGGCTCCCGGGGGATGACGGCTGAAACGAACTTCTGACCCCACCGGGGCGCGCTCATGACCCATCGCCTTGCCACGTCTTTACTCGTCAGCGCCACGGTCGCGATCGCGACCGTGGCAGCTCTTCCATCTGCGCGTGACGATGGAGCCCCGGACATCCGCGCGGCGTACGACGCGCGGGTACCTCTCCCCCGCCCGGTGCTCTTCGCCCCCGGTGCCATCAGCACTGGCGACGACGATGCCCACGTCACCTTCACCGCGCGCGGAGATAGCGTCTACTTCATCAAGAGCACTCCCACCTTCGGCCACTGGACCGTCCTCGTCTCGCACTTCGCGGATGGTAAATGGAACACCCCCGAGGTCGCGCCCTTCTCCGGCCAGTACCAGGATGCCGACGTTTCTATCTCGCCCGACGGGGAGTCGATGTTCTTCGTGTCGAACAGGCCTTCACGAGCGGGCGCCGCGCCGAGGGAGGACACTGACATCTGGGTGATGCACCGCGGCCCGAACGGATGGGGGGAGCCGGAGCATCTCGAGAAGCTCGCGAGTGATGGCTACGAGTGGTTCCCCACGGTCACGAGGAGCGGAACGATCTACTTCGGCTCCGAGCGGCGCGAAGGAAACCGCGGCCCCGCGGGGACCAGTGATCTGTGGCGCTCGCGATTCGTAGACGGACAATATACGGAGCCGGAGAACCTCGGTGACGTGATCAACACCGCCGGTCAGGACATCGAAGGCTACATCGCGCCCGACGAGAGCTTCCTCATCTTCTCGTCCAACGGCCGACCGGACACGCGCGGCTCGTACGACCTGTACATCAGCTACCAGCGCGACGGCCGGTGGACCGAGCCGCGCAACCTCGGCGACATCATCAACAGCGACGCCTGGGACTTCGGCGCGAAAATATCGCCCAACGGCAAGTATCTCTTCTTCACGAGCAACCGCGGCACGCTCGACAAGCCGCTTCCACGGCGGCTCGATTACGATGAGTTGATAAAGGCGCTGAGAGCTCCGGGGAACGGACTCAGAGACGTGTACCAGGTCGACGTCTCGGCGGTGGGATTGGAGAAATAGAAGAAGTAGAATAGGAGACAGCAGGAAGCAGAGAAGGCACAGCAGTGGGTACCGCCGCTGTCCGACCTATTCCCGTGCTACCGCGTCGAGGAGAGGAGCAACGGGGTCAGACCCTCAGTTGCGGGTGAGTCCAGTTTGCCGGAAATTTCGGCACTGAACCCGATCCACAACCAAGCCTCTGGAGGCGCACACTGAGCTCCCAACTCATCTCTCGCATCAGCGCCCTCGTCCTTCTCGTCGGCGGAATCGTTCTCCTCTTCGCTCCCGACGCGGTACTTCCCCGCCTCTCCCCCGGCTTCCCCGTCTCTGCGTTGTGGCTGGGGCAGCTCCTCGGCGCCGCATGGCTCGGCATGGCCGCGCTCAACTGGCTGAGTCGCGGCGCGTTGCTCGGAGGGATCTACGGCCGGCCCGTGGTATTTGCGAACACGGCACTCTACTTCATCAGCGCGCTCGTCATCCTCCGCGCGGTCAGCCGAGCGCCTTCGGTAACGGGCCTCTGGGTCCTGGCTGTACCGGCCGTAGCACTGGCCGGCGTCTACAGCTGGCTGCTCTACCGCGGCCCATTCGAGAAGGAGCTCGCCACGCGACGCGGCGGCTGAGCGTTTCTCGGAGGCTCGGCGAGCATTTCGCGCGGCAGCGCGCCCTCGTGCTCGAGGAGCCACCGCTTGCGCTCGATCCCGCCGCCGAAGCCGGTGAGATCGCCGTTCGCACCGATCACTCTATGGCAGGGAACGACGATGGGAATCGGGTTGCGACCGTTCGCGGCACCCACGGCACGGACGGCTTTCGGCTCGCCCATACGGGTCGCGATCTCGCCGTAGCTGGTAGTGTGGCCGAAGGGGATGGTACACAGCGCCTTCCATACTCGCTCCTGAAACGGCGTACCGGCGGCAGCCAGCGGTAGATCGAAGGTCGTGCGCTCGCCGCGGAAGTACGCATCGAGCTGCTCCCGCGCGCTTCGCAGAATTCGCTCTGCCGCGCCGCCCACCTCCTCAGCACGCCGCCACTCCGCGCTGCGCGGGCCACCGTGGCGGTGCTCCTCGAACCAGACGCGCGTCAGACCTTCAGCCGTGGCGGTGAGGAGCAGCTCGCCCACAGGGCTCGGCATGGTGAGATAAGCGGTAGTCATGAGAGCATCAACGGGAGATGGTTGCCTGGTCGCCAGTGATCCGCGACATGTACAGCGCTAACGATACTCGCTCGACAGCTCGAAAGCTCGCCGTTTTCGGACACGATCCACGGCCTGCACGGACGGGGTCAAGTCTTGCATCGTGCGTCGGGCAACTACCGTCTTCTACATCGTCATCCCCGCGAAAGTGGGAATCCACGTTAGCGGGCCGGACATGGGTCCCCGCTTCCGCGGGGATGACGACTGTCGGTGTGCAGTTCCTGTTTCCTGTTTCCTGTTTCCTGTTCCCTTGCCGTTCCTGCTTCCTGCTTTCTGCTTTCTGCTTTCTCCTCCCGGCATGTCATCTCTCGAGCTCGCCCCCTGCCCCGTCTGCGGCGCCGACGACCACCTCGTCGTCGCGAACGCCGATGACATCCGGCGCGAGGTGGAGCTGCTCTGGGAGTTTTACAGGCCGCGCCTCCGCCCCGAAACGCCGCCCGAGCGCCTCGCCGACCGGGTGGCGTTCTCGCAGCACCCGCCGCTCAACGTCGTGCGCTGCGCGCGCTGCGACCTCGTGTACCGCAATCCGCGCGAGCGTGCCTTCGAGCTCCGCGCCACCTACGAGCACGATTCCCCCGACAGAGCGGTCCTGGAGTCGCTCTTCCACAACCAGCGCCGCACTTTCCGCGTTCAGGCGCGCCGACTCACGCGAGCGGTGGGACGCACCGGCCGCGGCGTGGAGATCGGGAGCTACGTGGGCGCATTCCTCGATGCAGCGCGCGCCGAGGGGTGGACCTTCGAGGGACTCGACATCAACAGCTGCCTCGTCTCCTTCGCTCGTCAGCACGGCCTCCAGGCCACCCTCGGCGACATCACCTCGCTCGACGGCACCACGCGCTACGACGCGGTCGCGATCTGGAACACCTTCGAGCAGCTCCCCGACCCGCGCGACGCCGTGCGCCGCGCGCACGACGCGCTCCGCGACGGCGGCATACTCGCGATCCGCGTCCCCAACGGCGACTTCTACGCCACCCTCCGACCGCACCTCGCGGGCCCCGCTGCCCGAATCGCCCGCGCTCTCCTCGCGCAGAACAACCTCCTCACCTTCCCCTATCGCCACGGCTTCACCGAGCTCTCCCTCCGCATTCTCCTAGAGCGCGCCGGCTTCATCATAGTGAGCACCCTCGGCGACACTCTCGTCCCCACCTCCGACGAATGGACCCGAGGCTGGGCCGCGCTGGAGGAGCGGATTCTCAAATCGCTCCTCCGGCCGCTTGGGAAGGTCGGTGTGCGTCCGTGGCTCGAGGTGCTCGCTGAGCGAAAGCAGACAGCAGAAGGCAGAAAGCAGTGACTGCAAGGGTTCAGGAGGCAGGGTTCAGGGTTCAGGTACTACCCCTTGTTGGAGAGCTCTCCCCCGAGGCAGTTTCTGAACCCTGAACCCTGTAGTTCTGAACCCTCTAGCCGTTCCTGCTTTCTGCTTTCTGCTGTCTGCTTTCATTCAACACCCCTCCATCCATGCTCCGTCCCTTCCTCTGCCTCCTCATCATGACCTCCGCTCCTCTCGCGGCGCAGGATCAGTATCCGCACGGGAAGCCGGTGCGCGCGCGCGAGCTCGGCGTCGCGCCGGGGATCTTCCCGACGGGTAAGCTCAACGCGATCACAGACGTGAAAGGAGTTCGCGTCGGGCAGACCACCATCATCCGCGGTGACTCGGTGCGTACGGGCGTGACGGCGATCCTGCCGCACCCGGGAAACATCTTCCTCGATCGCGTGCCGGCGGCGATCCACGTCGGCAACGGCTTCGGGAAACTCCTCGGCGTCACGCAGGTGCGGGAGCTCGGCGAGATCGAGACGCCGATCCTCCTCACCTGCACGCTCTGCGTATGGAAGGCGGCCGACGCGATGGTGGGGTGGATGCTCGAGCAGCCGGGGATGGAAGACGTTCGCTCGATCAACGCCGTGGTGGGCGAGACGAACGATGGAACGCTGAACGACATCCGTTCGCGCCCCATCACCGCCGAGGATGTACGGCACGCGCTCACCAACGCGAGCGATGGGCCCGTGGCCGAGGGCGCCGTGGGTGCGGGCACCGGTACGATCGCCTTCGGATGGAAGGGCGGTATCGGCACCTCGTCGCGCGTGCTGCCGAAGTCGCTCGGCGGTTACACGGTGGGCGTGCTCGTGCAGACCAACTTCGGCGGGATTCTCCAGGTGCTGGGCGCGCCGGTGGGCAAGGAGCTCGGCCAGTACGCATTCAAGCGAAATGTGGAAAGCGAACGCGGCGACGGCTCCATCATGATGGTCGTGGCTACCGACGCACCGCTCTCCGACCGCAATCTTCGCCGCATCGCAGCGCGCGCCATCATGGGGCTCGCGCGCACCGGCTCGTCGGCATCCAACGGATCGGGCGATTACGTGATAGCCTTCTCCACCGCCGAATCCGTACGACGTCGTATCCCGGGCTCCGATGCCGCGCCCGGCGCAGGCGAGCAGCCGCGTGAGGTCGCCGATCTCCCCAACGATGCGATGTCGGCCATCTTCGAGGGCGTGGTGGAAGCAACCGAGGAAGCGATCTACAACTCGCTCTTCATGGCGACCACCGTCACCGGCGGTGGACACACGATAGAGTCAATTCCACTCGACAGTGTGCGCGCCGTACTGAAGAAGTACAACGTAGGCAACAGATGAACGACCCGTCTTCGTGACGAGTGTCACGACACTATCGTGACGCGGAAGCCGCTCTCTCCACCATCGAGAGAGCGGCTTCTTGCATTCGCCCCCGATGCCGTGCCATGGCACGACGGCTGCGGGTACAAGGGCTCCGCTTTTTTTCGTCCGCGCGCTACGCCATCTGACTGCTTAGCGCACCAGTCTCGTTCTCTTCGCTCATCTCTCCTGCATGGCGCGCGCAGCGGCGATTCCCTGTCGCAAACCGGCCGCTGGCACAACGGTTGCGCCTCCGTGCGCCTCTCGCACATCGATCGCGAGGATAGTCGGCATGTACCATGGCGAAGTCATGGATCGGGGCGTGGGCCCCGCGTCCGTACAGTTCGCTTGCTCGGCAGGAGTATCGCGGATGGCGTCACCCTCATTCGAAGTGGAAGGAAGATCAGGACGACCATGCTCATCGCCGTAATCATAGTTCTGTACTGTATCGCGCTGTGCATGCTCTCGGTGCTCAGCCTCAATCGCTACGTGCTCATATCGCTCTTCAGGAAGAACGCGAACCGACGGCACGAGAGCGCCCCTTCAATAGCGGATGCCGATCTACCATTCGTCACGATCCAGCTTCCCATCTACAACGAGTACTACGTGGCCGAGCGGATCATCCAGTCCGCTTGCGACGTCGACTACCCGCGCGACCGCTTCGAGGTGCAGGTGCTCGACGACTCCACCGATGAGACGCTGGCGCTGACACGTCGATTGGTGCGGGAGCACCGCGCACGCGGTATAGACATAGTCCACCTGCATCGTGAGAAGCGCACCGGCTACAAGAGCGGTGCGCTCGCGTACGGGCTCGAGAGAGCGCGCGGCGAGTTCGTCGCGGTGTTCGATGCAGACTTCGTCATCCCGCGCGACTTCCTCCGCCGCGCCGTGCCACACTTCGACTCGCCGAAGGTGGGCGTCGTGCAGGCGCGCTGGACGTACCTCAACGAGGACTACTCCGTTCTCACGCGCGCTACCGCGCTCGGGCTCGACGGTCAGTTCATCGTCGAGCAGCCGGCGCGCTTCTGGGGCGATCTCTTCCTGACCTTCAACGGCACCGCCGGACTCCTGCGCGCGAGCTGCATCCGCGATGCCGGCGGCTGGCAGCACGATACGATCACCGAAGATCTCGACCTCAGCTATCGCGCGCAGCTGAACGGCTGGAAGATCAAGTACGTATGGGATCTCACCTGCGACTCCGAGCTCCCGGCCGACATCCACGGCCTCAAGGCGCAGCAGTTCCGCTGGACGAAAGGGACGCAGGAGACGGCGCGCAAGCTCCTCCCCGCGCTCTGGAAAGCGAAGATCCCCTTCTGGGACAAGCTCCAGGGCACCGCGCACCTCCTCGGGAACAGCTCCTATCCGTTTCTTCTCCTGGTAGGGCTGCTCAACCCGCTGATGGTCATCGCGGCCCACCAATACGACGTGCGCGTCCTCTGGCCGCTCTCGGCGTACTTCCTCTTCTCGCTCTTCGGCACTTTCGCGTACTACGCCGAGGCGGAGCGAGCGGGACACGCGAGGTGGATACCACGCGTGCTCTGCTTCCCGCTCTTCCTGGGAGCGTCCATCGGGCTCAGTGTCAACAACGCACAGGCGGCACTCGAGGGGCTCCTCGGGAAGAAGAGCCCGTTCATCCGCACGCCGAAGTATCACATCACCGGCCGCGGACAGAGTTGGAAGGAGAAGCGCTACCGCAGTCCGATCCGCTGGAGCACGATAGGCGAGCTGGTGCTGGGGATGTACACGCTGACGGCCATCGGCTACGCCATCTGGGTGAAGGAGTACGGCGCGCTTCCCTTCCTCGTACTATTTGCCGGTGGATATCTGCTGATCGCGCTCTACTCCATCAGGCACCATATCGTGAGTGGGCTCGGTAGCCGGAAGCTGGAGCTCGCGGTGGACTCGGGTCCCGCGCTCGCTGCAGTGCCCGCGGAGATCCCGACGGCGGTGGCGTCTCGCAAGCAGCGCGTGGGTAGAGGGATCGCGATCGTTCTCATCGTCGCTGGCTCTACCGGCATGCTGAGCTGTGGCGGATCGGAGCCGGCGTTGTCGCGTTCGGACACGATCCTCGAGAGCGAGATGCCGCCCCGGGCGCCTGCCGGGTTCGACTCGCTGGTGCTCGTGGCATCGAACCAGGCGGCGAGCGCGCCCGACGCTCAGAGCGGGCCGGGGGGGATCTTCTACTACAGCCCCTCCGGCGACTCCTTCGAGTGGTATCTGAGCGCGCAGGCGCTCGAACCCGGTGTGCGCTATCGTCTCGAGCTCAACGTGGACGATTCGCTCAACTACGCAGCCGGCAGCGTGATGGCCGACGAGAACGGCCGCGTGCTCGGCCACGGCGACCTGCACACGTTCCTGGACCGCTACTGCGTGGGCGCGGTGGGCACTCCGCCCGTCGCTCTGTCAGGCGAGCACACCGTGGGCGTGCGGCTCAAGCGTGATGGCTCGAGCCCCGGTGAGAGCTCGGCGGAGAGCTCGGTGACCGGCCCGGCGTCGCGGCCGCTCCCCTGCGCCGGCAATGGCGACGGCCGCTTCGACTACGTGCTCCACGAGCAGAAAAGCGTGGAGTTCACAGGCTCAGCCAATAGTTGAACTTCACGAGAAGGATGTTCGTCGCCGGGGCGTCGAAGAGCTCGCGCGTATCGTGGCCGAGCTCGAAGTTCCCCGTGGGCGCGAACTGCGATCTCCCCTGACTCCACACGACGAAGAGCGTCGAGCCCGGCCGGTACTCCCAGCGGACCACCGCCGTCGAGCGGAACTGCTTGAAGTTGAAGTTCGGGTTGGCGAATTGGAGATCGCTCGCGCCATCGGCGTCGAGATCCACGCCGTACACGCCCGTGCTGTCATCGTACGATAGCTCCGACTGCGTGAAGGTGTGGAAGCGATCATCGAAGCGAGTCGCGCGCGGCTCGGCCACGTCCTTGAACTCCGAGTAGTCGCCCGCGCTGATGAACGGCTCGCCGTAGAACTGGAAGGAGAGCGTGGGCGTCACGCTGAAGCGGGCGCGGAGCGTGAGCGCCGCGGTCGTCTGATCTATGCGGCCGAAGAGGTAGCGCGTGCTCCCGAGCGCTGGCAGCTGCGCCACGTACTGCCACGGGTGGCGGTTCCACTCGACGAACGGCCCGACGGTGAACTCGAAGCGTCCACTCGGCCGGATGCTCAGATCCGGCTCTACGTAGAAGGATCGCCGCGCGGTCTCGCCCTCGTAGAGAATGCTGCCGTTCAGCTGGACGTTGACCGGCTTGCGCGGGTCGCTGTTGATGCCGAAGGAGAGCGCGTCGAACGCCGGCGTGACGAGCGCCGGCCCTCCGCGCAGCGCGTCTATCGAAAGCGCGGAGAACTGGTGCACGGCGTTGAAGTAACCGCCCCAGTTGTTCAGGAGAGTGATGTCGCCGCCGATGCCGAGACTCGTGGTACGGCGCTCGCCGCCGAAGCTCCAGCCACCCATGTGCAGCGTATACAGATCCCAGTTTCGCACGTGCTTGCTGGGCTCGAAGTCCACGTACTGAAGCAGCGCCCCCTCGAGCAGCCAGTCGGCGGACTGCTCGAAGCCCATGTCGTTCATGTCGAATCCCGGCGAGCGTGCGTGGCCCGCGAGCTCCCAGCGCCAGTGGCCGCCCGCGATCTTCTGCACGTCGGCGCTGGCAGCGTAGCCGCCCAGCGAGGTGCGCGCGGGATCGAAGTCGATGTACGACGCGTCGGGCCGCTGGTAATAGTGCCCTGCAGCGCTCTGCACCAGCGAGATGGAGGTGGGATCGCCGCGCACGTAGCTCCCCAGCACCGAGCCGGTGAGTTGGTAGTTACCGCTTCCGAAGCGGTGCAGACCATCGAGCCCCCCCGTATAAGCGTGCTCGGGAAGGAAGCTCAACGTCGCATCGTCGATGCTGCGGTCGGCCGCGGTGAATATTCCACCCACGGAGCTCTCGCCCTCTCGGAAGTCCTTCCGCACGCGCGCGACGGCGTAGTTGGTGAGTGGCTCGATCGGAGCGCTGAGCTGCTCGCCCGACGGGCCTGTGTAGTCGGCGCGCTCTCGCTTGGTGAGCGCATCCATGAACCCCAGCGTCCAGCCGCGCGCCGTCTTTCCGGAGAGCTTCACTGCGCCTAGTATCGTGGATGCTTCGGGCGAGTCCACGAAGACGGCGGAGTCCGGAGCTCCGCCCTGTGGTGCGCGGCCGATGCGGCGCGTGTAGAAGGGGCGGTCGTTGCCGGAGTTGAAGTTCGGATCGTTGAAGGGGAAGCCGATATTGAACTCGAAGAGGTCCGACCCTTCGACGAAGAACGGCCGCTTCTCGGGGAAGAAAGTCTCGAAGGCGGTTAGGTTCACCACCGACGGGTCGGCCTCCACCTGGCCGAAGTCCGGGTTCACCGTGGCTGTGAGGGTGAGATCGCCGGTGAGACCGTACTTGAGATCGGCGCCGAGCTTGGTGTTGATGTCGTTCTGGTGGAAGAACGGATCGTTCGGGACCGCTGGCGCGTTGGTGACGCTGGCGAGCGTATACGGAAGGACTTCGAGACGGCGCGGCGCGCTCAGTCCCGCGAGGCCGGTGAGGTCGCCGAAGACCGAGACCATGCGGGATCCGTCGGCGGGAAGCGGCGCCCAGTAGTCGCGCTCGTTGAGGCGCGCGATGTCGCGGAGAAAGTCTATTCCCCACGTTTGCCCGGGCGCGGCCGAGCCGTCGGGGGTGTGCGAGCGCGTCGTGAAGCGGAGTTGCGAGAGTGGGATGCGAAACTCCGCGGTCCATCCGGCGGAGTCGGTGTGCGCGGCCGCCTGCCAGACCGCATCCCAGCTCACGTCCTCGCCGCGGCCGTCGTCGTACTCGAGCGCGTCCTTCTGCACGCCCGACGGATTCACGGCGAAGCGGAACGCCGTGCGGCGGTCGTGATGGCTGTCGATCATCACCTGTGCCCAATCCGAGTAGCCCGTGTAGTCGCGGCGTGCGATGGCGGTGGCAATGCCCGACGGGTTGTCGGTGTACAGCCACATGCCGATGTACACGGCATCGTCATCGTAGAGGACGCGCGCCTCGGTGCGCTCGGTGGCGGGAGCGCCGGGATTGGGACGTTGCTGGACGAAGTCGGCGGCTACCGGCGCGGATCGCCAGGCGGCTTCGTCCAGTCGCCCGTCTATCGTGGGCGCGTCGCCCGCGATCCGGGAGGCGGCAATCGTGAGGCGCGAGGGGGTGGTCGGCGACGGCTGGCGTGCCTCGGTTCGCGCTGTCGGATCCTGTGCACGGCCGGCGGCCGGAAGTGTGGAGAGAACGAGCAGACAGCCGACGAGAAGTTGCGGCGACTTGCTTCGGTAGATCGACGAGCTCGATTTGCCCATCCAGTTGGCCCGATGGTTGAGTATGGTAGTGGGTTCCATCTCTTCGACACCGTCAGTGTCCCACTGGTTGGTACGAGTGGGCGACGTAATCGGTGCCAGCCTGCGCCCTGCCCCCTCCGGGTGGTGGTTCGCGGGGTCATCATTCGCGGGATATCTTGAGGCCCATGTCAACTTCGAGATCCGGTCGCCGGCGATTCCCGGCAAGCGAGCTCCTTCGCTTCCTCGTGTTGCCCATCGTGCTTACCATCATCGTGGTCCTCGTCTTCATGAAGCCGTGGCGGAACGACGAGCCGGCGCGGCAGGGAGCTTTCGAGCAGGTTGAGCTCGTGCAGAAGGGTGGGTTGAGCGCAGTGACGTCGCTCTTCGGCGGCCCGACCGGATCGGTCTGGTACACGCCGACCGGGTCGCGTCTGGAGCTGCGGCTGAGCGCTGAGGATCTCGAGGCGGGGAAGCGGTACATCTTCGAAATCCAGGTGGACAGCACCGTGTACGACGTGGCGAGCATCCCGGCCGACGACGGTGGGCGCATCACACTGGACAGCGCCTTTTCAGGAGTGGCGGAGGGCACGTGCGTGGGCAGGAACTACGACCCGCCAGTGAGCTTCGAGTCGGGTCGGAGCTACTCGCTCGGCTTCATGCTCAAGCGGGACGGGAACGCGGCGAGCGGTGCTCAGCCGGTGCCGGGTGGCGGCGGCGCTGGGGAGGCGGAGCTCCGGTGCACGGGTAATGGTGACGGGAATTACAAGTACGCGCTGCTGGAGAATAGGCTGGCGCGGTTCACGGTGCGTTAGGCTGCAGGCACCGCGGACGTTAGGCTGCGAGCCGCGCGGCCCGTACCCACGGCACAATCGCTGCACTGTGGCGAGCTCTAGTCGCCGGTGAAGTGCGCCACGGCGTTCTCCAGAAGCACGTAGCTGTAATCGCCGTCGCCGTTCCCGTGGCATGGAAGCGATGAGCCCGCGGCCGACGACGACCGTCGGCCCGCCATCGTCCCGCTCACAGGATTTCCATCGTTCTTGAGCCAGAACTTGATCTCGTGCTCACCGTGCACGGACCGCGGCGGATCGTAGTTGTCGCCCACGCACGCGCCTTCCTCGAACACCGTGATCGTGGAGTCGATGGAGAGCTCGCCGCTGCCGCTGGCCGCATGGCTGGCCACGGTGTAGATGGTGCCGTCCACCGACAGCTCGAGCAGATAGCGCCGATGCGGACGGAGCCCGGAAGCGAGAAGCTGAAAAGTGAGTGCCGGAGCGTGCGCGGGGTACCAGACCGAGCCTACCGCGCCGCCGCGCACGGGCGGGATGATGTTGAAGTCCGCGTCCTTCTGCGAGAGCGTGACCCGCTGCACACCACCAGTCTCCGCGCGGACATCCTGGTGGTTTCCCCAGTAGAGGAAGATGAATAGCACCACTGCCACGATCGGAGCGACCAGCTCGCGCGCACGCTCTGCCAGCGTCGCCGTTCCGCGGCGACCGGGTACCGCGGTGATCGTCGTGTGCTCGCTCATGCTCCTGGCTCTCGTGCTGCGCGTGAAAGGGATCGGCGCCACCGATATCTGGCTGGACGAAGCCAACTCGTGGAACGTGGCGCGGCTCCCCTGGGGAGCGATGATGGACAATCTCAGGTCCAGCCCGCTCGGCCCGCTCTACTTCGTGCTCCTCAAACTATGGATGTCGCTCTTCGGCGATTCGGAGGCGGCGCTCCGCGCGCCGTCGCTGATCGCCAGTGTGCTCGTGATACCGGTGACGTACGTCATAGGCATGCGTACGTTCTCCCGGCGCGCCGCGCTGCTCGGCTCCGTGCTCCTCACCCTCTCCCCGCTGCAGCTCTACTTCGCCCAGGAAGCCCGGATGTACATGCTGCTCACGCTCTTCGCCGCACTCTACTTCCTCGCCTACCTGCGCTGGCGAGACGCAACGTCCGCGCCGGGCGCTCTCGTCTGGTACGCGATCGCCGGCACTGTGATGGTCTACACCAACATCATCTCGGCGACGCTCATTCTGGCGGTGAACATTGATGCGTTCTGGCTGTTGGCACGGCGCGGCTGGCGCGCGGGGCGCGCCGCCGCTGCATGGATCGTCGCCAACTCCGCGATCACCATCGCGTTCCTCCTCTACCTCCTCACCGTCCGCTTCGGCGCCGCCGGCGCGAGCCAGGGGTGGCGTGGAGCGCTCAGCGTAGCGGATTCTCTGCGCGCCCTCTTCGAGTATCCGCTAGTGGCGCTGCACGGGGTGTACTACTACGCTCACGACTTCGCCGCGGCGGCGGCGGAATTTCAGCGCTACCCGAGCGAGCCGGCGTTCTCGCGTTTCCTCGAGCTCTTCCTCGTACAGCCGCTCACTCTGATCGTGGTGGCTCTCCTGCTCGGTGCCGGCGGTTCGCGCATGCTCCGCGGCCCCCGGCGGGCGGTGGCGCTTGCCGTGGCGGTCCCGCTCGTGATCGGAACCATCGTGTCCGTGTCGCAGCAGCTCGACCTCACTCGATACTTCCTCTTCGTCAGTCCGTTCCTGTTCCTTATGATCGGTTACGGGTTGACGCGCATGGCAGAGGAATCCGGCACCGTAGCCGCGGCGATAGCGCTGGGAGCTCTCGTGCTGACCACTGGCTTCGGGATACGGAGTTACGGGCGAATCGATGGGCGCGACAGCGATTATCGCCCGGTGGCCCGCGCGCTGTCGAGCGATTCGAGTCGTGCAAGCGTCATCCTCGTGCAACCGCCCGAGGCGGGCGAGCCACTGTCGTACTATCTGCGGAACGAGCATACCGCGCCGGTACGCGGAGTGCCTTCACGTGCGCCGATCGCGAGCTCGCTTCCCGGCGGCTCCGGCGCGCGCGCATGGCTGGTGCTCGATTACCGCTCGCGGTTGTACGGCGAGTCTCCGTCGGCACTGCGTGACAGCGTTGGAGCGCGCGTCCTGAGCGACCGATACGCGGCCGGTGCGGGAGGTGGGGTTAGGCTGCTGCTTCTCGAGAATCGCTAACCGCACAGGCGTCGGGGGCATCTCTCACGGAAGCTCTTGCTTGGCGACGCGTTAGACTGACCGCCCCGGTCAGCCTAATGCACCCCGACCGAACCGTGCGATAGCCCCAACCCGAGGTTGCAAGTCGAGTTGCAGCCGCCGATGGCGGGCCCGCCCGGTGCGTTAGGCTGACCGAGCTCGGTCAGCCTAACGCACCGGGCGATGCATAACCCTCGGCTCCCACGGCAGTGTGAGCCAGAATGAATCGGTACAATCGGCTGCAATCCGCTGCGGTCACTGACCGCGCGCAGCCCCAGTCGCATCCATCACGCGATGCCCTGCCGCCACGAGCGCCGCCACCGCATCCGCCAGCTCCCCACCCGGGACGAACAGATAGTCGGTGTCGTATGTGGCAACCGGAAAGATCGGTACACCCGCGGCGGCCAGCGGAGTGGCGAGTGCCGCCAGCACACCCACCAGCTCGAGCGGCAGTGGTCCTTCTACCCGGAGCGCACGGTAGCCGCGCCGTGCATCCAACTCCGTGGGTACCGCGCGCTCGTCGGCGACAATCGATAGCTCCGTAGGAGTACGACTCACGGTGAGGAACGCGGCCGCATGCGTCACCCATGCGGGCACTTCCGCGCCGGCAGGGAGCCGACAGAGCGCGAAGCGATCATCCAGTACGGTGAGGACGAGCCCATTCATTGCGATCCGATGCCCTTCACGTCCTTCAATGCCGAAGGTGATGGACCCACGGCGCGGATGACGCTGAACGAGCCGTCGGCCTCCAGTATCACTGCGCCGACACCCTCGATCGAGTCGATCCCGCTCTGGCGGAGAGCGGCGAGGATCTCCGACTCGGTCACGCGCTCTCGCTCGAGGGCATCCTCCACGAGTCGTCCATCGCGAACCAGGAGTGCCGGCTTCTGCGTGAAGAGTCCGTCCGCCCAGCTCCAGCGGCTGATCAGGGTGGACAGCAGGTATTGCAGACCGAGGAGTAGTGCGATCGCGACAACGCCGTCGGCCAGGGTCACCTGCTTCGTCAGTACCGCGGACGCGAGCGCCGAACCGAGGGCGACCGTGACTACCAGCCCGTAGGCGTTGGTCTTGGCGAGACTGTGCTTCCCCGCAAAGTGCAGGAGAGCAAGTAGAAACAGATAAGCTGGCGCGCCGACCAACACGATCCGCGCGAGCGATCGCCATCCGGAGAAGAAGAAGGAAGCAGTGTTCATCAGAGGACTAGCGACGAGAACCAGGGGCCAAGGTACTCTTCCCGGTAAGTCAATCTGCAGCGGCCGCGTAGCGGCTCAGAATGTACGGCCAGCCCTGCTCGGACGCGAGCGCTGCACGATATTCATCTGCCCCAGCACCGTGACGGTCGAAGTCACGATGCTCGAGCGTCACTCGCGTTCGTCCGTCGTCTTCGGCGTCGAAGCGCAGCTCGACCGTGCTGGCCCGAGCCGGATCCGGCTCGGGTTCGCGCCGCGGGCTGATCTGCCAGGCGATCGTCAGCCGGCCGGGTGGTTCCCATGCGAGTACTCGCCCCCAGTCACATCGAAAGCCGTGCGGTCCGCGCTCGTAACAGAGTCCGTCGAGACGCGGCTCGATGCCGATGTGTTCCAGAACATCCTGGCTCCACGTGTACTCGCGGGGCCACCATCGAGCGAGTCGCTGCGCAAAGAGTGCGAACGCATCGGAGCGCGGGAGTGGAACGGCGAGTGTGACGTGGATCGTGTCGGTCATCTGATCGTGATGGAGGTATTCGAAATATGTGCGGCGAAGCACGCATCTCACCGCGGAGCTCTCCAGTCGTACGTCCCGCGCCACGAGGCGATCCACTCCAATCGTCGCCGTAGCTCCGGCGTCAGCTCCGCCGGCTCGATGAAATCCGTACCACCCCTGAGCCAGCCCTGCCGAGATACGAGTACCAGTCGCTCCTCCACCAGATCAGCCACGAAACGTGCGCCCTCTTCGAGAAACCCGGTCTCGTCCCCTTCCGGCACAGTGCCATTGGCCTCGTACGGTCCACGTCCTGTGCCAGTAGGGCCGACGAAGAAATACACCGTGATCTCGTGCCCACCTATCCCGACGGCGAGCTTCCTGCCGTCTGGCGCGGTCGACGAGAATGTCTCGACCGACCAGCCGTAGCGCGACCACTCACGCTCCCAATCGCGCGACTCGGGAAGTACCAGCGTCAAGGCTCGCTCGAAGAGCGAAACCAGTTCGTGAGTGGTCAATTGAACGAGGCGGTGAGAGCTACTCCAGTGTCATGCTCTGTTGCGCGGCGACTCGCCAGGCGCGAAAGCGGCCGGTCATTCTAACCTCGCCAGGCGCTCATCGACATGATCCACGCTCCCGCGCTACTAGCGAGGAGTCAGTCGTCAGCCGGAAGATCGCGAGCTCGCTGGCAGCTCGCCGAGTGGTGCAACGATCGCTCCTTCCTGCTCGCACCGCCATACGCCATCCGCATACCACAAGAGATGCGTGCGGTGCCGTGGACACGCCGGCCAGGTCGTGTCGACGAAAGTATCATGGAATACCTGCTGAACATCGTCGACGAGCTTCGCATCGCCATCCTCGATATCGAGGGCCTCCACATTCGCTCTGGCGGCAGCGATCACGTGTCGATGCCCGGGGCCGAGCGTGCGCGTGACATCGCGCTCGAGCAAGGCTGCGGTACGTGAGAGATTCTCTGTCACGGTGAAGCCTCGGGTGGCCGGCTGAAGCAGAGCCGAGCGGCGCGCGATCAATCGTGGCAAGTGGAGACAAGATGCTGATCGCCAGCGACGCTCGCCAGGCGTTCGACCGTCATCACTTCAGTGATCCTCCGCGCACGCCCGGTTCGGCGGTCTGTTCGACGTGCCGTCGGGGATCCACGTCAGGCATTCGGCGCGTCAGCCGGGACATGGGACATGAGTATCACATCGGGTCGCTCGGTCCAGCCGATCGAGGCCCAGAAGGCACGTGCGGTCTCGTTTCCGGGGAGCACCATGAGGTGGCACTTCAGGATGCCCAACCTCTGGAGTGCGTCCAGTGCCCGCTCGACGAGTGCGCGACCGATGCCCTGCCGCCGGTAAGGCGGGTCCACGGCGAGATGCTGGAGGTAGCCCCGCCGGCCGTCGTGGCCACAAAGCACAGTGCCAACGAGGCGTCCGCCGTCGACGGCGACGAAACTCGAGCCTGGATTCCGCTCGAGGTAGCGCGCGATGGCCTCCGGCCGATCGATGTCTCGGAGAACGACGCCCTCCGTGGTTCGCCAGAGCGCGATCACCGCTTGGTAGTCGGTCGGGGTCATTACGCGGAATTCGACTGGCATCGGCACCTCTAGGCGCTTACGGGGTCAGGATTAGGCAGCGGCGATATGGGATATCAGCTGTGTTAGGCTGACAGTGCAGGTCAGTCTAACGTGTCGTGGCGCATCCGTCTTCGGTCAGGTAGAACTCTCGCGCCAGGGTGGCTTTACCAGGCGTCCTTCGATGAGCCGGCGGCGCATTAGGCTGATGGACTCGGTCAGCCTAACGCCCCGCGACTCCGGAGCCCCCGCTGACACACCCCCGCCCCCCGGATTTCCACCCCGGTCGATCCCGCCTGCTGCCGTGGCGAGGCCGCCCGCCCGCACTCCATCGGCTCCAGCTCGAACCCCAGTCCGGCAATCGAGATCAGAACCGGCAGCCGGAGTGAACACCGCCAACGACTTCCCCGGCGCCGCTACCGGCAACGCGAGGAGATCGGCAGGACTGCGCACCGACTTCCCCGGCTGGCGCACCAGGCGGCTGTACAGCATGGTGGTACTCACGTCCCGGTGGCCGAGTAGCTCCTGCACGATCCGAACGTCGTAGCCCATCTCGAGCAGATGCACTGCGAACGAATGTCGGAAGGTATGGCAGCTCACCCCCTGGCCCAGCTTCCCCAGCTTCGCGCGACGTACGGCCGCGGCCACCGCGCGCTGAACCACGGTCTCGTGCAGGTGGTGACGAACCCACTTCGACGTGAACGTGACGCGATACCCACGTGTAGCGGGGAAGAGCCAGTGCCATCTCCAGTCGCGCCGCACGGCGGGCCCGGCGCGCCAGAACTGGCGAGGGAGAACCACGTAGCCCCGTCCGGCCGCGATTTCGCGGCGACGCAGCTCGTACACCGCCTCGATGTGCGGCGCGAGCGCCGCCGCGCAGCCGTCGGAGAGTCTCGTGATTCGATGGCGCTGGCCATGCTCGTCGCGCACGAAGACCTCGCGCCGAACGAGATCCACGTCCTGCACGCGCAGCGCGCACGCCTCCAGGAGGCGGAGGCCGCTGCCGTACATCAGGAGCACGATCAGCCGCGCCATCCCGCCGAGCTGCGCCACCACACGATCCACGCTGTCGCGCGTGAGCACTATCGGGAGACGCTGCCGCTGACCTGCTCGGGGAATGTCGTCCAGCCACGGCGCGTCCTCTTTCAGCAGCTCTCGATAGAGAAAGCGCAGGGCCGATCTCGCCTGGTTGTACGTCGCGGCCGCCACCTGGCGCTCGCTCGCCAGATGCTCCAGAAATGCCGCTACCTCGGCGTGCCCCATTGCGCGGGGGTGTCGGCGACCGTGGAAGCGAACGTAGCGCCTCGCCCACATCTCGTACGCTTCCACCGTGCGTGGGCTCGCGCGTCTGGCGCCGAGCTCCTCGCGCAGAGCCCCGATCAGAGTCGATGATCTCCTGTCCATGAGCGACACGATGGCGCCGGGAGGGCCTGCGAGCACCACCGAATGCCGGCGGCGTCCACCAATTCAACGCCGCACACCGGAACTCACCGACAATTTGCGCTCGCCGCATCCTCCGCCGTCTCCGGCTGCAGCGTGAGCGTCCCGATCCCGAACGCGCCGAGCGGCACGTCGATGGTCCTCCCGCACGCATGGAATCCTCCGGCCACCGGACGCTCGAGCAGGTCCACTTCGTTCGCCGACATGGGCGTTCCGAAGGTCAGTCGCGCCACCACGCGCCTCCCGTCAGTCTCCACCAGCCGCACGATGTAGCGATCGTCATCCTCCGCACGCTTGAACGCCCCCAGCTCAATGCTCGACGGCTCGATGGTGATCCATCCCGCGCTCCGCCGCTCACCCGCGTGCACCGGCACCGGCGCCACGATGAATGGCTGGTTGAGCGATGCCGCCGCACGACGGATCTCCGGCGCACGCCAGTCGCCTGCGTGCGGCACGATGCTCACATCGAATGCGTGCGTCCCCATGTCGGCGTGAGGATCAGGCGACTTGGGGCTTCGCAGCAGCGTGACGAAGATCGTGTCGCCACTCGAGCTGTAGCCGTACTTCGAGTCGTTCACCACCGCCACGCCGTACGCGCGCTCCGAACCATCCACCCACCGCTGCATGGGGGTCTCGAATCGCGCGCTGTCTCGCCGGGTGCGCGGCCGCGTGGGACGCGAGATGGACGCGTACGGGATCTCGGCTCTCGTGGAGTCGATGTGAAAGCCGAGCGGCACCGCGAGCTTGAGGAGACGATGGCTCTCGTGCCACCCGATCGTGAAGTGGATGTCGAGTCGATCGGAACCGGTGCGCAGCTCGTAACGCTGGACCACCTGCGTGCTGTCGCGCCCGCGTGTGACCGCGATGCTCTGACCGAGCGGCGTACGCTCGACGGGACCGATACGGACATTCTGGTCGACCCATGCGCGCTTTCCGTTCAGGTTGTCGATGTTCCATGCATCCCAGAGCAGCGGGCGGTCTTCGATCAGCACGAGCCCCCCCGCGCCGGGCTTGAGCGCGCTCACGCCGTGCAGCTTGTCGTAGAGACGCGCGATGCTCCCCGTGGCGGGATCGATCTCCACGCGCATCGCGTCGTTCTCGAGCACGGGACCGCCGCTGCTGTCCGTCGGGGGCCCAGGGCCGACGTCGCGCGCTTCGCTGCTCGCCGACACCGCTCCCGCCGAGCCGTGTGGAGCACCGCCGGCCGCAATCTGCATCGCCCCCGCAATCGGCGACGCGGGCTCGCCGGATCGCACGAAGATCACACTCGCTCCCAGCGCCGGCACATCGCTCACCAGCACCTCGAGCACCGAGTCGCGAATCACGCTCGGCAGCACCCGCCCCTCACCGTCGCGCGCCTGCGCGCCCGCACCCGCGGGGATGCGAACGACATCCGTGCGAGTGTGACCGCTGGAGTTGAAGACCAGGTAGGGAACGCCGCCGGCGCTCGTGGGCCTCGTGTCGAGCGAGCCGGCGATCGCCACGAGCGCGCGGTCGAGTGCCCTCCGCGCGATGGACTCGGCGCGCACGTAGTCCGACTCGGCGTCGCGGTACACCGAGTCGATCGCCGTGCCTGGAAGGATGTCGTGAAACTGGTTGAAGAGCACCCGCTCCCACGCCACGCGGAGAGAGTCGTGCGGGTACGGCACCGGCGCGATCGCCGCTGCCGCTTCCGCAGCTACGAGCAACGCCTCGAGCTCGCGGTTGCGCTTCTTGATCTCGGCCTGGGTCGTGTACACGCCGCGGTGGTACTCGAGATAGAGCTCGTCGCGGAACACCGGACCGTCGCGAGCGTCCAGCCGCATGCGCGAGAGCGACGAGTCGGGCGAGGCATCGCGCACCACGGGGAAGCCGGGCATCCGCTGAAGGTTTCGCGCGCGATCGAGCATCGCCATCGTCGGACCGCCTCCGTGATCGCCGACTCCGTACACCGTGAGCATTCGCCGCGATGCGCTGGAGTCGCGCGTCACGGTGAACTCCTTCGCGAGCCGGCGCGGCGAGAGATCGTGATCGTACGAGTAAATCATGTCGGTGAAGATGCGCGACCCGTCGGGCCCCTCCCACCAGAACGCGTTCAGTTTCGCCGGCCAGGCGTCGGTGTCGTTCCAGCGCATCTCCTCGGTCACGAAGAACTGGAAGCCGCTCTTGCGCAGGATCTGCGGGAGCGACCAGGCGAAGCCGAAGGTGTTGGGGAGCCACGCTACACGCGACGTCTTGCCGAAGAGGCGCATGTAAGTGCGCTGACCGTAGAGCGCCTGGCGTACGAGCGATTCCCCCGAAGGGATGTTCGCGTCGCTCTCCACCCACCAGCCGCCCACCGGATCCCAGCGCCCCTCGCGTACCAGAGCCTGGATGCGCCCCAGCAGCTCGGGATCGTACTTCTCGAGCCAGGCGTAGTACTGAGCGGACGACGCGGCGAAGTGCATGTCAGGATACTTGGTCATGAGCTTCGTGACGGTCGCCCACGTCGCATCCACCACTTCTCTCCCCTCGCGCCAGCGCCACATCCACGCGGCATCGATGTGCGAGTGGCCCACGAGGTCGATCGTGTCGCGGCGGACCCGCGCGGAAGCCGGTGCGAGCCGACGCGTCCAGTCGTCGATCGCCGCTAAGTACTCCTTCTTCGCCGGATCGAGCGCCGCCCGGAGAAGCTCTCGCGCCACGTCGCTGTCGGGGAGCGCGAGCGTTTGATCGCCGGTGAAGTAGCGCGCCCATATCGCGCCATCGTGGACCTCGCGCCACCCCGGCTCGCGCACTCGCACGAGGGGCGCATCCCACCACGGGGGACTCACCTTCGCGATGGACACGCTGAGCGGCGCGCCCGCTCGGCAGCCCGCGCAGAGTGTGACCATCCCGAGCGAGTCGGGTGTCACGCGTCGCCCGTCGACCGCGAAGCTCGCTCCCCGCCCGAACTCGGCAACGTATGCATCGAGCGTGAGGCCGCCCAGCACCGACGGCACGTGAAGCGGCGCATCGAGGCGCGCGATTCGCTCTCGCGTGGTGGAGTCCGTACTGTCGGTCAGTCTAACGCTGCCGCGCAAGCTCGCGAGCCACGCGCGTACACCGCCGTCACCACCCCGCGTACCGCGCCAGACGTCGATACCCATCGGCCGCGACAGGAGTGTCAGGAGCGCGCCCGACGTCGCCGGGAGACGGAGGCTGGCGACGGCGGTGTCTCCGATGCGAGCCGTCACGTTAGACTGACCGGCGAGCACCGCGCGAGCGAGCTCCGCCCAGCGGGCGTGAAGCGTGACGATTGCCGGCTCCCCGACCTCGGCCTCCGGCACCAGTTCGGTATCCGACCCCGCCACGAGCGAGATCTCGCCGAGATCCCGGACGCGCCGCGTGACGCACACGCGGACAGGCGCGATGAGCGCGGACGACGAATCGCCAACGCCATTCTCGATCCGTGCACGCGATTCCATCACCGCGGGCCCGAGCGCGATCCGCGCGGGGTGCGAAGCGGACGTGTTCCTCGAATCACTCGCGCCACCTGAGCCGGCCGCGCCTCCCGGTCCCCACGTAGCAGCGGCCACCGCCTTCACGGCGGACTCGCTCGCACCGGTGTACAGATCCCCGGTCGGATCCGGGCTCCCGTTCAGCAATCGCGCGCCGAGCCCGAAGTCCCCGCCTCTATTCACCACGCGATAGAGCAGCCGATTGACGCCAGCCGCCAACGGTATCGTGATGGTGTCCGCACCCGACCTCAGCTCGCGCGCCGCATCGTTGCGCAGCACGCGTCTGCCGTTGATCCACACCACCACCGCGTCGTCGCTCTCCACCGCGATCCGCACGGTACGCGGCTCCGGGCTCGCGATGTAGGTGATCGCGTAAGCGGCGCGATCGTCGAGCGAGGCGCCGGGAAATACGTTGTACAGGTCCACGCGCCCCAACGAATCGGAGCTCACGCCGTGCCAGCGCAGCCCTGGCGACCCGACGGGCACGTCGCCCGCTTCCGGCGATACCAGCGCCGGATCGCCTATGTCCCAGCGATCCAGCCGCAGTGCCCCCGTATCGAGCGGGAGAGGGCCGAGCACGAGCCACGATGAGACAGGGAGATCGCATAATCCATGTGACACTCGCGCCACTTCGCCGCCACTGTCGTGGCACGCGGTGAAGGCGGCGAGTGACAGCAGTGCGACGAGATGACGGCATCGGCTCGCAAGCCACCGACAGCGCCTCTTGATCATGGTCCGCTCGCACCGCGAAGGTCGTGCCTGCAGGGTCCGCCAGCAGCTCACGCGCGGGAGCAGCACGGCATTCACGCGATCGTCACCTCACCGGCATCACGAACGGCACGACCACCCGCTCGCCACCGCCGGCGCTTCGCACCGACACGCCGAGCAGCCACCGGTCGACCCGATTCCCGGGGTTCGAGTGCTGCCACTGCACGACCCTCCGCCCGGTGAAGATCCCGATCGCCGCGCCCATGACCACGTCGCTCGCCCAGTGCATGTCGTGGTACATGCGTGCGAGTCCCACGAGCGTGGCGCCACTGTAGGTGGCGGCGCCGACCAGCCAGACTGGCCCACCCGAGCGATCCACTTCCTGCGTTGCCGCCGCGGCCATGGCGAAAGCGATCACGGTGTGACCCGACGGGAACGACCGGTAGCGATCGTCGTGTAACCCACGCATGAGCTGGAACTCGCCGCTGCTGTCGTGCGAGACGTACGGCCGCGCTCTACCAGCTGCAAACTTGATGACGCTGGAGAGGGCGCTCGCGATGAGCACGGCCTCGGTGGTGTGCAGTCCCGCGTCGGCCATCCCGTCGTCGTCGCCCAGCTTGCCGCCTACGTACAGGCCGCCGCCGATGATGAACGCGCCGGGCAGCGCGATCGCCTCCACGACGTGCGAGGTGCGCTGGAGCGCGACGCTCTCCTGGCCGTGGGTGCGGAAGAAGTTGGCGGCCGGCCGGTCTATCTGCGCAGCGCCGAGTGTGACGAGGGCGGCGCCGGCGGCGTAGACGAGGTCGTCGGTCTCGAGGACGGGTTGGGCGGGCGCGATGGTGTCCGCGCTCTGAGCCGCGATCGGCGCACCGAAGGAGAGCGATATGGAGAGGAGCGCGGCGGTCAGTCTAACGCGCGCACTCTTCTGCGGTCTAACGCCGCAGTCTAACGCCGCCCCGGTCAGCCTAACGCCGCTGTCTATCGCGGGCCCGGTCAGCCTAATGTCCGCACCTGCGACTCGGTGATCTCCGTCGACTCCGCCAGATCCGAACGGAACATCTCCTCCGCCTCCTGACCCAGCGCTCGATCCTCGATCAACGCGTCCAGCTCGTAGTTGATCGCCACCCCCAACGGATTGAAATCCGTGGACCCCACCCGCACCCAGCGGCTGTCCACCACGCTGGTCTTCGCGTGCATCATCACCCCGTTCCACTCCCAGATCCGTACTCCGTTGCGCAACAGCTGCCGATAAACCTGCCGCGTGAACCGGCGCACCCACGGATGGTCGTACTTGCTCGGCACGAGTATCCGCACGTCCACACCGTCGAGCGCGGCACCCGCCAGCGCCTCGAGCTCCGCGCTCGAAGGATAGAAGTACGCGCTCGCGATCCATATACAGCGTTCCGCCGAAACTGCCTGGATCTGGAGAGCGCGCGCGACCCTCAGCCGCCACGGCTCGCCTTCCACTATCCCCACCACCGAGCCGGAGGAGTGCGCAGGATCGGTGTCCGCGCCGCGCGAGCGGCGCACCAGTCGATGCCGGCGCGCCGTGCGCCGCTCCTCGTCGTTCGCGCGGCGCCACATCGTATCGAACGCGCGGGCCATGTCGAGCGCCGCGGGACCGCGGATGCGCACGGCGGTGTCGCGCCAGGGAGCGGTCCTCCTGCGCGTCATCCCCCCGCTCCACGCTTCGCTGATCCCGATCCCGCCGGTGAGCCCCACCTTTCCATCGGCCACGAGGAGCTTCCGGTGGTCGCGCGGCACCAGACCGAGCCAGGGGCGGAAGCCGGGAGGATTGAAGATCCTCACCTCCACGCCCGCCTCACGCATCGCATTCCAGAAGCCGCGCCGGGTCTCCTTGCTCCCGATCCAGTCGGCTATGACACGCACGCGCACGCCACGCCGCGACGCGGCGATGAGCGAATCGGCGAAGCGCTGACCGACGCTGTCGCCCATGAAGATGTAGCTCTCGAGCGAGACGAAATCCGCTGCACCGTCGATCATCTCGATCATCGCGTCGAAGGTGCGCGGGCCGTCGCGTATCAGCTCGGCGCTGTTCCCGCTCGACGCGTCGGCGGCGGCAATGCGCCAGAGACCTCGTACGAAGGAAGGGCCACGGGGCGTTGACACCGGCGCGGAGAGCCCGGCGGCGGCAGCGGCGACGTCCGTGACATCCGGATCGGGGCGCGGCCGCGTCGGGTCCTGTTCGACTCTCGTACCGAGTCCAGCGTCCCGCGCGTCTTGCGTGATCAGATCTACTTTCCGACCTCGGGATGACTCTGCGAATACACGTACGCGGCGACCGCCCTGACCTGGGCATCCGACAGATTCGCTCCGCCCTTGGGCGGCATCGGTGCCGGGTACTGCTTGGGCTGCGGCACGCCGGTCGTCACTCGCTGCACGATGTAGTTGTAGGTGCCGTCTCCATCGATCCACGTCTTGTCGGTGAGATTGGGAGCCAGCGTGGTGCCCTTTGCGTCCTGGCCATGGCAGGTGAAGCAGGTCCCGCCCGCCGTCTGACCGTGGAAGATACTATCACCGAGCGCTACCTGGGCGGCAGTGATGCTGCTGGCACCGCCACCCTGCGCGCCTCCCGCTGCACCGGCGGCGCTGGTGCTGCCCGCCGCTGCGCCCGGCGTGCTGGTGCTTCCGGCCACCGCGCCGCCAGCGGCCGTAGAGCCAGCAGCCGCGCCGGTGGCCGGCGGAGGAGCTGCGGCGGGCGCCGCGGTGCTCGTGGTGTTGGATCCCTGCATGTTGTTGGCCTTCTCCCCGCCGCAGGCGGCCGCCAGCAGCGAGATCCCCGCAACGCCGAGTAAGTACGCCAAGCGTGCGTCGTTCATGTGACTCCCTCCATCATTGAGCTGCGCCAGATCTTTCGCCAACGTGCACTCAGAGCAACTGCCTGAGTGCGCCGATGGCTGGCGCCGGGTTATTGTACCTCGGGGTCGATGCACCGGGTGTGCCGGCCGGCACCCTGCTCCCCCGGAATGTCCATGCCAACCCGCTCTACCCGCCGAATGCCGCCAACCGAACGCTACCGCCGCTCACCGCTCGACCTCGACCACGCTACGATGCAGCGGCTCGGTCGCGATGTCGCGGACCTCGTCGCCGAGCATCTCGCTACGCTGCGCGAGCAGCCAGTGCTCGACGTCGTCGATCGCGCAACCGCCGAACGTTTGATCGCGACCGCTCCGCCGTCGCACGGAACCGACTTCGACACGCTCCTCGCCACGCTGCGCGAACGGATCTTCGCGCACGCCGCGCGCGAGCCGCATCCGGGTTTCATCGCGTACGTGCCGAGCTGCCCCACCTTCCCCGCGGTGCTCGGCGACTGGCTCGCCACCGGCTTCAACTTCTTCGCGGGCGTGTGGCCGATGGCGTCGGGACCGAACGAAGTGGAGCTGGTGGTGCTCGACTGGTTCCGCCAGTGGCTGGGGATGCCGGAGGGGAGCGGCGGACTGCTGACGTCGGGCGGGTCGAACGCGAACTTCACCGCGGTCGTCGCGGCGCGGCACGAGGCGACGCTCGCCGATCCCGCGAGCATCACCCGGCTCACGCTCTACATGTCGAACCAGACGCACTCGGCGTCGATCCGTGCCGCGTGGATGGCGGGAATCCCGCGCGAGAACGTGCGGCTGATAGCGGTGGATGCCGAGCACCGGATCCGGCTCGACGAGCTCGCTGACGCGATAGCGGCCGACCGCGCGAAGGGGCTGCTGCCGCTCATGGTGGTGGGCAACGGCGGCACGACGAACACCGGCGCCGTCGATCCGCTGGGGGAGCTCGCGGAGCTGTGCAGGACCGAGCAGCTCTGGCTGCACGTGGACGCGGCCTACGGCGGCTTCGGCATACTCTGCGAGCGCGGCCGCCGCGCCCTCGCGGGAATCGAGCTGGCGGACTCGGTGACGATGGATCCGCACAAGTGGCTCTACGCCCCCTTCGAGTGCGGCTGCCTCATGGTGCGCGACCCGCGTCGGTTGACCGAAGCGTTCAGCATTCACCCCGAGTTCCTGCAGGATGTGGAGAGCGCAGGCGCGGAGGTGAACTTCGCCGACTACGGCCTGCAGCTCACCCGCCGTGCGCGCGGCATCAAGATCTGGCTGAGCATCTGCTACTACGGCGTGGACGCGTTGAGCGAAGCGATCGCCTACAGCATGGAGCTCGCCTCCCACGCCGAGCGCTTCGTGCGCGAGGAGAGCTCGCTCGAGGTTCTCTCCCCGGCCACGCTGGGTATTCTCTGCTTCCGCGCGCATCCCCACGACATCACCGACCCCACCGCACTCGACTCGCTCAACGAGCGCATCGCCAACGAGATCAACGCCTCCGGCCGCTGGCTGATCTCCACCACGCGCCTCGCCGACTCCCTCTCCCTCCGCATCTGCCCCATTGGGTTCAGGTCTACCATCGAGGACATGAAGGAGCTGGTTCATGCAATCGGCAGTATGGCGGCTGGTGGGAGTGAGAGAAAGCAGAGAGCAGTGAGAACCTGAGGGTTCAGAACTACAGGGTTCAGGAGGCAGGGTTCAGGGTTCAGGTACTACCTCGGAGTAGAGATCTTTCCGCCCGAGGCAGTCACTGAACCCTGAACCCTGCCTCCTGAACCCTTGCCGTTCCT